>NZ_JBFBHW010000031.1:0-100828 GCF_040685395.1 Kitasatospora sp. NPDC088779 | reverse complement strand
GGGCGGATCGATGCGCCCCCACCGCACGACGGTGGTGAGCCCGCGGGCCGGTCCGGTTCCGAGCGGACCGGCCCGCGGGCAGCTCATGGGGCCGCCGCCTCACCGACCGCCGGGCTACTCGCCCAGCGCGGCGCGCGCGTCGACGAAGGCGGCGACGACGCGCTCGACGTCCTCGGTGGAGTGCGCGGCGGACAGCTGCACCCGGATCCGGGCCTGACCGTGCGGGACCACCGGGAACGAGAAGCCGATCACGTACACGCCGCGCTCCAACAGCAGTTCGGCGAGCCGGCCGGCCTTGGCCGCGTCGCCGATCATCACCGGGGCGATCGGGTGGTCGCCCGGCAGGATCTCGAAGCCGGCCTCGGTCATCCTGCTGCGGAACAGCGCCGTGTTGGCCGCCAGCCGCTCGCGCAGCTCGTTGGACTGCTCGACCAGGTCGAGCACCTTCAACGAGGCCGCCGCGATCACCGGGGCGAGCGAGTTGGAGAACAGGTACGGGCGGGAGCGCTGGCGCAGCAGGGCGACGATCTCCCGGCGGGCGGCGACGTAGCCGCCGGAGGCGCCGCCGAGCGCCTTGCCGAGGGTGCCGGTGATGATGTCCACGCGGTCCATCACACCGTGCAGTTCGGGGGTGCCGCGGCCGCCGGGGCCGACGAAGCCGACGGCGTGCGAGTCGTCGACCATGACCATGGCGCCGTAGCGGTCGGCCAGGTCGCAGATCTCGCGCAGCGGGGCGACGTAGCCGTCCATCGAGAACACGCCGTCGGTGACGATCAGGCGGCGGCGGGCGTCCTGGGTCTCCTTGAGCTGCTGCTCCAGGTCGGCCAGGTCGCGGTTGGCGTAGCGGTGGCGGCGGGCCTTGCTGAGCCGGATGCCGTCGATGATGCTCGCGTGGTTGAGCGCGTCGGAGATGACGGCGTCGCGGTCGTCGAGCAGGGTCTCGAAGACGCCGCCGTTGGCGTCGAAGCAGGAGGAGTACAGGATGGTGTCCTCCTGGCCCAGGAAGGCCGAGAGGCGGTCCTCCAGTGCCTTGTGGACGTCCTGGGTGCCGCAGATGAAGCGCACCGAGGCCATGCCGTAGCCCCAGCGGTCCAGCGCGTCCTTGGCGGCGGCGAGCACCTCGGGGTGGTCGGCCAGGCCGAGGTAGTTGTTGGCGCAGAAGTTCAGCACCTCACCGGGGCGGCCGCCGCCGGTGACGGTGACCGCGGCGCTCTGCGGGGTGCCGATGACCCGCTCGGGCTTGAAGAGCCCGGCCTCGCGGATCTCGTCGAGGGTGGTGGCGATGTCGGCGCGCACGTTGTCGAACACTGCGGACTCCTAACGAGGACGAACGGGGGGGCTCAGGCGGTCCAGTCGAGGATGATCTTGCCGCAGCGGCCGCCGGCGGCCTCGTCGAAGGCGGCCGCGAAGTCGTCGGCGGCGTACCGGCCGGTGATCACCGGGGCGAGGTCCAGCCCGCCCTCCAGCAGCACGGACATCGCGTACCAGGTCTCGAACATCTCGCGGCCGTAGATGCCCTTGATGGTGATCATCGAGGTGACGACCGAGGCCCAGTCGACCGGGAACTGCTCGGCGGGCAGGCCGAGCACGGCGATCTTCCCGCCGTGGGTCATGTTGGCGATCATCGACTGCATCGCCTCGGGGCGGCCGGACATCTCCAGGCCGACGTCGAAGCCCTCGCGCAGGCCGAGCTTCTGCTGGCCCTCCTCGATGGTGTGCTCGGCGACGTTCAGCGCCAGCGTGACGCCGACCTTCCGGGCCAGGTCGAGGCGGTACGGGGAGACGTCGGTGATCATCACGTTGCGGGCGCCGGCGTGCTTGGCGACGGCGGCGGCCATGATGCCGATCGGGCCCGCGCCGGTGATCAGCACGTCCTCGCCGACCAGCGGGAAGGAGAGCGCGGTGTGGACGGCGTTGCCGAACGGGTCGAAGATCGCGGCCACGTCCAGGTCGACCGGCACCCGGTGCACCCAGACGTTGGAGGCGGGCAGGGCCACGTACTCGGCGAAGGCGCCGTCCCGGCCGACGCCGAGGCCGACCGTGTTGCGGCACAGGTGGCGGCGGCCGGCCTGGCAGTTGCGGCACTTGCCGCAGACCAGGTGGCCCTCGCCGCTGACCAGGTCGCCGACCGCGATGTCCGCGACGCCGGCACCGATCTCGGCGACCTCGCCGACGAACTCGTGGCCGAGCACCAGCGGGGTCGTGATGGTCTGCTGCGCCCAGCCGTCCCAGTTGCGGATGTGCAGGTCGGTGCCGCAGATGCCGGTCCGCAGCACCTTGATCAGCACCTCGCCGGGGCCGATCTCCGGCTTCGGGACGTCCACCAGCCAGAGCCCGGGCTCGGCCTTCTGCTTGACGAGTGCCTTCACGGGCGTCGGCTCCTGACGTGCGAGTGGGGCGGCCTTCGCGGGTGGGCAGGCCGAGTGGCCCCGGTGTGGCCGTTCCTGGCGGACGCGATCCGGGCAGGCAGAAATCTGCCTGGTGAGGGTGGGTTCGGTCCATCGAGGAATTCTTAAGGGCGGCCACAGCTGGGCTAAACGATCGTGCCCGAGCCGGGGCCGGGGACGGGTGCGGCGTGCCGGTGCTCACCTGTTCGGCCGAGCGCGAGCCCGCTTCCGCGACACCAACCCCCCAGTGGGCAGTGGTCCTTGACAGCACGAGAGGCGATATGCGCCAGCCGGCTGGGGCAGTCGGCTGACCGCCGGTCCGTTCGGGTCAGCCCTGCGGCGGTCGACGAGCGGGGCCGCACCGGCGGTGCTTACGGTGGCGGCGCTCCCCCGTCGGCCTCGTGGAGCAGCGCTCCGGGGCCGTCCGCCGCAGAGAGGCGCCTCGACCTATGACCACGCTCCGACGGCCACATCCGGCCGCGTCCCGTTCCACCCGCCGAGCGGCCTGCGCCGCCCTGGCGCTGACCGGCCTGCTCGCGACCGCGGCCTGCTCCGGCGGGTCACCGCCGAAGCAGGCCGGCGGCGCGGCCCTCACCGCCGAGCCCGCCGCGCTCAGCCCGTCCGCGTCGGGCTCCAGCGCCGGTTCGGGCGCCGCGAGCGGCTCGGCGAGCGGCTCGGCCGGCGCGGTGGTGCCGCTGACCCCCGACGTCGCCAACCAGCTGGACGCCGCGATCAAGCAGGTGCTGAACCAGACCTCCACCCCCGGCGTGATCGTCGGGATCACCACCCCCGACGGCAGCTACCAGCGGGCCTTCGGCCAGGCCGACAAGTCCGCCGGCACCCCGATGTCGCCCGACCTGAACATGCGGATCGGCAGCGAGACCAAGACCTTCACGGCGACCGGCGTGCTGCGGCTGGTCGACCAGGGCAAGGTGGGCCTGGACGACCCGGTCTCCAAGTACGTGGACGGCGTGCCCGGCGGCGACAAGATCACCATCCGCCAGCTCGCCGGGATGCGCAGCGGCCTGTTCCCGTACACCTCCGACCCGGACTTCGTGAACGCGCTGATCAGCGACCCGAACCGGGTGTTCACGCCCGACGAGCTGCTCGCCTACGGGTACAAGCACCCGGCGAACTTCCCGCCGGGCAGCAAGTTCCAGTACAGCAACAGCAACTACATCCTGCTCGGCAAGGTCATCGAGAAGGCCGGCGGGGAGCCCGTGGACCAGTTCCTCAAGGACCAGGTGTTCAGCCAGGCCGGACTGAACGGGACGGTCTTCCCGACCGACGCGACCTTCCCCGACCCGCACGCCCGCGGCTACACCGACCAGACGCCCAACGGCCAGACCACGGACGCCACCGACTGGAACCCGTCCTGGGCCTGGTCGGCCGGGGCGGTCATCTCCAACCTCACCGACCTGCAGAACTGGTCGAAGTCCCTGGCCACCGGCTCCCTGCTGAAGCAGGACACCCAGTCCCAGCGGTTGAAGACCCAGCCGACCGGGGACCCCGGCGTCGGCTACGGCCTCGGGCTGTTCAACAACAACGGGTGGATCGGGCACAACGGCTCGCTGCCCGGTTACGAGACCGTGGCGGTGTACCTGCCGCAGTCCCAGGCCACCCTGGTGGTGCTGCTCAACACCGATGTGCCGTACCGGGGTTCGGAGCCGTCCTCGCTGCTCGCGAAGGCGATCACGCAGATCGTCTCGCCGAAGAACGTCTACTCGATCCCGCCGGTGAACAACACGGCCTCGCCGTCGGCCTCGTCCTCGGGGTCCGCGTCGCCGTCACCCTCGCTCTCGCCCTCGGGGTCGGCCTCGTCCCCGGCCTCGCCCGGCGCCCCGGGGTCCCCCTCCGGCGCGCCGTCCACGGTCAACGCCTGAGCTCCGGACCGACCGGGCGCCTGAGCGCCAGACCGCTTGAGGCCCGGCCCGGATCACCGGGCCGGGCCTCCGAGGTGTCGTCAACTGCCCAGCACGCGGGCCAGATCGTAGGAGACGGGCTCCTCCAGCTGCGCGTAGGTGCAGCTCTCCGGCGTGCGGTCCGGCCGCCAGCGGCGGAACTGCGCGGTGTGCCGGAAGCGGGTGCCCTCCATGTGGTCGTAGGCGACCTCGACCACCCGCTCGGGGCGCAGCGCGACCCAGGAGAGGTCCTTGCCGCCGGTCCACCGGCTGACCGCGCCCGGCAGCCGGCCCTCGGCGTGCGCCGCCTCGTCCGCCCAGCCGCCCCACGGGTGGCGGGAGAGGTCGGCCATCCGCAACGGGGCCAGTTCCTCGGCGAGTTCGCGGCGGCGGGCCATCGAGAACGCGGCGCAGACGCCGACGTGCTGGAGCCGGCCCTCGGCGTCGTTGATGCCCAGCAGCAGCGAGCCGACCACCGGGCCGCTCTTGTGCTCGCGGTAGCCGGCCACCACGCAGTCGGCGGTGCGCTCGTGCTTGATCTTGAACATGGTCCGCTCGCCCGGCCGGTACGGCTGGTCCAGCGGCTTGGCCACCACGCCGTCCAGCCCGGCGCCCTCGTACTCGGCGAACCAGGTCTGCGCCACGTCCCGGTCGGTGGAGGCGGGGGCGGTGAACACCGGGTCGCGGGCGGCGCCGAGCGCCGTCTCCAGGGCCGCGCGGCGCACCGACAGCGGCTCGTCCAGCAGCGCGACGTCACCGAGCGCGAGCAGGTCGAAGGCGATGAAGGAGGCGGGCGTCCGCTCCGCCAGCAGCCGCACCCGGCTCGCCGCGGGGTGGATGCGCTCCAGCAGTTCCTCGAACCGCAGCCGGCCGTCCCGGGCGATCACCA
Source organism: Kitasatospora sp. NPDC088779 (assembly GCF_040685395.1). Lineage (NCBI taxonomy): Bacteria > Bacillati > Actinomycetota > Actinomycetes > Kitasatosporales > Streptomycetaceae > Kitasatospora > Kitasatospora sp. NPDC088779. Next base: position 95,651 of record NZ_JBFBHW010000031.1, on the reverse strand, counting down.
CCTCGCCGTCCAGCACGCAGCGCGGCGGCAGCTCCCGCCGCAGCGCGGCGACCAGCTCGGGGAAGTACCTGGTCAGCGGTTTGCCGGTGCGGCTGCCGAGCTCCACCTCGTCGCCGTCGCGGAACACGATCGTCCGGAAGCCGTCCCACTTGGCCTCGTACTGCATCCCCGGCGGGATCTTCGCCACCGACTTGGCGAGCATCGGCGCCACCGGCGGCATCACGGGCAGGTCCATGGCTCCGATCCTCGCGCGCACGGCCGGAAGCCGCGCGACGAAAGGGCACACGGCGAAGAGGGCCCACCGCGGAAAGGGCCCACGGCGAAAAGACGCGCGCGGGGCACGGCGCCCTTAGCGTGAGGGGCATGGGCTCAGCCGTGGAACTGGATGTCGCCGGGCGCAGCGTCCGGCTGTCGAACCCGGACAAGGTGTACTACCCCGAGCGCGGCTTCACCAAGCTGGACGTCGCGCAGTACTACCTGGCCGTCGCCGACGGGGTGCTGCGCGGACTGCGCGACCGGCCCACCACCCTGCAGCGCTTCCCGGACGGCGTGGACGGCGAGTTCTTCTACCAGAAACGCGCCCCCAAGGGCCTGCCGGACTGGCTGCCCACCGCCCGGATCAGTTTCCCCAGCGGCCGCTCCGCCGACGAGATCTGCCCCACCGAGCCGGCCGCCGTGCTGTGGGCCGCCAACCTGGGCTGCCTCACCTTCCACCCCTGGCCGGTCCGCCGCTCCGACACCGAGCACGTCGACGAGCTGCGCATCGACCTCGACCCGCAGCCCGGCACCGACTTCCACGACGCCGTCCGCGCCGCCCACGAACTGCGCGCGCTGCTGGAGGAGTACGGGCTGCGCGGCTGGCCCAAGTCCTCCGGCGGGCGCGGCCTGCACGTGTACGTCCCGCTGGTGCCCGAGTGGACCTTCACCGACGGCCGGCACGCCGTGATCGCCCTCGGCCGGGTCCTGGAGCAGCGGATGCCCGGGCAGGTCACCACCGCCTGGTGGAAGGAGGAGCGCGGCGAGCGGATCTTCGTCGACTACAACCAGATGGCCCGCGACCGCACCATCGCCTCCGCCTACTCCCTGCGCGCCCGCCCGCGCGCCACCGCCTCGACCCCGCTGCGCTGGGAGGAGCTCGACGACGCCTCCCCCGAGGACTTCGACCTGCGCACCGTCCCCGCCCGCTTCGCCGAACTCGGGGACCTGAACGCCGAGATGGACGATCGGGCGTACCGCCTGGACGGCCTGCTGGAGCTGTACGACAAGCAGCTGCGCGACGAGGGCCTCGGAGAGCTCCCGTACCCGCCCGACCACCCCAAGGCGGCCGGCGAGCCGACCAGGGTGCAGCCCAGCCGGGCCCGCAAGACGTAGGCCCTGTCCGGCCGATCTCGCCGGGCTCACACCCCCGTCATGGCCAGCACGAACCAGAAGACGCCGCCCAGCACCATCAGGGTGAACAGCAGGACGCCCACGACCGCGCCGGAGAGCAGCAGCCCCCGGCCGACGCGCCGCGCGCGCAGGCCGACGCCGGTCAGCAGCACGCCCGCCACACCCGGTGCCAGGGCCAGCGCCAGCAGCATCACCGTCCGCGCCACCTCGGCGTCCGACACCAGGTGGCACTCGTCGCCCTCGCACACCGCCCAGACGTCCTCGCCGACCGGCGCGCCCGCCCGCATCCTGGCGTGCTCGTGCGCCGGGCCGCCGCCGTCCGGGCGGAACACGCCCCGGCAGTCCGAAGGAGGCGGGCCGTCCTCGTTCGCCGGGATCAGACACCGCTCCGCGCGGAACGTCCCGGGCGCCCCCACCAGCCCGGCCGCCTGCCCGAACTGCCGCACCGGCCCGCCCACCAGCCATCCGGCCAGCAGCACCAACAGCACCCCGGCCGCCACCGGCCCCCACCGCCGCACCGCCACCCCCATCGGCTCACCCCCGCTGGGGTGACGCCACCGACGGCCGGACGGTTGCACGGGCGGCCGGGCGGGCGGCCCTCCCGGCCCAGGTGTCAGCCGACCCGGGCGCCCTCCGGCGCCAGCTCGGCGATGATCCGGACCGCCTCCGCGAGCTGCGCGTCCGTCAGGTCCCCGCGCGCGGTGAGCCGCAGCCGGGACACCCCGTCCGGGACGGACGGCGGGCGGAAGCAGCCGACGGCGAGCCCGGCCCGCCGGCAGTCGGCGGCCCAGGCGACGGCGGCCTCCGCGCCCGGGGCGCGCACCGACACCACGGCCGCGTCCGGCTCGCAGGCCCGGAGCCCGGCGGCGGTCAGCCGGGCCGCGAGGCCGCGGGCCACCTCGCGGGTGCGGTCGGCGCGGTGCGGCTCGGCGCGCAGCAGGCGCAGCGCGGCGAGGGCGGCGGCGACGGCGGCCGGGGCGAGGCCGGTGTCGAAGATGAAGGTGCGGGCGGTCTCGGTGAGGTGGCGGATCACCCGGCGCGGCCCGAGCACGGCGCCGCCCTGCGAGCCGAGCGACTTGGAGAGCGTGACGGTGGCGACGGTGTCCGGCTGCCCGGCGAGCCCGGTCGCCGCGAGCGCCCCGGCGCCGCCGGGGCCGAGGACGCCCAGCCCGTGCGCGTCGTCGACCAGCAGCGCGGCGCCGTGCGCCCGGGCGGCGGCGGACAGCCCGGCCAGCGGGGCGGCGTCGCCGTCCACCGAGAACACAGAGTCGCTGACCACCAGCGCCCGCCGCTGCGTCCGGCGCTCCAGCGCCTCCCGGACGGCCTGCGGGTCGCTGTGCGGGGCCCGGTGGACGTCCGCGCGGGCGAGCCGGCAGCCGTCGATCAGCGAGGCGTGGTTGTAGGCGTCCGACACGATCAGCGTGTCCGGGTCGGTGAGCGCGGTCAGCGCGGCCAGATTGGCGGTGTAGCCGGAGGAGAACACCAGCGCCGCCTCCACCCCGCAGAACGCGGCGAGCTCCTCCTCCAGTTCGGTGTGCAGCGCGGTCGTCCCGGTCACCAGCCGCGACCCGGTCGACCCCCCGCCCCAGCGCAGCGCCGCCTCGGCGGCCGCCTGCGTCACCGCCGGGTGCCTGGTCAGCCCCAGGTAGTCGTTCCCGGCCAGGTCGAGCACCGGGTCCTGCGCCGCGCGGCTGCGCAGCCGGCGCGTCAGCCCGGCCTCGGCCCGCAGTTCGGCGGCCTCGTCGAGCCAGTCGAAGACGGCCGCCGGGGCGAGGTCGGTGGTGTGCGTTGCGGACGCGAGCGGTTGGACCATGCCCGGCACTCTGGCACGGCGCCGCCGCCGCGATCAATGGGCGGCCGCGCACGGCTTCGCGGCCGCCGGTGCAGCGATCCGGACAGTCCCGGGGCGGGTGCCGGCGGAGGGCGGGCTTTGCCCGGGGTGGCGGCGAGCAGGCAAGATAGCCGGGTGACCCTCCTTGATCTGATGCCGAAGCCCGCCACGCCCGATGCGCTGTACGAGACCTTCGCCGCGTGGGCGGAGGAGCGCGGGATCACGCTGTACCCGGCGCAGGAGGAGGCGCTGATCGAGCTGGTGTCGGGGAACAACGTCATCCTGGCGACGCCGACCGGGTCGGGCAAGAGCCTGGTGGCGGCGGGCGCGCACTTCGCGGCGCTGGCGGAGGGGAAGCGGACGTTCTACACGGCGCCGATCAAGGCGCTGGTGTCGGAGAAGTTCTTCGACCTGGTCAAGATGTTCGGCACCGAGCAGGTCGGCATGATGACCGGCGACGCGAGCGTGAACCCGACCGCGCCGATCATCTGCTGCACGGCCGAGGTGCTGGCGCAGATCGCGCTGCGCGACGGGCTCCGGGCGGACGTCGGCCAGGTGGTCATGGACGAGTTCCACTTCTACGCGGAGCCGGACCGCGGCTGGGCCTGGCAGATCCCGCTGCTGGAGCTGCCGCAGGCGCAGTTCCTGCTGATGTCGGCGACGCTCGGCGACGTGCGCCGCTTCGAGGAGGACCTGACCCGCCGGACGGGCCGCCCGACGACGGTGGTGCGCAACACGACCCGCCCGGTGCCGCTGTTCTACGAGTACCGCCGCACCACGATGCACGACACCCTGGAGGAGCTGCTGCAGACCGGCCAGGCGCCGGTCTACGTGGTGCACTTCACGCAGAAGGAGGCGGTGGACCGGGCGCAGTCGCTGATGAGCATCAACATGTGCTCGAAGGCGGAGAAGGACGCCATCGCCGACCTGATCGGCGGCTTCCGCTTCACCACCAAGTTCGGCCGCAACCTGTCCCGTTTCGTGCGCCACGGCATCGGCGTGCACCACGCGGGCATGCTGCCGAAGTACCGCCGGCTGGTCGAACGCCTGGCCCAGGCAGGCCTGTTGAAGGTGATCTGCGGGACGGACACGCTGGGCGTCGGGGTGAACGTGCCGATCCGTACGGTGCTGTTCACGGCGCTGTCCAAGTACGACGGCAACCGGGTGCGGATCCTGCGCGCCCGCGAGTTCCACCAGATCGCCGGGCGGGCCGGCCGGGCCGGGTTCGACACCGTCGGACAGGTGGTGGCGCAGGCGCCCGAGCACGTGATCGAGAACGACAAGGCGATCGCCAAGGCCGGGGACGACCCGAAGAAGAAGCGCAAGGTGGTGCGCAAGAAGGCGCCGGAGGGCTTCGTCGGCTGGACCGAGGAGACCTTCGACAAGCTGATCGGCGCCGACCCGGAGCCGCTGGTCTCCCGCTTCAAGGTGAGCCACGCGATGCTGCTGTCGGTGATCGGCCGCCCCGGCAACGCCTTCGAGGCGATGCGCAAGCTCCTCACCGACAACCACGAGGACCGCGCGGCGCAGCGCCGGCACATCCGCACCGCGATCGCGATCTACCGCTCCCTGCTGCAGGGCGGCGTGGTCGAGCGGTTGCCGGAGCCGGACGCCGAGGGCCGGATCGTGCGCCTGACGCTCGACCTCCAGGAGAACTTCGCGCTCAACCAGCCGCTCTCCACCTTCGCCCTGGCCTCCTTCGAGCTCCTCGACCCGACCTCGCCCTCGTACGCGCTGGACGTGATCTCGGTGGTCGAGGCGACCCTCGACGACCCGCGCCAGATCCTCGCCGCGCAGCAGAACAAGGCGCGCGGCGAGGCCATCGGCGAGATGAAGCGCGACGGGATCGAGTACGAGGAGCGGATGGAGCGGCTCCAGGAGATCACCTACCCGAAGCCGCTGGAGGAACTGCTCACCCACGCGTACGAGGTGTACCGCCGGGCGCACCCGTGGATCGGCGACCACGAGCTGAGGCCGAAGTCGGTGGTCCGCGACCTGTACGAGCGGGCGATGACCTTCTCGGACTACGTCGGCTTCTACGAGCTGGCGCGCACCGAGGGCATCGTGCTGCGCTACCTGGCGAGCGCGTACAAGGCGCTGGAGCAGACCGTCCCCGAGGACGTGAAGACCGACGACCTGAAGGACGTCATCGCCTGGCTCGGCGAGCTGGTCCGCCAGGTCGACTCCAGCCTGCTGGACGAGTGGGAGCAGCTGGCCAACCCGACGGACCCGCAGGCCCCCGAGGTGACGCTGGACGACAAGCCGGCGCCGGTGACGGCGAACGCGCGGGCGTTCCGGGTGCTGGTGCGCAACGAGTTGTTCCGCCGGGTCGAGCTGTGCGCGCTGGAGCACTACGAGGAGCTCGCCGAGCTGGACGGCTCGTACGGCTGGGACGCGGACCGCTGGGCGGACGCCATGGACGGGTACTGGGAGGAGTACGACGACCTCGGCACCGGCCCGAACGCGCGCGGCCCCAAGATGCTGATCATCGAGGAGGAGGACTCCGCCTGGAAGGTCCGGCAGATCTTCGACGACCCGGAGGGCGACCACGACTGGGGCATCAGCGCCGAGGTCGACCTGTACGGCTCGGACGAGGAGGGCCGGGCGGTGCTGCGGGTCACCGCGGTGGACCGACTGGGCGGCTGACGGACCGTCAACCCCGGCTTCGAAGTCGCCGGCCCCCGGAGCGGGGGGGGCCGGCGAGGCGTCACATCCAGACGAACGGCGCGCCCGCCGCGTAGGAGAGCGCGCGGGTCGCCTCCTCCAGGGTCTGCTCGGCGCTGGGCGCCGGGCCCGACGATGTCGCGGCCGGGGTGGACGGGGCGCCGGGGCCGGGCGTGCGGGCCTCGCTGAGCCGGGAGCCGGTCACCGTCACGTAGTGCCCGACCGCCTCGACCCGCGGCTCGGCCGACTTGGGCGCGCCGGACGACGGCGCGGGGGCGGTGTTGGCGTCCGGAAGGATGAAGGCGAGTGCGCCGGGCTTGCCGCGCAGGGTGTCGGCGGCCCGGGTGGCGGCGGCCTGGTCGCCGAAGCGCAGGACGGTGACGCTGCTGAGCACCGGGCGGTCGACGCCGGAGAAGCTGACGATCAGGTAGGCATGGCAGCCGCTGTCCCGGAACAGCTCCTGGGTGCGGTCCTGCAGGACCTCGGCGCAGTTCTCGCCCTGCCGGATGGCGCCACGCCGGGCCTTGTACCCGGCGGCCTCGACCGGCCGCTGGGCGGGGAAGAGGCTGTCGGCATTGAGGCCCTCGGAGTCGGTGTGCGGCGGCGGGGTGCCGACCACCGGGGGCGTCCTGGCCGCATCCTTGGTGGACGGGCCGAGCCCGGGTATGTAGTCGCCGGGCATCGGGCGGGTGATGATCCATCCGCCGGCGGCCACCACTCCCACCACGACGACCCAGCCCACCGCCCGGCGGGCCGTCAACCGCCTGCCCCTGCCGCCGCCCCGACTACCGATCAGGTCCGTGCCCGCGCTGGCGGGGGCCCCGCCGGTCCGCCGCACTGCCTGGCCGTTCTGGCCCTCTCCCGGAGTCGGGGTGCGCTCCCCCTGCGTGGTCATGGCGCAGATTCTAAGCAACCGTCGGGTGGCGTGGATCACTGGGTGGGCGGTTGCCGGTCACCGCCGCGCGCGGGCGTCCGCGACCGTCCGGCACGCGTACCGGCGACCGCCCTGCGCCGGCCTCCCCGGCCCTTCGCCGCGACCACCGCCTACCGGCCGGTAACCTCCGATTCGTACCGGCGTCAAGCTCGTGACCAGCGGCGACACCGTGAGCTTCGACACTGTGGCAAGTGGCACATCCTTCCGCCGATCTTCTGGCGGGTTTCCTCTGGCGCCATTCAAGCGCCACCAGGCAGGATCGGCCCCATGGATCTGCTCGATACCCTCACCGCCAAGGGCCTGCGCGGCGAAGTCCCGACCCGCGAGGAGGCGCTGGCCGTCCTCGCCACCACCGACGACGAGCTGCTGGACGTCGTCGCCGCGGCCGGCAAGGTCCGCCGGAGGTGGTTCGGCCGGCGCGTGAAGCTCAACTACCTGGTGAACCTCAAGAGCGGGCTCTGCCCGGAGGACTGCAACTACTGCTCGCAGCGGCTGGGCTCCAAGGCCGAGATCCTCAAGTACACCTGGCTCAAGCCCGACCAGGCCGCCGAGGCGGCCCGGGCCGGGGTGGCCGGCGGCGCCAAGCGCGTGTGCCTGGTCGCCAGCGGCCGCGGCCCGACGGACCGTGACATCGACCGGGTCACCGACACCATGGCCGCCATCCAGGAGGCCGACCCCGAGGTCGAGATCTGCGTCTGCCTCGGCCTGCTCTCCGACAACCAGGCGGAGCGGCTGAAGGCGGCCGGCGCCGACGCCTACAACCACAACCTCAACACCTCCGAGAAGACCTACGGCGACATCACCACCACCCACACCTACGCGGACCGGGTGGACACCGTGAAGAAGGCGCACGGCGCGGGCCTGTCCGCCTGCTCCGGCCTGATCGCCGGCATGGGCGAGAGCGACGAGGACCTGGTCGACGTGGTGTTCGCGCTGCGCGAGCTGGGCTCGGACTCCGTCCCGGTCAACTTCCTGATCCCGTTCGAGGGCACGCCGCTCGCCAAGGAGTGGAACCTCACCCCGCAGCGCTGCCTGCGCATCCTGGCGATGGTCCGCTTCGTCAACCCGGACACCGAGGTGCGGATCGCCGGCGGCCGCGAGGTGCACCTGCGCTCGATGCAGCCGCTCGGCCTGCACCTCGCCAACTCGATCTTCCTCGGCGACTACCTGACCAGCGAGGGCCAGGCCGGGCAGACCGACCTCGACATGATCAAGGACGCCGGGTTCGAGGTCGAGGGCGCCGGCGAGGCCACCCTGCCCCGCCACCGCGCGGACGTCGCGGCGGCCTCCTCCGCCGCGTCGGCTTGCGGCACCGCCGCGTCGGCCTGCGGCAGCGGCGGCGGCTGCGGCCCGTGCGGCGGGCACGCGCACGCCCCGGCCTCGGAGGACACCGCTGCGTCGGCCGCGGAGGACGCCGCCGCCTCGGACGGGGAGCTGCGCAGCGACCTCGTCAAGGTCCGGCTGCGCGGCGCCGGCACCGAACTCGCGCCCAATGCCTGATAGTTCTGGAGACTGACGCATCATGCCCCAGCTGTCCGCGGACACGCTGCTCACCCTCGACCGCGCCCACGTCTGGCACCCGTACGGGCCGATGCCCGGCACCGCCACCCCGTACGTGGTCGAATCCGCCTCGGGGGTCCGGCTGCGCCTCGCCGAGCCCGTCGCGGACGGGCGGCGCGAGCTCGTCGACGGGATGTCGTCCTGGTGGGCGGCCATCCACGGCTACCGGCACCCGGTGCTGGACGAGGCCGTGCGCGAGCAGCTGGGGCGGATGAGCCACGTCATGTTCGGCGGGCTCACCCACGAGCCCGCCGTCCGACTGGCTGCGACGCTGGTCGAGATCACGCCCGAGCCGCTGCAGCACGTCTTCCTCGCCGACTCGGGCTCGGTGGCCGTCGAGGTCGCGATGAAGATGTGCCTCCAGTACTGGCAGTCCACCGGCCGCCCGGCCAAGCGCCGGCTGCTGACCTGGCGCGGCGGGTACCACGGCGACACCTTCCACCCGATGTCCGTCTGCGATCCGGACGGCGGCATGCACCACCTGTGGGGCGGGGTGCTGCCCGGGCAGCTGTTCGCCCCGCAGCCGCCGGCCGGGTTCGACGCCCCGCTCGACGCCGGGTACGCGGCCGAGTTCGAGGAGTTGATGGCCCGGCACGCCGACGAGCTGGCCGCCGTCATCGTCGAACCGGTGGTGCAGGGCGCCGGCGGGATGCAGTTCCACTCCCCCGCCTACCTGCGGATGCTGCGCGAACTCTGCGACCGGTACGGGGTGCTGCTCGTCTTCGACGAGATCGCCACCGGATTCGGCCGCAGCGGCGCGCTGTTCGCCGCCGACCACGCGGGCGTCTCGCCGGACGTGATGTGCCTGGGCAAGGCGCTCACCGGCGGCTACCTGACCCTCGCCGCCGCGCTGTGCACCGGCGAGATCGCCGACGGCATCAGCCGCGGCGAGATGCCGGTGCTCGCGCACGGGCCGACCTTCATGGGCAACCCGCTGGCCTGCGCGGCCGCCAGCGCCTCGCTGGAGCTGCTGCTGGGCCAGGACTGGACGGTCGGGGTCAAGCGCATCGAGGCCGGACTGGCCGACGGGCTCGCGACCGCCGCCGACCTCCCGGGCGTCCGGGACGTCCGGGTCCAGGGCGCCATCGGCGTCGTCCAGTTGGACCACCCGGTGAACGTCCCGGCGGCCACCGAGGCGGCCGCCCGGGCCGGCGTCTGGCTGCGGCCCTTCCGGGACCTGATCTACACCATGCCCCCCTACGTGACGGAGGACGAGGACGTGGCACGCATCGCCGACGCCGTGACCGCTGCGGCGGTGGCCGGATGAGCGCCCGCATCCTGTTCGTGACGGGCACCAACACCGAGGTCGGCAAGACCGTCGCCACCGCAGCCCTCGCCTCGACGGCGCTGCGGGCCGACCTGCGGGTCGCGGTGCTCAAGCCCGGACAGACCGGGATCGCCCCCGGCGAGCCCGGTGACGCCGACGAAGTCCGGCGCCTGGCAGGCGATCTGACGATTCGTGAACTCGTCCGCTACCCGGAGCCGCTGGCGCCCGACACCGCCGCCCGGCGGGCCGGGATGCCCTTCCTCTCCCCCGCCGAGGTAGCCACCGCCGTCGCCGAACTGGCCGCCGCGCACGACCTGGTCCTGGTCGAGGGCGCGGGCGGGCTGCTCGTCCGCTACGACGACGAGGGCCGCACCCTCGCCGACCAGGCCCGGGCCGTCCTGGACGCCGGGCTGCCGGCCGAGGTCCTGCTCGTCGCCTCCGCCGGGCTGGGCACGCTGAACATCGTCGCGCTCTCGGCGGAGGCCCTGACTTCGCGTCAACTCCCGCTTGCGGGCGTGGTCGTCGGCTCCTGGCCCTCCTCCCCCGGGCTCGCCGAACGGTGCAACCTCGCCGACCTGCCGCGCTCGGCCGGCGCCCCGCTGCTCGGCGCCCTGCCGGAACGCGCCGCAGCCGCCGCGGACTTCGCCGCCCTCGCGCTCGCCTCGCTGGCCCCGGAGCTGGGCGGCAGCTGGGACGCGAAGCACTTCGCGCACACCCATCGGCCCGAACAGGCCCCGCTTCGCTCGAAGGGGTGATTCCGGCGCCCGAATCCTGGGTTCGGACGCTACGGGCTCAATACCGTTCCTCCCATGACAGACGGGATGACGGTAGACGAGTCTCTTCGGGCCCTGGCCGCCCTGGAGGCTGCGTGGAAGGACGACGACGAGGCGCTGTCCGCCCTCGCCGCGGGCGGTGCGGACGAGCGGTCGCTCCCGGCGCTGGTCGCCGCGTACGGCGAGCACGCGATGGACACCCTGATGGCCCTGGCCTTCGGCCTGCGGTCCACCATGAGCGACGAGGAGATCGCCGAACTCTCCGACGCGGTGAGCTCCAACATCGGCGCCCGGATGAGCGCCCTGCTCACCCAGGCCCTGAAGACCTGGGGCGCCCTCGCGCCCCCGGACGACCTGGCGGTGACCAAGGCCATCGCCCGCGCGGTGATCGACTCCATGCGCGCCGTGACCGAGGACCCGAGCCAGACCGAGGTCCTCCCCCTGCTGGCCACCTTCCGCACCTACGCCCTCAACGGCACCTGACACCGGAACCTCGGCGCGGGCTTCGAGACCTCTCGAAGCCCGCGCCGTCATGTCTGCACCCTCATCCACCCTGCGGCGAGCGCGAATCCCCCCGTCGAGGAGGCGATGAAGACGAGGACGAACACCAAGGCACTCGCCTCCGTGGGAACACGCTCAGGAATCGCGAGGAAAACCACACCCGCGAGCGCGAAGCTCCCGATGGCGATGGCGCCGGAGGCGATGACGGTCGCATTCCCCTGCGGAGGACGACGACCAGCCGCTCGATGACGTCCGGCCGGGCGGCTCCGAGGTCGATCAGGATGACTCCGGTGGCTTTGGCCGAGCGCCAGTCGATGCCGAGGGAGGGCAGTTTGACCTCGGCGGCGCTCAGGACGGCCTGGAGGTCGTCGAGGATGTCGGCCGCGGCGCGACGGTCCTCGGCCGTGACCTTGTCGATCATGCTGCTCATGGGGCATCGCACTCTTCGCTGTTCGTGATCCAACGCCCTTCGGTGTCCCACTCCACGCCACCTCCGACGGGCCGGAGGAAGGCCAGCCCGTGCTGCCACCCCATGAAGACGGCCCAGCACCCGGAGCGGACGTCGTAGACCCGCTCGCCGACAACGGCCGGCCGGTAGGGCTCGGACGGGCGAAGCCCTCCCGGCGACCACGCCGTTCACGCTGCTGACCCGCCCGGACGAGAAGTGGATGGCCTACCTCGAAACCATCCAACGGGGCTACGTCGAGCGCGAGGACGAGAACAAGATCCGTTCCCTCGCAAGGACTTACCATTGGCTCCAGGCCCAAGCCCTCTCATGCGAGGACTCGTTGGCCCTCATCCACGCCCGTCTCAAGGAGTTCCACGCCATGTTCCCCATCGCGACGGTCAAGCCCACCTCCTGGCTGAAGTCCTCGTATAGCAACGGTGGCGGCGAATGCGTCGAGGTCGCACCCGGACTCCCCGGCATCCTCCCCGTCCGCGACAGCAAGGACCCCGAGGGCCCTCAGCTCGCCTTCGGCGCCGACGCCTGGCGGTCCTTCGTCACCGGAGTCAAGTCCGGCGACTTCGGCACCGTCTGAGATCCAGGCCGCCGGGTGGCGTTGTCGTTGCGCAGGTGGAAGGCCCGGCCGCCGGGCCGGCCGGTTCCGCGAGGTGTCTACCCCTTCTCTTCGAACTCTGCTCGATATACCGTACATAACGCTTGTTACGTACCGGGCAGGTCAGCGTAGCGAAGCACCTTGCATCCACCACCCTCACCTGGAGAGTCTGCTGTGACCGAACCCGCCGAGACCATCAAGTACCGCAAGAACGGCCTCACCCGCGGCGTCACGGACGAGCTCGCCGAGAACATGAAGCAGGGCTGGGCCGACACCGAGCGCCTCGCCCTGGAGCCGATCCCGCAGGCTGCGCACACCGCCCGCCGCCGCGCCGAGCTGTCCGCGGCCTTCCCCGGCGAGCTGCTGGTGGTCCCGTCCGGCAACCCGAAGGTGCGGGCCAACGACACCGACTACCCGTTCCGCCCGTCCTCCGACTACGTCTACCTGACCGGCGACCAGTCCCAGGACGCCGTGCTGGTCCTGGAGCCCACCGGCGACGCCGGCCACCGGGCCGCCGTCTACCTGCGCGACCGTTCCCGGACCGACAACGGCGAGTTCTGGCTGGACAACCACGGCGAGCTGTGGGACGGCCGCCGCAACAGCCTGACCGAGAGCGAGCAGCTGCTCGGCCTGCCCTGCCGGGACGTCCGCACCGTCCACGCCGATCTGCGCGCGGCCACCGGCCCGGTGCGCGTGCTGCGCCGCCACGACGCGGGCGTGGAGCAGTCCCTCCAGGGCCTGGCCGTCGCCGAGCGGGACGCGGAGTTCGAGGTCTTCCTGTCCGGACTGCGCCTGGTCAAGGACGAGTTCGAGATCTCCGAGCTGCGCTTCGCCTGCGAGGCCACCGCCCGCGGCTTCGAGGACGTGGTGCGCATCCTCGGCACCGACACCGAGACCCCCGAGCGGCTGATCGAGGGCACCTTCTTCGTCCGGGCCCGGATCGAGGGCAACGACATCGGCTACGGCAGCATCGCCGCTGCCGGCCCGCACGCCACCACCCTGCACTGGGTGCGCAACAACGGCCACGCCAAGCCCGGCGACCTCCTGCTGCTCGACGCCGGCGTGGAGACCAACCGCCTGTACACCGCCGACGTCACCCGCACCCTCCCGGTCAGCGGCCGCTTCACCGACCTGCAACGCAAGGTCTACGACGCGGTGTTCGCAGCACAGGAAGCCGGCATCGCCGCGGTGAAGCCCGGCGCCGACTTCCGCGACTTCCACCACGCCGCCCAGCGCGAGCTCGCCGAACACCTCACCTCCTGGGGCCTGTTCGGCGACCTCACCGCCGACAAGGTGTACGAGCTGGGCCTGCACCGCCGCTTCACCCTGGCCGGCACCGGCCACATGCTCGGCATCGACGTCCACGACTGCGCCCACTCGCGCACCGAGGAGCACGTCGACGGCCCGCTGAAGCCGGGCATGGTGCTCACCGTCGAGCCGGGCATCTACTTCCAGCAGAACGACCTGACGGTGCCCGAGGAGTACCGCGGCACCGGCGTCCGGATCGAGGACGACATCCTGGTCACCGAGGACGGCAACGAGAACCTCTCGGCCGGCCTCCCCCGCACCTCCACCGAGGTCGAGGCCTGGCTCGCCGAACTGCGAGGCTGAGCCCCCGGAACGACAGCTGCGGCACCCGGGAACGCCCGGGTGCCGCACGTCGCAGTGCCGCGTCCAGAGCGTGAGGCGTCAGAGTGTCGGCAGCGGTTCGTCGAGCCCCGGCTCGCGCCCCTCGGTCAACCAGAAGACGTAGCCCCGCAGGTAGTCCTCCAGCCCGTCGTCCAGGTACGCCGCGTACCCGCGCAACGACTCGGGGTCGTTGCGCCCGTCGGTGTCGGCCAGTTCGGCGGCGATCCACTCCCGGACGGCGTCCCGCCCGTGCCACCACGCCCGGACGGTCTCCGGCGTCCAGTAGTCGTCGCCGTCGCAGTTGAAGCCGCCGATCGGCTCCATCTGGGCGACCCCGACGAGGGCCGCCAACTCCCGGAGTCCGCCCGGCTGGCGGTAGACGAACTCGCAGTGCTCCTCGCCGGAGAGGACGTGCGCGGGCAGGTAGAACGGCCCGTTGAGGCCGGTGTCCGTCATGCCGGCGTAGAACGGTCCGGGCACGCCCAGCCGGCTCCGGTCCTCCCAGCGCCCGTCACCGACCCCGCCGCCGGAGAGCCGGACGGCCGACAGCGGGTCCCAGTAGGCGACTTCGTCCCAGGGCCCGTCCGCGGGGTAGTTCAGCAGGTCGCCGTGGAACCGCTCCAGCGACCTCTGGAGCCCGTCCTGGAAGGCCTCCTCGCCGTGGTCCGGCCGACGGAACCACCGCCTCGGCATTCGCATACGTCCCACGGTATCGACCGTCGCGCGCCCTCCTCCCGCCGCCAGGGCAGGTCCCGGCGGGCTGCGGCTACTTCAGCTTCCCCAGCGCCGTCCCCACCCGCTGGACGGCGTCCACGGACGGGGGCGGGATCAGGCGGTCAGCGGCTTGGCCCAGCGGCTCCACTGCGGTTCGGGGCGGTAACCGGCGGACGCCCAGGTGCGGTGGCCGAGGGCGTTGTCGTCCAGCACCATGGCGTCCGCGCGTCGGCCGCCGAGCGCGGCGAAGCGCTCCTCGGCGGCGGCGAGCAGGGCGGCGCCGATGCCCCGGCGGCGGTGGTCGGGGTCGACGGCGAGCCGGTAGAGGTGACAGCGCCAGCCGTCCCAGCCGGCGATCACGGTGCCGAGGACGGCGGCCGGGTCGCCCGCCGGGGTGGCAACGATCAGGCACTCCGGATCCCGGGCGAGCAGCGCGGCCACGCCCGGGGCGTCGTCCGTGATGCTGGCGCCCTTCGCCGCCCGGGCCCAGAGGGCGAGCAGGGCGGGAATCTCGTCGGGGGTGGCGGTGCGCAGGGCGATCCCGTCGGGGGCAGCGGTGCGCGGGGCGATCTCTTCGGTCATGGCGGCCTGTCTAGCAGGCGGTTCCGCCCGACGGCCGGGAATTCCGCAGCCTGGACGGACGGGCCGTCAGCCCAGCCGCCACACCGTGGTGGTCTTGACGGCGGTGTCCTCCAGGTCGGCGACGACCGGCACCTGGTAGGCGGCGAGCGCGGTGAACCGCTCCCGGGGCAGGTAGGCCCGGCCGGGGTCGCCGACGATGACGGTGGCGCCGCGCGCGGCGGCCCGTTCCAGGAAGGGCAGGAAGCGGGCGGCCATGGCCCGTTCGTAGAAGACGTCGCCGGCGAGCACCACGTCGGCCGGGGCGCCGTCGCCGTCCACCAGGTCCACCAGCGCGGCCTCCACGCGCACGCCGTTGGCCTCGGCGTTGAGGCCGATGGCGGCCACCGCGTAGGCGTCGATCTCGGCGGCACGCACGGACGCGGCGCCGCTCAGCGCGGCCGCGACGCTGACCACCCCGCCCCCGGCGGCCACGTCGAGCACCGCCCGCCCGGCCACCAGCTCGGGGTGGTCCAGCACGTGGCGGGCGACGGCCACCCCGCCCGCCCAGGCGAACGCCCAGAACGGCGGCGGCAGTCCGACCTCCCCCCGCGCCCGCTCGGTGGTCTCCCACAGGGTGATCGCGTCCTCGGCCATGTGCAGGCCGACCTCGGGGACGAACGGGACGGGCTTCAGCTCAGTCTCGCGCCGGATGAAGGCGAGGTCGGCCTCCGACGGATCGGCCTCCGACTGGTGGGTCTCCGACTGGTGGGTCTCCGGCTGATCGGTCTCCGGCTTGAGAGTGCGCAGCTCACTCGGCATCTCCGCAGCATAGGGCCCGCACGGGGGTGCTCACGCCCGCCGCAGCTACTGGAGGCCGGCCGCGGAACAGGCGGCGGCGTAGTCCGGCGTGCAGATCTGGGCGACGGTGAAGAGGCCGTCGGCGACCACGGTGGCCTTGATGTTGTCCTTGGTGAGCGCGACCGGGGCGATCAGGCCGGCCGGCACCTTGTCGCTGCTGCCGCTGGTCACCGTGGTCGGCACGAGGGCACCGCCGATTTCCTGGCCGTAGGCCAGGTCGACGGCCAGTTGCGCGGCCACGTCGGCCTCCGACTTGAAGGGCTTGTAGACCGACATGGCCTGGGCGCCCGCCAGGATCCTTTGCACGCCGTCGAGTTGGAAGTCCTGGCCGGTCAGCGGGACACTCCGGCCCGACACCTCGGAACCGGACGCGCTGGAGTCGACCGCGCTGGGTGCGGCAGCGTTCGGATCAGCCGTGTTGGGGTCGGCCGCGTTCGGGTCAGCCGTGTTGGGGTCGGCCGCGTTGGGATCGGTGGGCGAGCCGTTGGTCGTGATCGTCTCGCCGCCGTCCGCCGTGCCGTCCACCGCCGCCGCGGCCTGGCCCCGCAGTTCGACGACCTTGCGGTTGTCGAAGGACACGTA
This sequence comes from Kitasatospora sp. NPDC088779, assembly GCF_040685395.1. Classification (NCBI taxonomy): domain Bacteria; kingdom Bacillati; phylum Actinomycetota; class Actinomycetes; order Kitasatosporales; family Streptomycetaceae; genus Kitasatospora; species Kitasatospora sp. NPDC088779. The sequence goes on along the minus strand of NZ_JBFBHW010000031.1, from coordinate 79,330 downwards.
GGCGTCGACCGGCCCCTGGGCGAGGCGGTCGTAGGCGACCACCTTGACGCCCGCGTCGTGCGCCTTCTGGATCGACGCCTGGATCGACTTGGCGTCCACCGCGTCCAGGATCAGCACCTTGGCGCCCTTCTTCACGGCGGCGTCGATCTGGGTCTGCTGGACGGCGGCGTCCTGGCCGGCGTCGTAGTAGTCGATCTGCGCGTCCGGCGCCAGTTCCTTGATCTTCTTCTCGATCAGCGGCCGGTCGAACTGCTCGTAGCGGGTCGTCCTGGTCTCCGGCAGCAGCAGGGCTATCCGCCCGGCTCCCCTCCCGGCCGCGGCCGGGAGGGGAGCCGGGCCGCCGCCGGAGCCGCCGCTGGACGACTGCGACGCGCTGTCGCAGGACGCCGCGCCCAGGCCGAGGGAAATCGCTGCGGTCACCGCGAGGACGCGGCGCAGCCCGATGCTCATGAGGATGCCTTTCCGATTGGTTGGGTCCACCCCTCTTTCGTTCGAGTCTGGGAACCTTCGGCCGCGACCACGATCCCGGTGCGCCGAATGGGTCTCAAGCTTCCGTCGGCGGGTGTCCGTCAAAAGGTGTCCGTCAAAAGGCGTCCGCGAGGCGGAGGCTGGCGGGACAGCAGGCAGCGGCCGGGGGCCGCCGGGACGGCGATAGACGCCGGAGGCGTAGGGCATCCCCCCGGACAGCCCTACGCCTCCGGCAGGCCCCAGGGCTGCGGGCCCCCGTCGGCCTCACCCCCGTTCGTCGACCACCCGCCGGATCTTCCCGACCGAGCGCTCCAGCGCGTACGGCTCCACCACCTCGACCGCGACCGTGACGCCCACCCCGTCCTTCACCCCCCGGACGATCGCCTCCCGCGCCGCAGCCCGCTGCTCGGCCGGGGCGTCCGGCCGCGCCTCGACCCGGACGGTCATGCGGTCCAGCCGTCCCTGCCGGGTGAGCCGCAGCTGGAAGTGCGGCGCGACGCCCGGGGTCCGCAGCAGGACCTCCTCGATCTGGGTCGGGAAGACGTTCACCCCGCGCAGGATGATCATGTCGTCGCTGCGGCCGGTGACCTTCTCCATCCGTCGGAAGGCCGGCCGCGCGGTGCCGGGCAGCAGCCGGCTGAGGTCGCGGGTGCGGTAGCGGATGACCGGCAGCGCTTCCTTGGTGAGCGAGGTGAAGACCAGTTCGCCGCTCGCGCCGTCGGGCAGCACCTGGTCGGTGAACGGGTCCACGATCTCCGGGTAGAAGTGGTCCTCCCAGATGTGCAGCCCGTCCTTGGTCTCCACGCACTCCTGCGCGACGCCGGGGCCGACCACCTCGGAGAGGCCGTAGATGTCGACGGCGTGCAGGTCGAGCCGGTCCTCGATCTCGCGCCGCATCTCCTCCGTCCACGGCTCGGCACCGAAGATGCCGATGCGCAGCGAGGTGCTGCGCGGGTCGACGCCCTGCTTCTCGAACTCGTCGAGCAGGGTGAGCAGGTAGGAGGGGGTGACCATGATGATCTCGGGACGGAAGTCCTGGATCAGCTGCACCTGCCGGGCAGTCATGCCGCCGGAGGCCGGGATGACGGTGCAACCGGCCCGCTCGGCGCCGTAGTGCGCGCCCAGGCCGCCGGTGAACAGCCCGTAGCCGTACGCGATGTGCACCTTGTGCCCGGGCCTGCCGCCGGCCGCGCGGATCGACCGGGCGACCACGTCGGCCCACATCGAGAGGTCGTGCTCGGTGTAGCCGACGACGGTCGGGCGCCCGGTGGTGCCGCTGGAGGCGTGGAGCCGGCGGACCCGCTCCATCGGGACGGCGAACATGCCGAACGGGTAGCCCTCGCGCAGGTCGGCCTTGGTGGTGAAGGGGAAGCGGGCGAGGTCGGCCAGGGTGCGACAGTCCTCGGGGCCGACGCCGGCCGCGTCGAACTTGCGGCGGTACAGCTCGACGTTGTCGTACGCGTGGCGCAGGGTGGCCCGGAGACGGGTGAGCTGGTGGGCGCGCAGCTCGTCAACGCCCATCCGCTCGCCGGCGTCCAGCAGCGCGGGCGGGATCGGCTCACCCAGGCGCCGGGCGGGCACTTCGCCGCAGGCGGGCGCTTCACCGTAAACGGGCGCTTCGCCGTAGGCGGGCTCATCGCCGTACGGGCGCGGGGCGGGTGCGCTGCCGGTCATCGTCGCTCCTCCGCAGGTCGGCCAGGACGGGCGCACCGACCGATCGTTCGGTCAGGACGACCCCCACGCCAAGTAACCCAGCGCCCGCACCGACTGTCAAGGGGTCGCACACCGGATCCGGAATGTGAAGTTCCGACCACTTCGGGTGGAGATCGGACCCCCACCTTGGCTGTCCGATATGAAAATCATTACAGAAGTTTGACCCGTGCACGGCATCACCCGGCCCGACCGCGTGGTTCAGTAGTGCGGCTTCTCCCCCGCACCCCGGAGTGATCACCGTGCCCACGACTCCAGCCCTGGTCAGCGCGCTGCGCGAACTCGGCGACCGACCCGCCGTCGTCGCCGACGGGCGCGCGATCAGCGGCATCGGCCTGCTGCTCGGCGTCTCCCCGCCGGGCGGCCTGCCCCGGGCCCTCGCCCAGCGCGTCGCCGCCCACGCCGCGCTGCCGCCCTCCGCCGCCCGCACCGCCGAACAGCGGCTGCGGCACTGGGCGGGCGTCCTCGGCCCGCCGCCCATCCGGCACACCGTGCTCCACCCCGCCACCGACCTCGCCGTCGAACTGGCCCTCGCCACCCTGCTCGCCGGCGGGACCGTCCACTGCGGCGACCCCCGGCAGGACCCCGAGCGGCAGCTCGTCGACCTCGCCGCCAGCGCCACCACCCACCTCAGCCTGCCCTCCACCCTGCTGTGGCGACTCAGCCGCCGCCCCGACCTGGCCGACCACGACCTCGGCGCCCTGCGGCTCGTCCTGCACGTCGGCCCCGAACCCCGACAGGACGACGTGTACGCCGCCGTCGACGCGCTCGGCGCCGTCCTCGCCCACGTCCGCGCCCCGCACAGCCACGCCGAAGCCGCCGACCGGCGACTGCGTACCGCCGCCGACGCCGCCGACGCCATCGCCTGGAAGCACGCCATAGGCGTCACCGCCGAACAGGTCCAGGCCTTCGGGACCCACCTCGACCACGCCGTACTGTCCGCGCTGCTGCTGACCCTCCAGCAGAGCGGCGTCCTCACCGACCCCGGGCGCGGACACACCGAGGCCGAGATCCTCGCCGCCGCCCTCGTCACCCCCGCCCAGCGGCCCCGGGTCGGCCGCTGGCTCGACGCCCTCACCCGGCACGGCCTGATCACCCGGCACGGCGACGTCCACTACGGCCGACCCGAGCTCACCGCGGCCGAGGTCCGGGAGGCCTGGCGGCCCGCCGTCGAGGCCTGGAACGACGGACTCGGCCCGGTCTCCGCCCTGGACCGGATCCGGCGCGGCGCACTACGGCTGCCCCGGCTGATCACCGGCGAGGAGGCCCCCCGCCCGGCCGCCGCCCCGATCCGCTGGACGGCCGCCCGCGGCTACCTCGGCGCCGCCCTCGGCGCGCTGGTCCGCGGCATCGCCGAGACCCACGACGGGCCGCAGCCGCTGCGCATCCTCGAACTCGGCCAGGACGACGCCGACTCCACCGTCACCCGGGCCCTCGCCACCCGGCCCCGCCCCGGCGCCGACCACCACCAGCTGCCCGACGGCGGCCGCTACGACCTCGTCGTCGCCACCGTGACCGGCCACCCGGACACCGTCGTCCCGGAGCTGGTCGACCAGCTCGCGCCCGGTGGGCACCTGCTGCTGCTCGCGCCCACCGGCGAACAGCTCGACCTGCTGATCACGGGGGACGCCGAGGCCCGCACCGACCCCCCGGCCTTCCCCGCCTCCCCTGTCCACCCTGCCGCTCCCACCTTCCCGGTGTCCGCCGCTGCCCCCGGCTTCCCCGCCTTCCCGGCGCTCCCCGCCGAGCGCTGGCGGGCCGCCCTCACCTCCGCCGGCTGCCCGACCGTCCTCGCGCTGCCCGAGGACGGGCACCCGATGGGACTGCTCGGGCAGCGGCTGTTCGCGGCGCGGATGCCCTGAGCCGCCGCTACCATCGGGCCATGCCCGACTCCCCCGTGGCGGCCGGCTCCGTGCTCAGCGCCCTGTCGGCCGGCTCCCGGCTGAGCCTCGGCTCGCTGTTCTCCGCCCGTTCCCGCTGGTCGGTACGGTCCCGGCGGCCCGGCGGCGGGCGGCCCGTGGCCGGGCCGTGAAGCCCGGGTCGTGCACCACCACCCGATGCGTACCATTTCGATACCGAAGCCGGGATGAGCTGCAAGGATTCTCGCCCAGCGGGCCCACCCCCGGGTAGGCTCCGCTTGTCCTCCGGCCCTGGCGCAGGCGGCCCCGCGCCGCCGTGCCGCGTTCCGGGGGTGGCACACCCCCGCGGGCCATTCGGTGGGCACCGCGCACTCGACACCGCGCGCCAGGGCAGTCGCGCGAACGGCGAAGGGCATCGCATTGGCGGATCGGCTCACCGGAGGAGACTCCTCGCTGCTGCGGCGGATCAACGCGGCGGTCACGCTTCGGGCGCTGCGGACCGGCCACTCCGTGACCCTCACCCAGCTCGTCGGCGAGACCGGGCTCTCCCGCCCGACCGTCGAGGGCGTCATCGAGGGTCTGGTCGAAACCGGGCTGGTCGCCGAGGTCGACCAGCCCAAGGAGGACGGCCAGCCCGGCACCGGCCGGCGCGGCCGACCGGCCCGCTGGTTCCGCTTCCGCGCCGAGGCCGGACACATCCTCGGCATCGAGGTCGGCGTGCACGACATCCACGTCATCCTCGCCGACCTCACCGGCGAGGTGGTGGGCAGTCACTTCAAGCCGGTCGACGAGACCCTGGACGCCGAGGACCGGCTCGCCGCCGTCCGCACCGCCGTCGCCGAGGTCCTGCGCAAGGCCGGCATCTCCCGCGACAACCTCTGGGCCGTCGGCATCGGCACCCCCGGCATCGTCGACCGCGACGGCACCATCCAACTCGGCACCGCCATGCCCGGCTGGACCGGCCTCGACCTCGGCGCCCGGCTTCGGCGCTCCTTCCGCTGCCCCGTCCTGATCGAGAACGACGCCAACCTCGCCGCCATCGCCGAACACTGGCAGGGCGCGGCGGTCGGCGCCGGTGACGTCGTCTTCGTCATGGCAGGCCTCAGCCCCGGCGCCGGCTCCCTCATCAACGGCAGGCTGCACCGCGGCTACGGCGGGGCGGCCGGCGAGATCGGCGCCCTCCACCTGCTCGGCCAGGAGGTCACCCCCGAGCGGCTCCTCTCCACCACCGGCAAGCCGCTCAACCCGCTCGACGAGGCCGCCGTCGCCCGCGTCCTGCGGCTCGCCAGGGAGGGCGACGAGGTCGCGAAGGTCGCCATGGACCGCTTCCTCACCCGCCTGGTCCAGGGCGTCGCCGCGCTCGTCCTCGCCATCGACCCGCAGCTCGTCGTGATCGGCGGCTGGGCGGCCGGCCTCGACGGCGTCCTGGAGCCGCTGCGCGAGCGCCTCGCCCAGTTCACCCTCCGCGCGCCCGAGGTGGCGCTCGCCGCGCTCGGCTCCGAGGTCGTGGCGATGGGCGCGCTCCGCGTCGCCCTCGACCACGTCGAGGACCAGCTGTTCGCCGTCGACCCGCCGACCACCGGCAACGGCCGCGCCTGACGGCCCCGGACCGCCCCGCCCTGGGTTGAACCCGGGGCGGCGGTCCGGACTCAGCTCCGCCCGGGCAGCGGTCCGGACCCAGCTCCGCCCGGACCACTCCGCCCACACAACTCAACCCACACAACGGCCGAGGCCCGGACGCCAGTTGGGCGTTCGGGCCTCGGTCTGAGGGTGTCGGAAAAGTGGTTCAGGAGGCGGTGCGGACCTCGGCCGCAGCCCCGACCGGGGTGACCTCGACCAGCCCGGTCGAGCCGAAGGTCAGCTTGCAGGTGTCGGCCCGGTAGGTGGCGACGGCGAGCGCCACCAGGCGGCCGGCCGACGCGTACTGGGTGGTCATCACCAGCACCGGCGAACCGGGCGGGCGCTCCAGCAGGGCGGCCTCGTCGGCCTCGGCGACACCCAGCTCGACCGCGCGGGACTCGCCGTCCACCTCCAGCCGCTCCAGCTGGCGCAGCACCGAGCGGGCCCGGTCGCTCTCTGCCCGGAAGCCGGGCAGGTGCGGCAGCGCGGCGGCCGGCACGTGCAGCGACTCGGTGGCCACCGCCCGGCCCTCCACCAGGCGAACCCGGCGAACGGTGTGCACGGTGGCGCCCTCGGCGATGCCGAGGCCCTTGGCCAGCTGCGCCGGGGCGGGGGCGGTGGTGCAGTCGACCGTCCTCCAGGCGTGGCTGCGGCCGACGCCGGGCCAGCCCTCCTCCTGCCGGTTGACCGGGACGCCGACCCGCGGGGCGGCGATCAGGGTGCCGATCCCCCGGCGACGCACCAGGCGACCCTCCAGCTCCAGCTGGTCGAGGGCCTGCCGCAGGGTCGCCCGGGCGACCCCGAAGCGGGCGGAGAGCTCGCGCTCGTTGGGCAGGACCTGGCCGGTGGAGAACTCCGAGTCGATGGCCCGCAGCAGCACCGTACGCAGGTGCCAGTACTTCGGTTCCGGCACCGCCGAAAGCTGTCCAGTCGTCCCCACCGTGTCCTCCACCCTGCTTCGTCCACCCTGCGGTAAGGAGGGCGGATCCCGGGCCCGCTGTCCGCGGATGCGGCAGGTGGGAGAGCGGGCTTTTATCCGTCCTTCTTTATTAAAGGTCTTTGCAGTAAGCGACCCTAGGGGCATCGTCCGGAGATGGTCAAGACCAATGGCGCGGCTTGGTGCGACTGTCGCACACATTCATGCCGCGTTCACGTCATCCCGCGGCGGCGCGCGTCACGCTTCGGCGCAGGCCCCGGCACTCGGTAGGCTGCCCGGGTGATCGTGGTGACGAGTGTGAACGTGAACGGAATCCGGGCGGCGGCCAAGAAGGGCTTCGTCGAGTGGCTGGCCGGCACCGAGGCGGACGTGGTCTGCCTCCAGGAGGTGCGCTCCGAGCCGGAGCAACTGCCCGTCGAACTGCGCGACCTCGACGGCTGGCACGCGGTCTGGGCCCCCTCCGTCGCCAAGGGCCGGGCCGGCGTCGCCGTCCTGTCCCGCCAGGAGCCGCAGCGGACCGTCATCGGATTCGGGTCCGAGGAGTTCGACAACACCGGCAGGTACGTCGAGATCGACCTGCCGGGGCTGACCGTCGCCAGCCTCTACCTCCCCTCCGGCGAGGTCGGCACCGAACGCCAGGACGAGAAGGAACGCTTCATGGCGGAATTCCTCGTCCACCTCACCGCCCTCCGCACCCGCGCCGCCGCCGACGGCCGCGAGGTCGTCGTCTGCGGCGACTGGAACATCGCCCACCGCCCCGAAGACCTCAAGAACTGGAAGGCCAACCAGAAGTCCGCCGGCTTCCTCCCCGAGGAACGCGCCTGGCTCTCCCGCGTCTACGACGAAGCCGGCTACGTCGACGTCGTCCGCACCCTCCACCCCGACCGCACCGGCCCCTACTCCTGGTGGTCCTACCGCGGCCGCGCCTTCGACAACGACTCCGGCTGGCGCATCGACCTAATCGTGACAACTCCGGGCATTGCGGACAAATGCATCGAGGCCCACGTCGAGCGCGCAGCCACCCACACGGAACGGTGGTCCGACCACGCGCCCGTCACCGCAGTGTTCGACCTGAACAACTAACCGGCAAGAACGGGTAGTTCGACAGAATCAAGAGGTAGCCCCGGCGTGCGGTACTCCACACGCCGGGGCTACCCCTCGGTAGCAACTACGCCAGCGGCGAGAGAAGTCCCACGACACCCTCCGATTGGATTTTTCGCACCCGGGGCCGACGCGTCTGCCCGGTCGGCCCCGCACTCGCGGTGGTAAGCAGGGCAGCCTGTCCACCAGCCACGGAGCGTGATCGCCGAGGCGGTGTGTTATCGCGAGTGCGTCGCCGACGGCCCGCCCTGCGGTGCCTCATCGGTAGGCGTGATCGTTCTTCTGCGAGGCGGCTGAGGGGCGCGCCGTGAGCCCGTGCGCGACGCAGTCCTTCTCTGTGCGTCCTGGCTACTGCTGCAGTTGGGGCGGAGCGGCGTAGGAGGAGACCGAGCGGGCCAGTTGCGCGGCTGCTGTCGGTCTGGAGCAGTCCCAGAGGATGTTCAGGCCGCTGGGGGTGGTGAAGCCGAGCCTGCCGTAGAGCATGACGGGCAGTTGCGGGTTGTTCTTGAACCGCTTGTCCGGTCCGCCTTTGACGTTGACGTACTTCCACGTGGTGCCGACCCGTTGACTGTCTTTGGGAACGCTGCCGGGTTCGATGAACTGCAGGTTCTGCGCGGTGGCCGACAGCGCCGCGTATGGCAGGTCGGCGAAGGTCCTGCCCTCGCAGATGAGTACCCGGTCAGGGAGCAAGTACAGCGACGTCTTCCCGCAGGTGAACGTGGGAACGGCGATGTTCGTCACCAGGTGACGAGGACCGGTCATCCGGACCGCAGCGGGCTCTCGGCGCACGATCGACGACGCGCCGCTGTTCATCTTGTGCTGGGTCGTGGTGACGACGCGCCCGGAGGCTGTGATCGACCAGTTCTTCGCACAGCTCCGCAACGCCTCTGCCGCATCGACGAGACTCGAGAAGCGCTCTGCCGGGATGGCCTCAAAGTCGTAGAAGGCGACAACCCGTTGTGCGGCCCGGTCCCGCAGGTAGAGCCAGTTCACGAGCGGCCCGAGGACCAGAAGGGGAAGAAGTGCAAGTGGGGCGGAGAGCAGCAGCGCTGCGACTGCCGCCCATGGCCACACGGATCGGCGTCGTGCGGCGGCCTGGAGCTGATTGATGAACTCGCTCGGGTTGGAGCCCTGCAGTTCCTCGACGGTAGCAGTCGGGATCTCCTGTACCGCGACGCTCCCTGCCAGGATGGCGTCGGTCGCCGGACTGTACGCACCAGGGGAAGGCGTCCCGCTCTGCCTCGGCCTGGCGGCCGTCGACCGGTAGGAGACACCACGGGCCCCTATCCGCACGTAGTTGCCCCGGGGGCCGGTGCCGACCCGGAAGCCCGGCACTCCGGCCGACACGCCGATCCCGGACCGTGAGAGGTTGAACCGGAACGGACCGGCCTTGAGGCTCGTGCGGAGATAGACACCCATGTTGCGCAGCCTGCCAGCGGGCTTGGTGGGCAGAACGTGTGTTTACCCGATCGTTTCCTGCGTCTATCTCACGGACAGTCGGTTAACTACGGCATTCGCGACGGGTTCGCGGCCAGTAGGGTTTGCGTAGCGGCCTGAGCTCGCGCGCCGATGCCGGACTCCCGTTCGTCCGCACCCATCACGGTCCGCGTGTCTCCGGCGTCCAACATTTGGGGCAACTCCCGCACCTTGCCCGGCTCGACCCGTGGCGCATCGAAACACCACGGGGCCGGAACTCGCATCTCCCGCTTCGAACGACTGCGTCCCGTTGCCTCACCATAAGGGGAAGCAGCCAGTGGGTCCTTTACCAACATGTCCGGCTGGCGCGGCCCGTCGCGGTTCTCCTTGGAAGGAGGAACCGGCCGAGTTACGGATCGGGTCTGCGGGCCTCCGCCTCCTGGATATGTCGCTGGAAGAGGTACTCGACCTCGTCGGGCGCGCAGCGCATCCGGGCCTGCCGCCACGCGCTGTCGAAGTCGAACGGGGATCGGCTGAGCCTCTGGAGGCGGAGCGCCCGCAGGGTCGTGAGCGGGGCGAGCAGGACCCGCCAGAGGGCCACCCTCATTCGGCCCGTCCGTCCAAGGCGGCCCGGTTCGGCGGCACGGTGGCCACTTTCAAGGCCGAGACGGAGTGCTGGAGCAGGACCTTCATGGCCTCGTGCCGGGTCTCCGGGTCCTGGAATCCGGCGCCGACCGCCTCCCATTGCTCGAGGAGCGGGTACCACCACGCGTTGCAGGACCTGATCGCGCGTGAGAGCCGTTGCAAGTCAGCTACCCGGTCCTCGTCCGGAAGCTCGGAGGTCCCCTCGACGCGGTCTAGCACCACGAGGTCCGGGTGGTCGTAGAGAGCTGTCTTGAGGAACTCCAGCCGCTTGATCCGTTCGGTGTCGGCCCGCCGGGTGGCCAGGGTCTTCTGCGCGGTGGGCGACAGGCGGAGGGTGAACTTCGCGGACAGCAGTCGGTAGTGCGGGGTGCGCCGCCCATCGGTCGTGCCGAGCACAGCGTTGAGGGTGTCCTCAGCCCCGAGCAGGTCGTCGGGTTGCAGTCCGGAGGTCACTTCCGCGGCGGCGGCGCGGAGGTCGCTGCGGATCTGCTCCGCCAGGTTGGCCCGCTGCCGCAAGGCGGGCCGCCAGGTCAGAGTGAAGGTCGCCTCGAACGGTACACCCGCTTCGGTGCTGGGAAGTTGGCACGGCCGCGGGCAACCGATGGTGCGCGCGGCCCGCTGCCACGGCCACCTCATCGAGCAGTGCCGTCGGGCACGAAGAGCTTGTGGAACGGGGCACCGACCAGGTGCTGGTAGAAGTCCTCGGCGATGTTGACGCCCTGCGCCGTGACGGAGCCCGTGAGCGCCTGCATCAGGTCCATCCCGGCCTGGAACATCCGGTGCCCACGAAGCGGCACGAGCAGCTGGTCACGGAGCTGCCCGTAGCTGTCGGAGTCGGCGTCGCCCGCGCAGGAGTGGATCCAGCCGGTGATCCGCGAGATGGTCTCGACCGCGGTGTCCGGGTCGCCGAGCAGCTCCGCAAGGGCCCGCTGGACGTCGATCTCCGGCGCATCGGCCGACAGCAGCCAGGGCAGCCCCGGGCCGTCCACCGACATCAGGGCCAGGAAGGCCAGGTTCCCGCTCCTCCCGTTTCGGGACGCGTTCTCCGCCTGCTGCCAGGTCCGGACCTCCGCAACCAACCGGGGACGGCCTTTGGGCTGGCGAGCCAGCTCCTCGAATACCGTGAGCACGCTCTGCCTGACGGCCGGGTCGTTGGTTCGCTGTGCCACTCGCCGCAGCCGGACCACGGCCATCTTCGCGACAGCGGAGCCGACGTCGGGATCGGCCAGAACGAGGCGGCAGGTGGAGACCACGATGGGCGCGCTGCCGTTCGTGTCGGCCCACTGGTAGAGCGTGGCCCAGACGAGGCGTCCGACATGCTCGTCGTACACCGCGGTCCGGAGGACGGCGCCCAGCAGGTCCGACGCGACCAGCTCTGCGAGCTTGTTGAGGTGTTCCCTGGTGCTGTGACGCAGGGCCAGCGACGCGAGCGTCCGGACCACCGGGTCCGTCGGGTCCGGCCGGTCCGCGAGCTTCGCGAGCCAGCCGAGCAGTGGCGTGCGCATGTCCTCGTAGTTGTCCCAGACGTACTCGAGCACCGCCCGCCCGTAGGCCGGCCGGTCGAAGAGCACCACGTCGCGCCCGTCGACCGTGGCACCGACGTCCTGGATCCGGCGGCGCAGACCACGACCCGCGAAGGGCGCCTGGGCGGCCGACCCTGTCGTTGGGCCGCTGTTGGCGGACTCCACCGCCGCCTGCAACTGCCGTGCACCGGCGGACACCAGGGACACCGGCGCGGACTGCCGCACCGCCAGGGCGAGCAACAAGTAGCGGTCCTCGATCGCCAACGACCGCTCGGTCCTGCCACTAGCGACGGTGCGGTCCCCGAAGAGCTCGTCCAACTCCCCACGCCAGTCCGACAGCGCGTCGAGCACACGGTCCTCGAACGTCTTCGCCGCGTCGCGCTCCGCTCCGCTGCGGAGCAGGGAAGGCACTTGCTGGTTCAGGCGGTGCTCCTCCCAGACCGCGAGGATCCGGTGGACCGCCCGGACCGCCTCCACCGCGTTCAAGCCGTGCAGTTGAGACCGGGCCTGCGTGGACGCCTTGATCTCCCTGGCCGGCTCGTGGTGGCCACCGGCCTCGAGGTGGGCCTCCACCACCGAGCCCGCGGCCGGGGGCTCCGTCAGACGGAGCACCTGAACGCCGGGCCGGGAGACCAGGCCGGGGGCATCCCAGAGTTCCTGGGCCACCGTCAGCACCAGGTTGGACCCACAGTCGGCGAGGTGCTCGGCATGCTTCCCCAGCGAGGCGAGGAAGTCGGCCGAGACCCGGTCTGTGTCCGGATCCTTGAGGTCGAGCTGGAAGGCCCGCCGTTCCTCCAAGGGCAACCGGTTCCGGCTGGGCGAGTTCCAATCCGCCTGCAGTTTGACCAACGGGGTGCTCGGCGCGGTGTGCTCAGCCAGCAGGCGCAGCGCGAAGGTAGTGGCGCCGATCGCGCGGGGGGCGACGACGACCAGGACCGACGCCCGCAACCCGCCCGTGTCCGGGTCGAGCGTTTCCCGCCAGGCGCCCACCCACGCGTCACGGACGAACGGCTGCTTCAGGAAGGCCTCGCGGTCCAGTTCCTCGCCCTCGAGGACATCCCGCTTGCGGGTCTCGAGGATCAACTGCTCGACGACGCCGGCAACGACCTCGACCGGGCTGTGGAAGTTCGCCACCAGACCGGCGACCGTGTGGACACCAGAAGCCATCTCCTGGGTGGCGGGCTGCTCCGGAACCTCCTCGACCGAGGCCAGCGGGGCATCGGGCGGCTCCGAGCGGTGGTCCTGCCGGGGCTGTACCCACTTCGGCAGCCGGGACTCGAGCTCTTCGCCGCTGCGCCTCTCGTCGTTCGGCTCGTCAGCGGACCGGGGCGGGTGGAGGGTTTCGGACACAGACTTCTCCCTTGGACGGATGCGACGGATGCGACGGATGAAGTGGTGTCGGCTCAACGACTGCGGCGGTCGATCCGGAACTTCTCGACGTGTCCGTTGATCACCGAGTCGTTGAGCTCGCTGTGGAAGTTGAAGACGGCCCCCGCCCTGGCGGGCCGCTCCAGCGCGGGGTCCGCCGGGGACACCGAAGCGGGGCGCGGAGCGGCGCTGTTGGGGTCGGGCAGGTACCCGCGCAGGGAGTCGGCGGACAGGCCCGGGACGAGCAGCCGGCAGGGTTCCTCGAACCCGGGCTTGTCAGCCACCCGAGCGGTGGCCGCAAGGAACTGGTGTTCCGGCAGCTCGGGGCAGGTGCGCCCGGCCTGCACGGAGCGCCGGTAGACGGGCTCCGAGAGGACGGCCGCCAGGAACAGCCCGTTGTCGGCCGCGGCCGCGATGGCCTGGTAGGCGGCGTCGCTGTTGACCAGCCGGCAGGCGTCGTTGATCGCGGCGCCGCGGTGGTCGGGGACGCTCAGCGGGCCGACGTGGATGGCGGCGCGGAGGCAGATGGCCGGTGCGGCGGCCATCCGGATGCCCTCGTAGCGCTGGAGCGCGGCACTCAGGCTCCCCAGCAGCGGATCGACCAGCCGCGCGACGTGCCGGGGCGGGAGGAGCAGGATGACACCGTCGCCCGCGTCCCTGTGCCCGGTGCCCAAGGTGTAGGGCGAGGGCAGTCCACTCTGGGCGAAGACGGTCTCCAGGATGCTGTCCAGATCGGACCGGACCGGCGCCATCTGCACTTCGGGGAGCCGGCTGTAGCCCTTCATGTCAACGACCATGACGGCCTGCTCGGGCGGCACGTCGTGGCCCGTTGCATCGAGGTCCGGCGTGGAGGCGTAGGAAGTCACGGGTGCTGGCCTTTCGGCAGTCGGGGCGGTGGACGAGGCCCCATGCTGCTCGGCCGAACGAACCGGCGGTGCCCACTACTGGGCACCGCCGCGGTGGCCTGCGTCACTCAGGCGAGCGCGTGGGCCTGGATGGCCGGCATGTTCCGGATGACCAGTCCGCCGCCGGCCTCGGTCCCGAGCCAGCCCCGTTCCCGCCACGGCTTGATCGCGGTGCCCACGCCGTTCCGGGAGGCACCGATCAGCTGCGACAGCTCGGTCTGGGTCAATCGCACCACGGTCTCGGCACTGTGCCGGGAAGCTGCCTGGACCAGTCGGCCCAGCGCCGCGGCCAGACGCACCGGCACGGGCGCGGTCGCCATTTCCAACCGGACCACCTCCGCCTCCCGGACGCGCGCGATGGCATGCCGCAGCAAGGGAATTGTCAGATCGTGTTTGTGGACGAAGGCGAGGAAGTCGGGAACGGGGATGAGGTGAACGTGGCATGGTTCGGCGGCGATCACCGAGGCCGAGCGCGGCTGGGCGTCCAGGACCGCGAGTTCGCCGAGTAGTTCGCCTGCGCCGCGGACGGCTAGCAGCGTCCGCTCGCCGTTGATGCCTGCCAGGGTGACCAGGGTGGATCCGGAGCTGAGCAAGATCACCTGGGTGCCGGGATCACCTTGGCGGAGCAGCATGGATCTGGCGGGACGGATACGTTCCGGTGCGAGATTGCGCATTTCTGACCAGAGCTGATCACCGATGAGGGATTCATGACGAAGATACATGTGCCTCCCTGAGTTTCCTCGGACTACAGCGGCATGATGCTCTCAATTAATGCAGGAAATCGACAGGCCGATTCCAGTCACTGTGCCCGCCGCAGCGATCAGGTCCACCGATGTCCTGACGGCCCAAAACTTCCGCTCGGCGAGCCCGGCCAGCCGCCACAGGCGCTGCGCCTCCAGCTCGACCAGGGCAGTCCGGTCCAGAGCCGCCAGGTCGGCGAGGTCGCTCGCCACCGCCGGACCGGATCGGAAGGATTCCAGCTCGGCCAGCGACCGCCCCGGCGGTAGCACGGGCCGGATGGCGACAAGCGCGGCTGTCGCAGCAGCGAGCAGGAGCCCACAGCCGCACAGCACCGCCGCGGTCATCACCGTCGGTCCGGTAGACCAGACCGGGACAGCCGCCACCGCTGCGGCCAGCATCCCGCCGGCCAGCGCGCAGAGCGCGGCAGCCTTCCCGTCGGCACGCTGGAGCTCCACGAGCACCGCCGCCGACCTAGCGCCGAGCACCGCTTCCACCGAAATGGGCGAGGGATCGGCAGTCCCACTGTTCGTCTCCGGCATCGAAACCCCTTGAGATGGTCGGACGATTCGGTCGTGACCACTTTCCGGGAGGCGGGTACCAACGGAAGCCCAGCACCGGGCACCGCCACTGTTCGCCGCGTCACAGCCGGACACGCGGCCGCCAACTGGGCGTCAGCCACCCGGTAGAGCGTGCGAAAGATGCCGACGTCAAAAAATGTCCACTGTTCGAGGTAGAGCCCGCACGCCCATTCCCCCAATGTTCTGGGTCACCGCGTCGTGTCCTGCGCCCCGTCCTCCGTGATCGGTTCCGTGGCGGTCGAGCAGATCAATCCGCACTTCGGCCGAACGATATTGGGCAGTCACATGCCCGTGCCGATGACCGCCTCCCTCCTCGGCCACCGGAAAGCCACCCACCCACGGCCCGCCCCCAGTGCCGACACCGTTCACGCTCCCCGGCCGTCTGCCCACACCCCCCAATGGGCCCGCGAGAACACGGCGGCCTTCACGGCCCGCTGAGTGGCCGAAACTTTAGAGGGCTCCAGCCCATTCGTACACGGGTCACGATTCGGGCAACGGACGATGGCCGTCGCTCAGGCATGACATATCCTCTGCCGCAAGCAAGCGACGGACCGATCGGGCGGTAACCCAGTGGCAGCAGTCGACAGCCGACGCGTACAGACGGCCGTCATCGGAGGCCCGGACTCGGACCGGCCCGTCATCGCCCCCGAGGAACCGCACAATCTGGACGAGTTCCGACGCCATTTCGGAACCGACCAGTTCTGGTGCGGCACGCACCTGGGCGGCTGCGGCGAGAAGCTGATGACCAAACGGTACGAGTGGAAGGTCTGCCACTTCTCCCACTACCCGGACCGCGACGGCAGCAAGCCCACCTGCCACCGCAGCGCGACCGGCGTGGAAAGCGCCGACCACCTCTTCATCAAACGCGATGTGAAAGCCTGGCTGGCCGACCAGGGCCACCTGGCCCAGGGCGACCTCCGCAGCCTGGGCCACGGGCCCGGGGACGCCGTGGACTTCTGGCTGCGCGCCACCGAGCAGCACCTGCGGTTCGCGCTCCACCCCGGCGACTACCGGAGCTGGCGGCGAGCCGTGGAGAGCCTCGGTGCGAAGACCGGCCGGGTCGAATGGGTCTTCGGTCGGGACGGCGTCGTGGTCAACGACATGGTGGCCCGACGCGGCTACGCCCTGCGGGTCCGCTGCGAGACGCAGGGGACCGACCGCCGTGTCCTGATCGGACTGGTGACCGCCGGTACCGGGGCCATCCCGTGGGCGCCGCTCGAGTCGTGCCGGATGACCAGCGAGGGCCTGATTCCCCCCGCACTGGACACGTTGCGAGCCGAGGGCTCGTTGCTCACTCGCACCGTGGGAGAGACCCCGTTTCCGGCGAGCCTGCCGCTCCGGGGCGCGGAGGTCGTCTTCGCGGTGGATACGACCGCGGCTCCCCCGGCCGCGTCGCACTTCGCCGTGGCCGGCCGCTACTTGGTCGCGGCGTTCGTGAAGGCGGCCGCCAGCCGGATCGTCCGCTCCTACGTCTCGCTGCCCGATGCCGTGCCGACCCCCACCGAGCAGTACGTCTACCGGCTCAGCGGGGTGGCCCGGTTGCTCGTCGACGACCTCGACGCCTCCGGTGGGAACACCGGCTGGGCCGTCCACGCCGACGGCCTGACCCGACTGTCCGGTCTGGAAGCCGAACGGACCGGCCTCTGGCGCCCCGAGGTCGCTCTGGAAGACCCTGCCCCCGCCGGCCCGCCGGCCTCAGCCCCGCCGAAAGCGGCTCCGACCCGAGTCGAGACCGGACCCGACGATACCCCGCGCAGCCCTCTCGCGGAACTCCTCCGCCAGGTGCTGATCAGAGTCGCTCGCGCGGGAGAGACCACCTCATGGGAGGACCTCTCCGATCGGGCCCACTTCGATCTGTCACACCTGCCTGACCCGAAGCGGCGTTCCCTCCTGGTCGAGGTCGATCGACCGCTCCACCCGGGCCGAGCCCCGCTGTGCGTCCTGGTCCAAGGCCGGTCCGGGCGCGTCCTCCCCTACCTGCGAACCGTGCTGCGTCAACTGAACGCGGAGGTACCCGTGGCGGAGGCCGCCTTCCAGCGCTGGTGCGAGAAGGCGGTCCGAGCGACCCACGACCACTACCGGTCCGCACCGGCCTCGACCGCTGCACCGCGCTCCCGGCCCGACCACGCGGAGCCGCCGAAGGTTCGGGAACTACGGCAGGTGTTGCGCGAGGCTCAGGACCTCCGGCCCCGCACGCAAGGCAGGCGGGCCGGCCGACTGGCCACCGCGATCCGGCAGGCGGAACAACAACTGCACAACTTCGAGACCGCCCGCGCCGAAGGCGTCGTCGTGCTGCCCAGCCCCACCCTCCTCGAAGAATTCGCCAGGGTGCTCGGACACACCGTCCAAGCCACCCGCAGCGGTGCGAATCGAACCACGGGAACCACGGTCGCCGGCCGACCGGGCCTACCCAGCTCGGGAAACCGCCCCACACGACCCGAACGCGTCACCGTGGCGGCAGTCGCCGTCAGGGCCGAGCATGCCGGCAAGCCCACACCCGCTGCCGAGGCCGAAGACACCACTGGAACAAGGCAGCCCGGGATCCCGGCCCCCCGCCAGGCGGATCACCCCTCGTCCGGCCACGCCTCCCGGGCCGCCGACCTGGTGTCCCGTTTCGCGCGGGCCAAGGCTGCCGACGACGTGTCCGCCGCGACCGGAGTCCGTGAGGAGTCGGTGCGCGCCCTCGGCGCACCCGGGGTGCCCGGCACGACGGCCAAAACCCTTCGTCGACTGTTGGGGGATCTGCACAAGTGGATCGGTTCGCGCGAGGAGGGCGACGTCCTGGCTCGCATCCGCGGTTTGCTGGAGAACGCCCGCCGGGCGGGCGAGAACGGGGACCCGCTCACCCTGCGCAGCGATCTCGCCCACGCCAGGATCCTCCGGCGCAAGCTCGTCTGCGGTGTCCCCCAGAATCTTCAGGAGCTGTTCGAGATCTGCTCCCAACTGCGGGCCACCTTGGTGGGGACAACCTCGCCACGACCCGAACCCGCCGGCTCGGCGCCTCCGTCTGCCGCCACCACAGCGGCCGAGGACACGCGGGCGACGGCCAGCGAGAAGCCCAGGGATGCGGTGCAGAACTGTGCCCTCCCGGAGGCCACGCTCGTCGAACTCGCCGAGAACGTGGGGCGCGTTCTGCGGGATGTCGCCCGGCACCAATCCACCATCACCTGGTCGGGGATCGGCCGACGGCTGAACCGCGAACTTCCCTGGCTCCAGGGGTCCAACCAACGTGAGCTGCTCACCAGGATCGACGGTGACACGCCAGCCGACGAGCCGTTGCTGTCCGCTCTTGTCGTGACGGGTGACCACGCCCCGACTGCGGTCTACCGCGAGGTCGCGTCAGCGCTCGGCAGGGAGCTACCGCACCCGCAGAACGGCCTCCAACAGCACTGGCAGATGGACGTTCTGCGGCTGCACTCGCTCTGGCGTCACCGCTGAGCCAACAGCTACGAGAAGAACCCGGACCACCCGAGCTATGCCGACCTTTCGGCGTACTCGAGCTGCCTTACTCGTGCTTCGAGTTCGGCAGGTAGATACCAGCCTTCGACGGTGGGTGTCAGGTGTAGGCGGGCTTTGAGGCCGAGGAGGAGTTGGCGGCGTCGTTCCTGGTCGGCCTGGGTCCAGGCGTCGGCGAAGGTCTGGCCCGTCTCGACCTCGACCCAGGCGGAGGGGCGTTGTGGGAGGGCGGCAAGGCGGCGGCGTTCGTCGACGAGGACTTCGAGGGCTTCGGAGTACTCGTCGTCGCCGCCGGGGTAGTCGAACAGGTTGCGGCGCTTCTCCTCCCGGAGATCCTTCATCACCACGGTGACGTGGTTGAGCTGCTCGGTGTGGCCCTCACCGGGGATGAACCTGCGCACAGTCATCGCCAGGCCGGCCAACCGCTCCACCAGGGCGGCGATCGCCGCGGTGACGCGATCGCCCTCGGTGGACTGGCCCTTGCAGGCCGGTTTGCCTGCCGTCTTCGCGCACCGGTAGTACTCGTAGATCTTGCCGTTCTTGGCGAGGTTCACCTGCCGGTAGAACCGGTCGCCGCAGCGGTCGCAGTGCGGCACGCCGAGCCAGGGCGAGGCGCCGTTCGATCGTTCCTTGGTGATGGACCGCTCGGGCCATCACTGCCTGGATCGCGGCCCACTCCCCCTCGGTGAAGAGGGGCTTGGCCATCTGGATCGGCAGACCCTTAGCGTCGCGGGCGATCTTGCGCGCCTTCACGGAGCGGCCGGTCAGCTTCAGGCCCATCGTCGCCGGCGAGCGCAGGATCTTGGCCACGCTGGTCGGGTCCCAGTGGTTCGACGGCGCGGTCTTGCGCTTGCTCGCGTACGACTCGCCCTGATTCTTGAACGCGTGCATCGACGGGGTGTCGAAGCCGGCGGCTTCCAGGCCCGTGGCGATCGTCCACTGGCTCTGCCCCTCCAGCAGGAGCTTGCCCATGTAGCGGACGGCCTCGGAGGTGACCGAGTCCGGTTCGAGGGTGCGGCCGCCGCCGGAGCGGTCGACGATCCGGTACCCGTACGGCGGCTGCCCGCCAGCCCAGCGGTCCGTCTTGCGCACGTGCTTGTGCGCGGTGCCGACGCGGGCCTTGATCCGTTTGAGCTCCAACTCCGCGAAGATCGACACCAGCATCAGGAAGACCTTCGCCAGCTCGTTCCCGAACGACGACTCCCAACCCTCCCGGTAGTCCAGGGTGATCCCGTCGTCGGTGAACACCAGGACCTTGTGGTTCTCCTCCGCCCAGTACGCCACGTCCGCGCAGTCCTTGGCGGACCGGAACGCCCGGTCGACCTTCGCCCACACCATCGTGTCCCACTCGCCCTGCCGCTCGGTCAACCACGGACCCAGGTCCGGGCGCTTCTACGGCGTGACCTCGGCGGAGACGTCCAGGTCCTCGAAGGACCGGACGATCTCCCACTCCTTCGACAGCGCGTGCCGCGTCGCCGACTCCGCCTGCACCAGGTGCGAGACCTTGCCCTCGTCCCCGTGCGTGTCCGAGACACGCGAGCCCACCACAGCTCGAACCGGTGCCGTAGCCGTCACAATGCCCATGGGCTTCCCCCTACCGCCCAGGCCAGCAGGCACCCTCGAATAGCACATGCCCGAACGGGTGGACCTCCTTCGAAAAGGCGTCGTTCCGCTGGCGCATCGACCTCCAGGTCGCCACCCCCGGCCTCGACGCCAAGGCCGTCGAGGCCTACGTCGAGCGGGCTGCCACCCACACCGAACGCTGGAGCGACCACGCGCCGGTGACCGTGGCTTTCGACCACCATTTCTGACAGCTCGCCACGGGCAGGGCCCCAGGAAGACAGGAACTCTGCCCGGACGTCTCCATCGTCATAGCCCGGGCGAAGGACCGGTTCCTAGGGAACATCCCCGCCCTTCCAGGACCAACCATCCCCGCGCGTGCGGGGCCGATCTGATTCGCCAACTCGCTTCGGTCGACGGCGGGGGGGAACATCCCCGCGCGTGCGGGGCCGATGCCAACGGCGTCCGCCTCGGCGTGGACATCAAGGGAACATCCCCGCGCGTGCGGGGCCGATCGCCTTGTCCCGGAGCTTCTTGAACCAGTCCGGGGAACATCCCCGCGCGTGCGGGGCCGATCGCGGCGAACCCGGCCTCGACGGCGACCCGCGCGGAACATCCCCGCGCGTGCGGGGCCGATGTCGGCCGACAGCCGCTCAACCTCGGTCTCCAGGGAACATCCCCGCGCGTGCGGGGCCGATTGCTGCCCGGCAGGCCGACCCGTATCCGGCTCGGGAACATCCCCGCGCGTGCGGGGCCGATACGTGCAGCTCATCGACGATCCCGCCGTGCAGGGGAACATCCCCGCGCGTGCGGGGCCGATCGGTCCACCGCCATCCGCTGCGGTGGACCGGGGGGAACATCCCCGCGCGTGCGGGGCCGATGCTTCGTGACCTGCTGGTTTATCGGCGGGGGCGGGCCGAGAGGATCAGTCCGTCGAAGTCGACGGGCTTCCAGCGGTCCTTGCCAGCGGTGCGGACCGTCCAGCCTTGTTCGTTGGTGGCGGGTTCGACGAGGACGGCTTGGCCGTCGCCGATGCGGGTCGCGAGGAGGTCCCAGAGGCGGTCGCGGATGCGGCGGCTTGGGGTGCCGACGAAGACGCCGGCGTTGACCTCGACCATCCAGCGGGTGAGGTGGCCGCGCAGGCCTTCGGGGGCGGCGATGAGGATGATGACGGTCATGGGCTGCTCGTGTCCTGGGTGAACTCCGGGCCGATGATGGCCAGGTGTTCGTCGCCCATTCCCGGGTCGGAGGCGGCGGGCACCGACGGGCCTTCGGTGCCCGACCAGTTGACGCCGCCCTGGACAGTTCCGACACGTTCGTCCCAGAGTTCGTTGACCTCGACGTCGGGCATGTCGGTGCCGTCCGGGCTGAGGAGGGTCTTGACGTCGTGGACGATTCGGCCCAGCAGCTTGTCCTGGGCGATGCGGTCGCGCAGGGCGAGGCGGGAGTCGCGTTCCTCGGTGTGGCCCTGCTTGGCGAGGTCGAAGGCGAGGGGGATGGTGTATTCGGCCTTGTAGAGGTCCGCGATGTCGAGGACGAACGAGGTCGCCAGTCCGGTGTGGACGAAGCCGAGGCCGGGGCTGGCGCCGAGGCCGGTGATGACGGCGTGACAGATCCCGTAGAGCGCGGCGTTGGCCGCCGACAGGAGGCGGTTGAGGTCGTCGCCTGCGGCGTGGGCGTCGCCGGCCTTGTAGACGCGTCCATTCCACGGGACGCCGGTTCGGCGTGATTCGGCTTGGTAGAGCTTGCGGATGCGGGCGCCCTCGCGGCCGCGCAGCTGCTGCATGGTGGCCGTGCTGATCTCCTCGCCGGGGAATCGCATGCGATACATGGTCCGGGCGACGGCGAGGCGTTCCTTGGTCCGACTGACCAGCCAGGCCTGCCGGTTGAGCAGGCCCGCGCCACGGCTGGGGCCGAGTCCTGCGGCGTACATGCGCACGCCCTGCTCGCCGACCCAGCACACGGTGGTGCCGGAGTCGGCGAGGAGGTTGACGGCGCCGTGGGTGATGCGGGTGCCCGGGCCGAGCAGCATCACGGCGACCATGGCGGCCGGGACGCGGACGGTCTCGCGCTTGTTGATGACGACGACGGCGTTCTCGTCGCGGTCGATGTGGCTGCGTTCCACGTAGACGCTGGAGACGCGGTCGGCGAGGCGGTGCAGGTCGTGGGGGTGGGCTTTCCACCAGATGTCGGCCATCGGTCAGCGGGCTCCGGCGGGGGGCGGGGCGAGGGTGAGCAGGCCGCAGCCGTAGGCCTTGGAGGGGCCGATGCCGCCGAGGAGGGCGGCCTGAAGGAGGCCCGGGTCGGTGATGGACAGGCGGCCTTCGAAGGTGGCGGTGGTGAGCGTGACGGCGGTGCGGGTGCCGGGCTTGGTGAAGGTGGTGCGGCTGCGGTCGGTGATCCGTACCTCGCGGGCCGGCTGGGCGTCGGTGGCCGATGGTTCGAGGCCCGGCGCCGGACCGTCGGTGCGTGCCTCGGGGATGGTGAAGCCCCAGCGGTCGGTGCGGTCCAGGAACCAGGTGAGCTGCTGGGCGGCGGTGCGGTGGGCCATGCGGTAGGAGCGGTGGTGGAGTTCGGCGGCGGTCCTGGTGCGGTGCGCGCTCGCCTTGTCGGGCTTGGAGGTGTTCTGGACGGGGCTCGCTTTGAGGCGGAAGGCGAACTCCCGGCCGACGGCGAGTTGGGCGAACAGCGGGCTGTAGTCGCGGATCGCGTAGTGCTCGCCGTCGGCGTCGGGCCATCCGGCCTGTTCGACGATGTGGGTCCAGTCCGGCTTGGACGGGGTGAGGACCAGCAGCGTGGGGCGGCGCGGGTGGTCGGCGTCCAGGCGCCACAGGATCCGGTCACCAGGGGCGGTGTCGGGGACGCCTGCCGTGACGGCGCCGTGCAGGGCCCGGGGGTTGGCGAGCAGGTTGCGGCTGGCCGCGCGCAGGGGGTTGATGCGGACGCGGGAGAGGTAGGTCATCGGGTCACCAGCCCAGCAGGGCG
Source organism: Kitasatospora sp. NPDC088779 (assembly GCF_040685395.1). Taxonomy (NCBI): domain Bacteria; kingdom Bacillati; phylum Actinomycetota; class Actinomycetes; order Kitasatosporales; family Streptomycetaceae; genus Kitasatospora; species Kitasatospora sp. NPDC088779. The sequence continues at coordinate 56,458 of NZ_JBFBHW010000031.1, read as the reverse complement.
AACGGGTCGTGGCCGTCGGCCGCGGCGGCCGGTTCGGCGGGCGTGGTCATCGGGTCGAGCCCGCTGGGGACGTCGAGCCAGGCGTGGCGGATCCGCCGTGTGGAGAAGCCGCGTTCGCGGGGGTCGAAGGAGCGCGGGACGTCCTGGAAGGTGTCGCCGCCCGACGGGTCGTCGAAGGTCGCGGCCAGGTCGATCCGGTGGGGAGAGAACGGCGCGGGGGCCCGCTCGGCCCGCCGTCGGTAGGCGTTCTTGGCAGCCTGGCCCGCCTGCCAGGGCTCCTCGGCCAGGACGTCTTCCACGGTGCCGCCGCGCACCTCGCCGAGGGCGATCGGCTGGGTGGGGACGCAGGAGCGCCGGCCGAGGGCGAGCGGGAAGGCGGGGCGGCGGACCGCCTCGGCGAGTGCCGTGACGAGGGCGGCCGGGCCCTGGACGGCGGCGACGAACACCGCGTCCTGGAGGTAGTAGCGGTGGGTGACGTGGGTGTCCTTGGCCGGGGAGGTCGGCTTCTGCAGGCCTTTGGCGTTGACGCCGGCCTGCGGAAGCGGCCGACCCCGGTAGTCGCTGACGGTGTGGTAGTCGCGCAGCAGCGTGCCGGGCTGGTCGATGCGCACGCCCAGGCGCAGGCCGACCAGGGCGGTGATGTCCGCTTCGCGACCAAGTCCGGCGGCGGCGGCGAGCAGGCCGACGACGCCGGACTTGGTCGGCTGGGGCGGGGTGTCACGGCGGTTGAAGGCGCTACGGTCGCCCCAGGACTGGAGCGGGCCGGCCAGACGCAGGACGAGGACCGCCTGTTCCTCGTCGGCCGTGGCCTGCGTGGGGGTGGGGTTGGCGGGCATCAGTTGTCGTTCACCCGCTCGGTGAGGGCGGTGCGCAGTCCCTCGCGCAGCTCGGGGAAGGTGCGGTTCGCGCCGAAAGCCTTCGTCAGCTCCTCCCCGGTCTCGTCGGCGCCTTCGGTGAAGGTGTGGCAGATGCCGACGTACAGCGGGGTGTCGCCCCACTGCTCGGTGGCGGTGGCGAACTCCCCGGCGAGGCGGCGCGCGGATTCCGCGACGATGCCCCGGCTCGCCGGGACCGGGTTCTCGTACGCGGAGACGAGGTTCACGGGCTGGTCGGCGCGCACGACGACGGCCACCAGGCTGGGGCGGGTGCGGTGGGCGAAGGAGTTGCCGTAACCGGTGGGCATGGAGCGGGCGAAGGAGTCGACGAACAGGTCGACGGCGTCGACGGCGGCCTTGTCGTCGCCGAGGTTGCCGCGCAGTTGGTGCAGCCCGACGGTGGCGTAGCGGTAGAGGGTGGCGGAGTTGAAGCCGATGGTGCCGATCATGCCGGCGCCGGTCTCCTCGGCGGTGTTCTCGTCGTCGACGGCCGTGTAGTAGTCGAATTCGAGTTCGGCGGCGTGGGTGGAGATGGCGTGCGCGACCTGCGTCGCGGCATCCACGTTCAGGCCGGGGATGTCCGCGACCATGCGTCCGAAGAGTGCGACGTCGGCGGGGTGGCCGCTCTGGAGCTGTTCCTTGACCGGCAACGCCTTGACCGCCTCTTCCAGGGCCTTGGCGTCGAGGGCGGCGAGGTCGGCGGCGGTGTCGGCGACCAGGTCGACGATGCCGTCCAGCTGGCGGCGCCCGTAGAAGAGGAGGTAAGCGGTGTCGCCCTCCTTCTTGCCCGCCGAGATGCCGGTGGACTTGATCAGGGCGCCGGCGATCCGCTGCGCGATCTCGGCCTCGATGCCGGTGCGCTCGGCGATGCCCTTGGCGAGCTGGGAGGCGATCCGCTTGGTGCGGGTGGCGAGGTCCTGCCGGTCGCGGCTCTCGGCGAAGTGGATGCGGGTGGCGCGCTTCCAGGCCTGGGAGGAGACGCGCGAGCGGCGCTTGCCGCCGAAGTAGGCCTCCTTCGGGTTGCCGTTGTCGTCCCGGTTGAGGTTCGCCGGCGGGACGGTCTGCAGGATGTGCACGTCGATGTAGAGGCGGTCGGTCATGCGCTACTCCGTAGATGGGTGGTAGTCCGGGTGGATCGAAGCGCGATCAGTCGGCGGGGGCCTTGTCCTTCCAGGCCTGGTAGCCGATGGCCCACCTGAGGCGGACCTGCGGGCGCCGGTCGGTGTGGTGCCAGGCCTGGATGTCGGCCATCAGGTGGTTGTAGTCCAGCGGCTGCCCGACGGTGCGCAGCTGGGTGATCAGGCCGCGAAGGTGGACCAGCAGCGCGGAGACGCTGGTGGCGCCCGCGAGTTGCGCGACGCGGGTGTCGAGCGCCTCTTCGCTGAACTTGCCGCTGCGGCGCAAGGCTCGCAGGGCTTCGCCGAGCTTGATACCGCGGCGGTGCATCGGTGTGGACTGGCTCTGCTGGTGCAGGCCGTAGAGGGCGAGGGCGGCGTGCTCGGCCTTCTGCTCGTCGGAGACCTCGTCGCGCAGCGCGAGGACGTCGTTGACCTCGCAGCTGTAGAGCGGCCACATCTTGGGGCTGTCCATGACGGGGCGCCCGAGGCCGGAGCGCAGGGCCGCGAGGTCTTCGCCGGGCGGGCGGCGCGGTTGCCCGCTACGGGGGTCGAGGCGCCAGGTGTGGTCGGGGGCGGTGCATGCGTCCCAGTACGGGCGTCGTCGGGCGGAGGTGGTGTGTTCAGTCGTCAAGGTCCGCTCCAGGGGCGGGGTCGGGGTCGGGTCCGGTCTCGGCGGCCCGGGCAGCGGCCGCTTCCCGAAGGGCGTCGGCGTACCGGGGAAGGATCTCGTGGAGCTGGTTCCGGAAGTTGGCACCGGCTGTGCCGAGCGTGTAGGTCTTCGGCTTGCCCGACTTGCCGGCCGGGCTGACGGTGCGACCCTCGAAGGTGGTGGCGGGGGCGGCCAGCAGGAGCTCGTTCGCGGTGCTCCGCGCACGGTGGTGGGCGAGTTCCTCCCAGGCGAGCCTGCCCCGCTCCAGGATGTCGTCGTCGGTACCGGCGGCACGGACGCCGGCGAGCAGGCGGCGCACCAGGGGGTCGAGGGTGTGCAGGAGGAGGTCGCCGGGGCGCTGACCCTTGTCCCAGGGGATGGGGTCGGTGCCAGCGGCTCGGCGCAGGTCGGCGGAGAGGTTGTTGACGGCTTTCGCGAGGCGTTCTGCCTGTTCGGCGACGTCCAGGAGGAGCTCGTGGGCTTCGCTGTCCTGGTGGAGGGCGAGCAGCGGCAGTGGGATCACGTCGTGGATGACGTCCTCGACGACGGAGGACTGGGTGCCGTAGACCATGCCGAAGGTCTCGACCTGGAGCGGGTAGTCGGCGTCGAGCTTCCCGAGTACCCGCAGGGCACTGGCCTCGTCCAGCAGGACGCTGGTCTCGAAGACGCCGTCCGGGCCTTGGCGGGCCGGGGTGAGGAGGGCGTCCAGACCCCGCCAGGCAGCCTTGCCCTGGGTGTGCCGGCGCGGCCTGCGCTCGGGCACGGCCGATGCGGACTTCTTGGCGGGCGCGGTGAACGTCCAGGCGGTGTGCGGCTCCTGTAGGGGCAGGAGCGTGAGCCGGTCACCGGCGCTGACGACGACCCGGGCGACCTTCAGCCGGCCGTCCTCGTCCTGGTGCGGGACGAGCCGGATCCGCCGGGCCTGCCACGTCCACAGGTCGAGCAGGCCCTCGGCCGGGCGCGGAGTCCAGGCGGGGCCGTGCGGACCCCTTGTCCACTGCGGGGCTCCGAGGACGCCGGCCGGGGTGACCGGTAGGTTCAGCAGGAGGGTCTCGTACAAGGTGCGCCCGGTGGGAATGATGACGCCGAGCTGGCCGAGCGGACCGGTCGGGTTCCCTGTCGTCTTGCCCGCCTTGACCTCGGAGTCGCCGACGACACCGGTCTTGATCGCCGCGGTGTCCCAGCAGTGCGTGTGCACGAGCCAGTGGGCGGCCTGGGCCGGCGTCAGATCGAGCGGGTCCGCGTCGCTGCGGCTGGCGAACAGCGGGACGTTGTTGCCGCTCGCCGCCGTCGCCACCAGGGCGGCGGAGCCCTTCGTCTCGCCCTTGGCCGTCCGCAAGTCGGCGACCTGCGCGAACGGGGCGGCCGGGTCGAAGAGATCGAACTTCGCACGGTGCTCGTCGAGGTAGGCCTGGAGCCTGTCGAGCTCGTCCTGCGTGAACCCGTCCTTCTGTGCGAGCCGGTCACCCTTCTCCCGCAGGGTTCCAGGAACGCCGGTGGCGTGGGCGACGACGGGCAGCAGGACCTGGCGCAGGACTGCCGGCAGCTGGGTGGAGAACTCGACGACGAGGCCCTCGAACTCGTGGGCCCGGGCCAGAGTCTCGGCGACCCCCAGCTCCACGGGCGGGCCGCCGCCGACGGGCCGCGCCGTCAGCCACGGTTCCTCGACAAGGTTGTACCCAGGCACGCGCCGATCTCCCAACTGGCTTTGTCTAGCTTGCTACTGGTTCATCGTGGCATCGGCGAAGGTCTGTTGTGGGGCGAATGCTTGAATTGCCCCTCGGCCCCGCAGGATTGGTGCGCGGGGATGGCCCCTGGCTCTGTCTTCGAGCCGGTTCCGGCTGAAAGTCGGCCCCGCGCTCGCGGGGTTGGGGCGTGTGGGCGGGGCGACACTCCGTCTGTTCCACCCACACGCCCCGCTACCGGGTCGGTCTTCCTCCGCTCACCACGAGGCCGAGCAGGTCGTCGTAGCGCAGCCGGAAGTCACCGATGGCCGCTTCGCCCTGTCCGTCGAGCTCCAGGGCCAGGCTGTAGCGCAGCCACGGATGGTCCCGCCACCCCGGCAGGGGGCCGAGCGCCTGCTTCGCCGCCTCGGTCAGCCGGGCGGGAAGGCGCACCGTCCCGGAGAGCACGTCGTCGACCACCTCCGCGGCGACTTCGCCGTTCGGCCCGAGCCTGCGGCCCGTCACCGCCCGGAAGTCGTCCTCCCCGATGCGACGTACCAGGACGACCTCCGTGCTCGGGTCACCGTCGCGGACGAGTGCCTCGAACTGCCCCTCGGCCAGCCTTCCTTGGCCTCCATAGTGCAGGCCGGCCAGTGTCGGCGCCCCGTGCTCCCCGGAGCGGGTCAGTACATACTCGACTGCCTTCGCGCGACGCAAGGACTGCCGCTCCTCCCACTCCTGCCGGGCCTGCGCCTCGGACTCCGCCCATGCCGCCGGGACGACGGGGTCCGTGCCGTAGACCCGGGCAACCAGCTCTGGCACCCGGCTGGGGATGCTCCACAGGCCTCCATCGGCAGTCACCCGCTCCACCTCTGCGGCCGTGCGCAGCAGGAGGTAGCGGCCGTAGATTCCCTCGGAGGCGCGCAGGATGTGCGGTGTGCCTCCGCTGTCGAGACTGATGCCGGTGACGACGACCGTGGGTTGGGCCAGCAGGGCGGGGCGCTTGACGCCGTCGTGGCGGTGGAGGCGGCCGATGCGCTGGAGGAGCAGGTCCATCGGTGCGAGGTCGGTGATCAGCAGGTCGGCGTCGACGTCGAAGGACTGTTCCGCGAGCTGGGTGGCGACCACGATCAGCCTGCCGGGACGCCCAGCGCCGGCGGCCGGCGGGGCGAGGAGGTTCAGCACGTCCTGTGTGCGATCGGCCCGGTGGCCCGTGTGCAGGCGTCCGTGCAGGAGTCGGACGTCGGCGCCGAACTCCTTGCGGAGGGCGTCGAACGTGGTTTGGGCGCGGTCCACCGTGTTGCGGATGACCAGGACGCACCCGCCGTCGGCCAGGCAGTCCCTCAGATAGTCGACCACGGCGGTGTCCGTCTGCCCGGCGTCGTTCTCCGCGGCCCGGGCATCGGTCCGCGTCGGCGGTTCGTCGAGGACCTCGACCCGCACTCGCAGGTCGTCACGCCAGGATTCCGTGCTCTCGACCAGTACTTCCGGCTTCCCATCCTGTCCCGGCCAGGCTGCTGTCACGCTCGGGTACCCCTGCGGCTCGGGAACCTCCAGTGCCACCGGGGTCTCTGCCGATTGCGTTCCGGCCAGGTAGGCGGCGACCAGGAGGCGTCGTTGCTCAGGTGGCAGGGTCGCCGACAGCAGGACCACCGGCACCCCGGCCTGCCCGAGCCACCACAGGCCTTCCAGCAGGAACTGCGACATGTAGACGTCCGCGGCGTGGACCTCGTCGAGGATCACGACCTTGCCGACCAGGCCGGCCATCCGCAGCATCACGTGCTTGGTCCGGGTCGCGGCGAACAGGAGTTGATCGATCGTGCCGACCGCGAACGGGCTCAGCAGGCCACGCCGACGGCCGAGGAACCACTCGGCCGGAGCCCTGCGCTCCCCGCCCTCGCAACCGTCGAAGCAATCGGACTGCACGCCGTACTCGTCCACCGTCGAGTAGCGGGCGTCGGCATCCTGGCTCCCCTCCCCCGTGTCTTCCAGCAGGCCGCGCCATTCCTTGTTGAACATCCGCTTGCCGTGCAGCAGCGCGACCTGGTCCTCCTGCCCCTCCTCGATGCTGCGCAGCCAGGATCGGACCTGGGTGAACATCGGGTCCGCGGTGGCCTGGGTCGGCATGCCCAGATACACTCCGTCCAGGCCGTACCGGGCAGCCAGCAGCTCCGCCGCCGCCAGCGCGGCCTTCGTCTTCCCCTCCCCCATCGGCGCCTCGACGACCACCAGCCCCGGCCCGCCCATCCGGCGCACCACATCGAGGACCAGCTCCTGCGACGGCCGGGTCCCGTGACCGAAGCGGTCCCGAAACGTCTCCGGGCCGGGCGTCGGCAGCGTTCCCCACCCGCCACGCAGCCCGAGGCTCGACCAGGCCGCAGCCGCCCGCTGCCGCGCCTGATCGATCGTCACCTTCTCCAGATCCGAAACCCCGGCGAAGTGCCGCTCGTCGCTGGCGATCCAGTCCGCCATCACCACGAAGCCGGACAGTTGGAGCTGCACCGCACGACCCGGCACCAGAACGGGCTCCACCCCGGCCAACGGCGCCCCTCCCCCGAAGCCGAGCTCCCGGGAGAACACCTCCACCAGCGCCGACTGGGCCAGCTTCCAGGACGGCCCCTTCCCCTGGAGGTCCGCCTTCTTCGGAGGCAGCTGGCCCAGTGTGGGGAAGCGACCGTGGTGGCCGGCGACCAACGGCCAGACCCAGTCGACCTGTTCCTCCACCCACCCCGCGTCGGCAAGCGCCGCCCGCAGCAAAAGGCCGCCGGCCTTGTCGTGCCGCCAGGACTCGGATTTCACCGCGTACTTGTTCCATGAGAGGCCCGCTTGGCGAACGGCGTCCGCCAAGTCGGAGTCCATATGCTGGAAGGCGGGGACGGCCTTGCCGTAGTCATGGATCCCGCACAGCCAGGCGAACAGACGCCGCCCCTTCCCCCGGCCGCCCGCGACGGCGTCCAGGCGCCGCTTTGTCACGGGCGGCAGGTAGCGGTCCCAGATGACCTCCGCCACCGCAGCAGTGTCCAACATGTGCGACAGCAGGAGGTTGGCAGACCCCCCGGCCCGCCCGGCCGACTTCCCCCACAACGCGCCCAGCCAGCCCCTGACCTCGGGCGGGTACCACTGCCAGCGGTTCTCAGCCATCGTCCCGACCTCCATGTGCGAGTACGCTTCAAGAGCCTAGAACGCGGCACCGACAATGGACTTGGCCATGAGAAGAGACGACGACACCACATGACCGCTGCTACGGATCGCCTACCAAATCGAACTGAATCAATCGGCGCTCTCTGAGGAGAATCGCTGCAGGTCAGGAAGTGTCGGCCCCGCGCTCGCGGGGGTTGCTCCCGCTTGCCGTTCAGCTCGCACGAGGCGTGGAAGTCGGCCCCGCGCTCGCGGGGGTTGCTCCATCTCGATCCACAGCGCGCCGATCACCAGGATGTCGGCCCCGCGCTCGCGGGGGTTGCTCCGGGGTGTGGGTCTCGGCGCCGCACCAGTCCTCGTCGGCCCCGCGCTCGCGGGGGTTGCTCCCCGATGCCGATCCGCCTGCACCGTCCCGCCGCGTCGGCCCCGCGCTCGCGGGGGTTGCTCGCCCGGAGGCGGGCCGGTGATCCGCCGCCTCCGGTCGGCCCCGCGCTCGCGGGGGTTGCTCCTCACCGAGCTCTACGACGCCCAAGCCCAGCGCGTCGGCCCCGCGCTCGCGGGGGTTGCTCCTGCTGACGGCTCTCACCAACGGCCTGCGCGACGTCGGCCCCGCGCTCGCGGGGGTTGCTCCTGGAAGGCCAGCTTGATGTGCTCCCAGTGCGGGTCGGCCCCGCGCTCGCGGGGGTTGCTCCGGGCATCCGGCCGAGCCTATCGCCAGCGGAGGGTCGGCCCCGCGCTCGCGGGGGTTGCTCCTGCCTCGCAGTCCTGAGGCGCGCCGGGTACAAGTCGGCCCCGCGCTCGCGGGGGTTGCTCCTCCCTGCGCACCGTGCCGGTCTACCCGCAGCTGTCGGCCCCGCGCTCGCGGGGGTTGCTCCCGGGCCGCGGCCGCGCGCGGACTGCGCGCGGCGTCGGCCCCGCGCTCGCGGGGGTTGCTCCCAGGGTGCCTACGTCGGGTTCACCCATGGTGAGTCGGCCCCGCGCTCGCGGGGGTTGCTCCGCGACCGGTCCGACGAGCACCGGCGGCGGTGAGTCGGCCCCGCGCTCGCGGGGGTTGCTCGCCCGAGCTGGCGGACGCGGTCGGCGAGGGCGTGTCGGCCCCGCGCTCGCGGGGGTTGCTCCTGGGCCCAGGCGCTCGCCGCCCCCGACTTCGAGTCGGCCCCGCGCTCGCGGGGGTTGCTCCGTGCTCGCCCTGTTCATCGCCTCGCGGGTGCTGTCGGCCCCGCGCTCGCGGGGGTTGCTCCTCGCCAAGCCCCTGCTCGGCGCGCTGAAGAAGGTCGGCCCCGCGCTCGCGGGGGTTGCTCCAGCGACAACAACCGCATGTACGGGGTGTGCTGGTCGGCCCCGCGCTCGCGGGGGTTGCTCCACCGTGCATGTGGCGATCAACACCGCCGCCCTGTCGGCCCCGCGCTCGCGGGGGTTGCTCCCACACCCGGACCGGTTCGGCCGCCTGGATCCGGTCGGCCCCGCGCTCGCGGGGGTTGCTCCATCAAGGCGACGGCACGAGCAGGCGCACTCTCGTCGGCCCCGCGCTCGCGGGGGTTGTTCCACGGTTGACGAGGGCGACGAGACGCTCGCGCAGTCGGCCCCGCGCTCGCGGGGGTTGCTCCTTCTACGCGCCGTCCACCGGGTGGCAACCGATGTCGGCCCCGCGCTCGCGGGGGTTGCTCCACATGATCTGGGATCTGATCTGCCTCCTCCTGGTCGGCCCCGCGCTCGCGGGGGTTGCTCCCGCGGGTCGGTGCGGGCCATCTCGCGGGTGACGTCGGCCCCGCGCTCGCGGGGGTTGCTCCAGGACGACGCCGGAGACGGACAGGACCACGGGATCGGCCCCGCGCTCGCGGGGGTTGCTCCCCTCCAGGCCGCGCGTATCGCCGCTGCCCACCCTCGGCCCCGCGTTGCTCCTCGGCCTGCGGCCGAACGACCATTGGCCTGCGGTCGGCCCCGCGCTCGCGGAGGTTGCTCCTCGTCTGCCTGGGACCAGCGGATCGCGCCCAGGTCGGCTCCGCGCTTGCGGGAGTTGCTCCTGCGAGGACCAGGACCTCGTGGTTCTCCTCCGCCCAGTGCGCCACGTCCGCGCAGTCCTTCGCCGACCGGAGCGCCCGATCGGCCTTCGCCCACACCATCGCGTCCGGCTCACCCTGCCGCCCGGTCAACCACCGACCCGGATCCGGTTGCTTCCACGGCGTGACCTCGGCGAGGACCTCCAGGTCCCGGACCATGTGAGGTGGCGCACGGGCCGCGTGCGCTGTGGCAATTCGCCCACTACCTGTCAGGGGCATGTCTACTATGGGCGGGACGCCACGTCCGGATGCACGCCCGCCGAAGACGTCCATCTCACCCCTGGAGACCTCGTGAATCCCAGCGTTTCCCGCCGACTGCGCCCGCACGCTCCCGCCGCCGGTCTCGCACTGTTGTGTTCCGTCGTCCTCTGCGCCGCGACACCGGCGCACGCCTTCAGCGGGGGCAACCACGAGAAGATCACCCGGGCCGCCCTGGGAGCCGGGGGCTGGCACCCGAACTCGCTGACGGCGATGGCAGACGGGAACTCGGGCGCGATCGTCGCCAACGACCACGACCAGTACTTCGGCATCGGCAAGCTCCACTGCGACAACGCCGACTACCTCGACCCCCGGTACGACAGCCGCTACCCCCGCACCCGCGCGCAGGCCGACGCCGAGGTCATCGACTGCGTCGAGAGCTCCGTCGACCATGTCAGGAGGGCCCTCGCCGCCGCGGACCGGCTGGTCGACGCGAACGGGCACGTCATCGCCGCCCAGACCTCCATCTCCCCGGCCTGCTCGTGGAACGACCAACCGGGACGGGCGAAGTGCGAGGTGCTGGAGGACCTGGGCCGCGGCTGGCACCAGATCGAGGACTTCTACGCCCACAGTAACTGGGCCGACCAGGCCGCCCCCGGAGCCATCGGCGTCAAGAACCCCCCAGGACTGGGGCGCACCGACCTGCCCGCGTTCTTCTCCATCGCCCGCTACAGCTCCATGAACCGGGCCGACTGGGTCAAGGACGCCACCGGCCACATCCCCCACGACCTGGCGACGGGCTGCTACCCGGACCGCGACCACACCGGGACGGTCTCCAACTGCACGGGCCGCGTCACCCACGACGGGGTCCTGAACAAGGACACCAAGGACAGCCCCCGCTCGGCCGTCGCCCACAACTTCGACCGCGCCTACGACCTCGCCGTCAAGGACATCGCCCGCCAGTGGAAGGAGTTCAAGGACGAACTCCAGCGCAGGTATCCGAACAACGGCCGGGCACAGGCGATGATCTGCGCCATCACCCATGACCACCCGGACAAGACCTGCGGCTGAACCACCACCGCCGGGTAGTGAACGGCCTGGCCGTCACCGCCGCCTTCCCCGAGGCCCTGCGCCCGTCCCGGTGCCAGGCCGGGAGAAGCCGGCGGTGCGGCACGGACGCGCACGGACGCGAAACCCGCCCGGCGCCGGCCCGATCCACGCCGCGCTCGTCACCGACGCCCGCGCCCGCGGCGGGAGCGCGGCCTGACGCCCGCCGACCGTCGCCGGCGGACGACGGATCTTGCCCACGCCGGTCGGGTTCCACTGGTTCGACGGCGGCGCCTTGCGCTCTGTCGAGTGCGACTCGCCCTGGTTCTTGTACGCGTGGGCCGCCGGGGTGTCGAAGCCCGCGGCTTCCAGCTCCGTGGCGATCATCCACCGACTCCGCCCCTCCAGCAGGAGCTTGCCCATGGACCGGACCGCCTCCGAGGTCACTTGGTCCGGCTCCGGCGTTCGGCCACCGCCCGGGCGGTCCCCGATCCGGTACCCGTACGGCGGCTGACCACCGGCCCCACCGGTCCGTCTCGCGCAGGTGCCTGTGCGCCGCCGTGACGCCCAGTGCGCCACGTCCGCGGAGTCCTTGGCGGAGCGGAGCACCCGGTCGGCCTTGGCCCGCACCGTCGCGCCCTACTCACCCTGACGCTCGGTCAGTCACGGACCCAGGTCGGGACGCTTCCACGGCGTGATCTGGGCGGAGACGTCCAGGTCTTCGAAGGGCCCGACGATTCCCACTCCTGCGAGACCCGCGCGCCGGGTCGCCGACTCCGCCTGCACCGGATGCGAGACCTTGCCCTCACCCCCGCACCCACGGAGATGGCCCGACCGGTGTGACGGGGGGCGAGGCATGCGGCATTTCCGGGGCAGGACGCGCCGCCGTAGGCGGACGGGGAAACAGGTGCGGGTGTGGAGCCGGAGTTGGTGTGGGCGGCGCCGAAGGCATGTCGGGCGGGCGTGGGGCGCTTCGGTATGCGGGTGCCCGGGCGGACTGGCGAGGATTCATCCTTCGGATGGTGCGCGCAAGCACGAGAACTGGCGGGTGGCCGTTCGCGTCGCGCGATCCTGCGGGGACGAACGACAGGTGGCTTCGATTCGGCATTCGGGCGTCGTAGTTCGTCTACCCGGGGAGCCGAAGCGGGCGGGCGCCGGGGCCGTATCCGCTGTTCATTGCTTGTTTATTCCCAGAAGCCAGAGTCATTACTGATCTTCCTGACTCGGGCGGCCGGACGGTGCCTGGCAGGCAACTCTGGAGAACGCACATCATGCCGCGCAAGCCACTTGGGACCCTGGTCGCCGCCGCTGGGGTGGTCGTCGGACTCACGCTCGCCACACTGGCCAGCACCTCCGCCGCCATTGCCGCGGAGTGGGACGTGTCGGCGCAATCAGCACAGCGATCGTGCGTACACCGACCCGAGTGCGGGGATCGTCGGCGCCTTCTCGGAATGGACTTCGTGAAGTCGCTGATCGGCGAGGCCGGAAAGAGCGCCGAAGTTCGGAGAATCCAGGCCGAGTTGCATGTGGGCCTGTCCAGGGTGTCGCGACAGCTCGCCATGGGCGAGTACGCCGTCAGCATCTTCCGGTGAGACAAGGGCTTCCAGGTCGGGCGCGGCCCGGGCAGGGGCGATCGCCGAGCCGTCGCGTCTCGGGCGGGGCCGGACACCGACGCGAACCGGACAGAACCGAAGACTCCGCTTCCCGTCGTCCGTCTGACCGGCATTCTCCGAACGACGGCGGCGTTCCCGTACGTCAACACATGTAAGGCGACCGGCCCTCACCCCGGTCGTACCACCGGTCGACCGGGTTGCCTCCCCCACAGGCCTGACCCGACCGACCGCGCCAGCGCGTTCGCATCCTGTCACCCCCACGAAGAAGGAGGGTTTCCGCATGACCGAGATTTCCACGCTTGCCGTCGTACGCTGCCTCGGCGGCTTTTCACTGGACTTGAGGGGACTCCCGGTCAGACGCTGGCGGGCCGGCAAAGCGCGCACGCTGTTCCTTTACCTGCTCATCAACCGGGGCCGTACGGTCGACCGCGACGAACTGCACGCCGCGCTGTGGCCCGACCGCACCCGGTCGGCGGGCTCCAGTTCCCTCAAGGTCGCCAAGCACGCGGTGCACCAGATACTCAGCGGGCAGCAGGCTGCGGAGGAGCAGCCGGCCGCGGAGATCGTCTGCAGCGAGTACGGGTACTCCCTCAAACTCCACGACGCCTGGCTGGACTTCGAGGAGTTGGAGCGGCTGTGCAACGAAGGGCACCGGGCGGCGGCCCGAAGTGATCCGGGCGCGGCAGCGGAGCACTACCGCCGGGCGCTGGATCTCCACACCGGGGACTTCCTGCCCGGTGAGACCGCCGACTGGGCCAGGGAGCAGCGGGACTGGGTACGGTCCCTCGCGCTGGGAGCGGCGGACTTCCTCCTCCAGGAGGCGCTGGACCGGGGCGAGTTGCCGAAGGTCATCGACATGTGCCGCCGCACGCTGGACATCGACCCGTACCAGGAGGACGTCTACCGGACCTTGATCCAAGTGCACGGTGACCTGGGCCAGTTAGCGCAGGCGAGGTCCTGGTACAAGCTGTGCCGGGCCCGGATGTCGGATGGTCTGGACATCGATGTCAGCCCTGACACCCAGCGGCTTCTGGAGCGGGTTCTGCGTACCCAGGACGCGTCCGCCCGGACGGTGGACCAGACCTCCGGCCCACGCGTAACCGATGCATAACCCCCGCATAACCAGCTCATAACCAGCGCATAACCACCCTGTCTAGACTCCGAAAACCGCGACCGGTCAAGGAGATTGGTGTAACCGTGCTGGAGACGAACCAGGGTTCCGTTCTTTCGGTGGAGGATCCCGGTGTTGGTGCCCCGGCCGATACCGGGCCCCTGATCGTCGGCATCGGGGGCACCGTCCGATCCGGTTCCTCGACGGAACGGGCGGTCCGGGCGGTACTCGCGGCCTCCGCGGCGGCGGGGGCCCGGACCCTGCTGCTGGATGCCGAGGAACTTCAACTGCCGCTCTACGCACCGGAGGAGTCACTGCGCACCCCGGCGGCCCGGCGGCTGGTCGAGGCCGTCGCCCTCGCCGACGGCCTGGTGATCGGCACGCCCGCGTACCACGGGGGCGTTTCCGGTCTGGTGAAGAACGCCCTCGACTACCTGGAGGACCTGCGTGAGGACGCGCGTCCGTATCTGCACGGCCGCGCCGTCGGCTGTGTCGTCACCGCGCGCGGGACGCAGGCCGCTTCGACGCTGGCGGGGCTGCGCTCCGTCGTGCACGCCCTGAGGGGCTGGCCCACTCCCCTGGGCGTGGCCGTCAACACGGAGAGCGTCACCCTGGCATCCGACGACAGCGTCGGCGGCAGCACCGGCGACCCGCGTCTCACCGCGCAACTGGCCACCGTCGGACGGCAAGTGGTCGAGTTCGCCCGGATGCGCACGCCGGTCGGCTGAGCGTCCGGGGCCCGCCGCCGACCGCGGCCGCCCGCCGTACGTCCCCGTACGTCCATCCCCGGTACGTCTGTCCCCCGTACGTCCGTCCCCGGTACGTCCGCCGTCACGATTCCCGCCCACCCTTTTGGTTCCGGCTGCCCTGACACCGGATCCTTCGCATCCGCATTCCCACGTCCGACCGTGATTCCGAATGGAGCGCGCCATGGAAGACACCGCGAAGTCCACCGCGAAGTCCGCAGAGCCCGAGGAGACCACCGAGGGGACGGAAACCCCCCAGGCGGAAACCGCCGAGGACACCGAACTGGACGCGCTGGACGAGCTGGACGACGTCGACTTCGACCTCGACGAGGTCGAGAACAAGATCGCGCCGCTCGCCCTCGCCACCACCGAGCCCTCGCGATGGTGACGCGGGCGGCCGAGGTGAGCCGCGTATCCACCGACTCCGTCCTGGTCGACGTGAACACCGGCCCGGCCGCCTCGTACACGGGGCTGCGGGCGGGCATCGACGCCCTGCGTGCCGAGGGCGCCGACTTCACCGGCCTCGCGGCCGGGCACCCGTCCGAATGGGCGGAGCTCTTTCCCGCCGAGACCGCGCCCGGCACCGCGCCGCTGGAGGAGATCGCGCTCGCGCCCTCCGAGCGGCGGCTGCACCGGGAGAGCGAGCAGGTCTACCGCGTGCTGACGGTGGCCGCGACCGCCCTCTGCACGGGCACCGCGCAGTTGGGCAGGCCCCTGCTGCTCAGCGGGATGGGCGGCACCGACCTGTCCTCGCTGCGCGGTTTCATGCGGGCCTTCGAGCACGCGCAGCTCGTCGAGGGCGCCGAACTGCTGCTGGACGCACCGACGTCCGTGCGCGAGCCGGTCGGCCGGTACGCCGACTACCGCGGGGAGCGGGTGCGCTGTCTGCGCCGCATGGGGCTGCCGGTCACCGAGGGCGACCTGGCCGTGGACCTGGGTACGGCTCCGGACGCCGAATTCGAGCCGGTGTCCGAGGAGGGCGAACTCTTCCTGCGGGCAAGGGACTCCGAGGGCTCCGCCGTGGACCGGGTGGCCGCCGCGCTGGCCTACTGCCGCCGGGCGTTCTTCTCCACGAACTGGGAGGGCATGGCGGTCGTCGCCGACGAGGCGATCGGGCTGCTCGCCGGCATCCCCGAGTCGGGCATACCCGGGCTGCTCGCCGAGGCGGAGCGCGAGGAGGAGCTCGTCCACGCCATCGAGTTCGAGACGGCGATCCTGCGCGGCACCGCCGACGTACGCGGTTTCCTGCTCAAGGTGCTCGGCATCCAGGCGGGCTTCCGCGGGGACCAGGACACGGCCCTCGCCTGCTTCCGGGCCATCCGGGAGGACGCCGCCGGCCTCTCCCCGGAGCTGCGTGCCCAGTCGCACCTGTACTCCGCGCTCACCCTGTCCAAGCGCAAGAACCGGCTGGCGGAGGCCGTCGCCGAGGTGGAGCAGGGCTTCGAGGTCGTCGGGGAACGTCCGGGCGAGGCCGAGAGCGTACGCCGCGAGCGCGGCTGGCTGCACAACCTGCGTGGGCTGACCCTGTTCGCGGAGCGGCGCCTCGGGGCGGCCTTCGAGCACGAGAAGCAGGCGCTGGCCTGCATGGCGGGTCTGACCGACGCCAGTGCCGCGCATCTGCGGATCAACCTGTACTCGAACATCAGCGTGCTCCAGGAGAAGGCGGGCAAGCACGCCTCGGCCCTGGCGACCTGGGAGAAGTTCAAGCAGGCCGCCGGCTCGTCGAACGCGGGCTTCCGCAAGCACCACGCGTACCGCAGCGCCGGGCTGCGGCTGCTCGTCGGCGAGCGGGACGCCGCCCTGGCGGACCTGGACACCACGCTGGAGAACGCGGCCGAGCTCGGTGACCGCTTCCACGAGACCGAGGTGCGTCTCGAACTGGGCATGCTGCACGCCTCCGGCGGTGACGCGAGGACGGGCGCCGAGCAGTACGAGCGCGCCGAGTCCGCGGCGCGGCTGCTGGGCGACCCGTACCGCATCGCGCTGGCCCAGGCGGGTCGGGTGATGACGACCGGCTCCGTGGCCGCGGCCGGGTCGGTGGCGGCCATGGCGCCGCTGAGCCTCACCCGTCCCGGTGCGGCGGACGCCCTCGCCAAGGCCGTCGCCGACGGCGGTGACCTGCAAGGGCTGCTGCCCAGGCCGCGGACCAAGCTCAACCGCCCGTTCGACCTGATCAACTTTCAGGACTGAGGCCATGACCGACCATGCGACCCAGGGGGAGACGGGACAGCGGGCCAGGTGGCAGCTCTACGATCGGCTGCTGCTGCGGCGGGCGGGCTTCGGCATCGGCCTGCTGACCGCTCTCGGTGACGGACCGGCGGGTGCCGCGGCCGCGGAGTACCGGGAGGTGGTGGCGCGGTTCGAGCGGAGCCGCGCCCGGCTCCAGGAGGCGATCGCCAAGTCCGTCACCGGCGCCGACCGCGAGCGGGACCGGGCCGGACTGCGCGAACTGTCGAAGCTGCGCGGCCGGGTGGGCCGCCGGCTGCCGGTGGAGCCCGACCCGCGCGGCGGCGACGTGGCATCGGCGGTCGACGGCTACCGCGCGGCGCACTCCGCTCAGCAGCAGGCGGGCGAGCGGCTGACCGCCGCGCTGGGTGAGGAGGTGCTGCGGCGGCCGGAGCGGGTCCGCGACCTGCTCCGCGACGAGCGGGTGTGCGACGCCCTGCTCCAGCTGTCGCCGTCCTTCCACACCGAGGCGGTGCGCTGGGTCGACGGCTGGCAGCAGCAGGACAGCGCGACGGGCCGCAACCGCGCCAAGGACCGGTCCTTCTACCGCCGGGTCTACCTGTACGGCCAGCGGCTCGGCGCGAAGAACGAGACGACCAGCTTCTTCGGTCCGCTGGTGCACGGCCGGGTCGACCGTGGGGCCGAGGGCACCGTCCTCGGCCCCGAGACGGCCTGCGGCTACCACGTCCTGGAGGCGCAGACCGCGTTCTGGGCGGTGTGCGAGCTGGCCAAGCTCATCGGTACGGACCCGCAGGTGCGGGACCGCCCGCCCGTGGCCTGGATGCCGTCCTGCCGCAGGACACCGAGCAGGACACCGGGCGGGACATCGGGGTCGGGCGAGGTGCCGGGGACGGCGTCGGGGACGATCCAGTCCGCCGACGGCCGCCGGATCACCCTGTCCGGGGTGCGGTGGCAGCTCGCCGAGGCCGTCGACGGGCGGCGTTCCCCCGTCGAACTGGCGGCGCTGGCGGGGCTCGACCTCGCGGAGACGCGCCGGGTCCTGGACCGGCTGCGGCAGGCCGGGGCCGTCCGGCTCTGGCCCGAGCCGCCGTCCACGGCGGCGCGGCCGCTGGACTGGCTGGTCTCCTGGGCCGACCGCTACGCGGAGGGCACCGCCTGGCCGGTGCGGCTGCGGGAACTGCGCGACCTGGGCGACGCCTACGCGGCGGCCGACGGCCACCGCGCCCGGGCGGCCGCGCTGGAGCGCGTCGAGGAGTGCTTCACCCGGCTCACCGACGTCGACGCACGTCGCGCCGGCGGCCGGATGTACGCGGACCGGCTGGTGGTGTCCCTGGACGCCAAGGGCGACCAGAGCCCGGTGGTGGTCGGTGGCGACGTGGCCGGGCGCTGGGAGTCCGAGCTCAGCCCGGTGCTGGACGTGGCCGCCCGCTACGGCGAGCTCCAGCAGCACGCGGCGGCCGAGCTGTGCGCGGGGATCCTGCGCGAGGCGGGCGGCGGCGCCATGCCGTACGACGAGCTGATCCGCCGGATGCGCGCCTCGGTCGAGGCGGGCGGTCTGGACCGGCTCGCCGGGCCACTGATCGGGTTCAAGCGGGACTACGCGGCACTGGTGGAGTCCGCCGTGCGGGGCCAGGAGGCCCGGCTCTCCCCCGCCGAGCTCGCGGGGTTCGCGCCCGAGCCCGGCCGGCCCCGTTTCGTCAGCCCTGACCTGATGCTGGAGAGCCGGGAGGACGGCGGCGGACTGCTGGTGCTGGGCGAGCTGCACCCGTACGTCTTCGCCTGGGGTTCACAGGGGCTGTTCAGCGACGAACAGGACCGGATGCTGGGCGACTTCGCGGCGGGTCTCGAACCGTGGGGCGGCCCCGAGCGGCTGGCCACGGTGATCCGCCGCAGGCGCCACAAGGGCCTGGTGGCCGACTGGTTCCCGGGCCGCTTCATCGAGATCACCTCGGTGGCCACCGACGACCGGGAGCGGACCGTGCCGCTGACCGATCTGAGCGTCGTCCTGGTGGACGGCACGCCCCGGCTGCGCACCCCGGACGGGGAACTGACCCTGTACGCCGGCGAGGACGACCACGTGCACCTGCGGGCCTTCGCCGCACCCGGAGTGGGGCTGCCGCTGGTGCGGATCGGGGACTTCGCGCCGAGGATCGTGGTCGGGGACCTGCTCGTGCAGCGGGCGCGCTGGTGGTTCGACCGGGCCGACCTCGGGGTCGACGCGGCGCGCGACCCCGCCGCCGCCTTCCTCGCCGTCCAGTCGCTGCGGGCCCGGCACGGAGTGCCCCGGTTCTGCTTCGCCTCCCTCGCGCACGAGCCGAAACCGGTCGGAATCGACCTGGACAGTCCGCTGGCCGTCGACGCCCTGGTGGCGATGGTGCTGGCCGGTGACAGCGCGACCGTGTCGCTGGCCGAGATGAGGCCTGCGCCGGACGCGCTGTGGCTGCGCCACGGCGGGGCCCCCGTGACCTCGGAGTTCCGGATCGCCATGAAGAGGGCATCGTCATGACCCACCGATCCGACCGATCCGACCTGTCGCCGCAGGAGTCGACGCCGGCGCCGCGGCGGCACGGCTGGGAGCTGCTGCCCACGGTCGTCCTGCGCAGCGCCGGGTTCCCCTGGCAGATGGTCGAGCGACTGGCCTGCGAACGGACCCGTCTGCTCATCGAGGAGCTGTTCGCCCTGGAGGCCCGGTCGGCCGACGTGGCGTCACGGCTGCACCCGGCGGGGCGGCTGTCCCGGGGCCAGCAGGCGAAGTTGCGCGGTCTGCGGCCGCTGCCCGCGTCGGACAACCTGCCCGCCGACTGGCTGGCCGAGTGGAACGCCGCGGCGGAGCGGGTGAGCGCGGTGCAGGAGCGGCTCGCCGCCACCGTCGAGGCCGACACGGCGGCGGTCGACGAGGCGCTCGCCGCCGTCCGCACCGATCCGCGGGTCAACGACGCCATCGTCTGCTCATCGCCCGCCGTCCACCGCGATCTCGCACGGGGTGCGACCGGCGGCCGGATCCGGCGCCAACTCGCCTCCTACGCACAGCGGCTGGCGTCCAAGAGCGAGACGATGAGCTTCTTCGGGCCCATCAACTACGGCAGGCTCAGCCCTGGCTCCGACGCCGCCACGGCGCTGGGCTGGGAGGGCCACACGGCGATCCGGGTCCGCCAGGCGCACACCGCGGCCCGGGTCAACGACGCCGTGCAGGACCTGCTGCTGGGCGACCCGGCGCTGGCCGAGCGGCTGGCGCCGGTGCGCAAGACGATGACGGGGCCGCCCCGCGGCACGGGCGTCGGCGCGGCGCTGCTGCGGGAGGCCGACGGCGTACGGACGGTGGCCGGGATCGCGTCCGGGTGCGGCGCCGGTGCCCTGGAGGCGGTGGAGGCGTTCGCGGCCGCCGTGGCGAAGGGGACGCTGACGCACACCCTGTGTCCGCCGGCGACCGTGGTCGACCCGCTGCGCTGGACCCTGGAGCGCATCGACGCCTCGGACACCGAGACGGCCGCCCGCGCGGCCGGGGTGCGGGCCCTGCTGGTGAAGGTGCTCGAACTGCTCGACGGCTACCCGTCGGCGCCGCCCGAGCGGAAACTGACCGTCCAGGCCGAACTGGAGTCGCTGCTGCCCGTCACCGACCGCTCGGCGGAACGCGGACGCTTCTACAACGACCGGGTCATCATCCACGAGGCCGCCGTCGGCACGGCCGGGCTGGAGGTCCGTGGACCGCTGGCCCGCGACATGTGCGACGCCGTCGCGCCGGTGCTCGACCTGCTGGCCCACGAGGCCGAGGCGACCCGCGTACGCACCAACCGGGCGGTCGCGGCCCGGCTCGGAGCGGGAAGGATCCCGCTGCTGCGGGCGCTGCGGGAGTGCGCGGACCTCGCCATCGAGCCGGGTGGAGAGCTCGGCGCCGAGCTGAGCCGGGTGGTCGAGGCCGAAGGCGCGGACCGGGCCGAACTCGACGTGGCGGGGCTGCTCGCCGCACCGCCACCGCCTGCCGCCCCGGTGCTGTGCTCCATCGACGTCCTGATCGCGGCGCCCGACCTGGCCGGGTACGAGCCGGGGGTGACCCCGCTCGTGCTCGGCGACATCCACGACGCGGCGCTGCTCACCCCGTGGGCGCTGCAGTTCCATCCGGACGCCGCGGCGCTGCTCGCCGAGCGGGACGCCGGGGTGCGCAGGGCCCTGGGCGACCAGCTGGCCGTCAACGTGATCTCCCGTCGTACGACCGGGCTGCCGCCGCTGGAGTTCCCCGGTGTGGTGCTCGAACTGGGCGGCAGGGCCGGCGCGGACCGGGAGCGGATCGGCCTGGACCAGCTGTGGCTGGAGAGCGACGGCGAACGGGTCGTCCTGCGCGGCGAAACCCACCCCGGCCGGAGCCTGCTGTTCCACAACGGCGAGCTCGACACCGCCGTGCACACCGCGCTGGCACTGCCCCGGATCCGCCGCCCGGTGCTGCCGGACCTGCCGCACGTGCCGCGGCTGCGCTGGGGCAACGTGGTGTTCTCGCGGCGCCGCTGGGCGCTGCCGAGCGCGGCGCTGCTGGAGGCGCACGGCAGCCGGCGGGAGGCCGAGCGGCTGCTCGCCTCGGCCCGGCTGCTCCGGGAACGGGGCCTGCCCGACCGCTTCTTCGCGAAGTCACCGGCCGAACGCAAACCGGTGTACGTGGACACCGCGAGCCCCGAACTCCTCAAGGGCATGGCCCGGCTGGCGGGCACAGCGGAACAGCTCCTGCTGTCCGAGACGCTGCCCGCACCCGAGGACGCCTGGCTGCGGGACGGGGAGTTGCGCTTCGCCTCCGAGCTGCGCTGTGTGTATCTGCGGGGCGGTGGTGAGCGGTGACGCGCCGGGTGGTGCTCCCTCCCCTGTTCGATCCGAGTCTGGAACCGGAACTCGGGCCGGACGACGAACTGATCGACGTGAACGCGCACTTCGTCGCACGCCTCGCGGGCACCGGGGCACTCGCCGCGCTGGCCGACGACTACGCCCTCGGCAGGCGCGGCGGGAGCGACCCCGCGGAGGACCGGACCAGGGCGCTGTTCGCGCGGGCCGCCGCACGGGTCACCGCGCTGGTCACCGCGCGGGGCGGCCATGGCGCGGGCCGGCTGCGGGCCATGGGCATGGCGCTGCGGCTGGCGGGCGAGGCCGATCCGGCCCTGCGGCTGGCCGCGGACGACGTGGAACTCGTCGACGGCACCACCGAGTGCGGGGCCGATGTGGTGCTGGCCGCGCAGCGGACCAAGCTGCTGGGGCCCGAGGCGCGGTGGACACGTGCGGCGGCCCCGGACGGGCGGGTGCACCTGGTGATCGAGACCGACCAGCAACTCCCGGCGGCCGCGGTGCTCCTGGAGGCGCTCGGCCCCGGAAGGGTCGTGCTGTGCGGGCGTTTCGCCACCGCGCACCGGGAGGCGCTGCGCGCGCTCGCCCCGTTCTCGGCGGCGGCGGGCTTCGACGACTGGGCTCCGGCCTGGCGGCTGGGTGAGGAGTGGTCGGGGGACGGCACGCCGGTCCGCTGGGTCCGCCGCGCGGCCGACTGGCGGGCCGGCGCCCCCTGGGCGGGCTGGCTGGCCCCGGACGAGGCGGCGGCGCTGCCCGCCGGGGCGTGGCGCGAGTGCCGGGGC
This sequence comes from Kitasatospora sp. NPDC088779, assembly GCF_040685395.1. Taxonomy (NCBI): domain Bacteria; kingdom Bacillati; phylum Actinomycetota; class Actinomycetes; order Kitasatosporales; family Streptomycetaceae; genus Kitasatospora; species Kitasatospora sp. NPDC088779. The sequence goes on along the minus strand of NZ_JBFBHW010000031.1, from coordinate 34,449 downwards.
GCGGCGCTGACCGTGGCACGGCTGGAGTCCTGGGCCGAGGTGACGGGGGCGGACGGCAGCCGTACCGATCTGCGGGCCGTCCTGGACGCGGCGGACGCGGCGGACGGGGCGGACGGGGCCTTGCTCCGGGTCGAACTGCTCGTCGGGGCGCCCGGGGTGAGTGCCGAGGAGACGACCGGCACGGCGCGGAGCCTGCTGTCCGGGCCCGGCCCCCGGCTCGCGGGGCTCAGCCCGTTCCGACTGCCGACGGCCGGTGGCGGTGCGGCACCGCAGGCCTGGAACGGCGTGCCGCTGATCCGGCACCCGGCCCCGGGGCACGATCTGCCCCGCTGGGACCGGTTCAGCGGGCCCGGGACGCTCGACGAAACGGCGCGCACCGCGGCGATCGGCGCACTCAACGCCGAACTCGGTGCCGTGGCCGACCTGTTCCCCGGCCGGTTCGCCTGCTGCGTGCTCGCCGCACCGGACGGGACCTCGGTGTGGGAGCCGTCGGCCGCCGTCGTGGCCGGGGAGGGGCCCGGCCCGGACGGCCAGGGCCCGGGTTCGTTCGTGGTGAACCTGCGGACGGGCAGCGCGTTCCGGCTGCATCCGAAGCTGACGCCGGTCGTGGAGCGGCTCTCGTCCGGCGACACCGCCGTCCTGGACCGGATCAGCGACGGTGCCCGAAGGAAACTGACCGACCGGCTGGTCCAGGCCGGTGTGATGCGGAGGAGCCAGTGAGCCGACAGTGGCGCATCGGGCGGGAGTTCATCCTGCGCCATGCGGGAATGCCGTTCGACTGGCTGGAGGAGCTGGGCGCGCCCCACTCCCTGCTGGAACTCGCGGACGAGCTGCTCGACCGCGAGCGGACCGTCCTGGAGCTGGTGGAGGCGCAGTTCAGCGGGCCCCGCGCCGAGTCGCTGCGCTCCGACGTGCTGCGCGGACGGGCGCGGCAGCTGCCGGCGTCCGGCGGGGCGCAGTGGAGCCGGGCGGTGAGCGCCTGGGCCGACGCCTGGGAACGCTACGCGCTCGCCTGCCGGCAGGCCGACGACGAGGCCGGCAAGCGGCTGCGGGACCTGCTGGCGGATCCGGGGGTCTCCGAGGCCGTGTTCCTGTCCAACCCGGACGCGTACCGCAACATGCTGCTCCCGCTGCTGGCGTACGAAGGCCCGCTGACCTCGCGCTGGCGCCGGGTGCGCCGGCAGATGTTCACGTACGTGCAGCGGTTCTGCGCGAAGAACGAGACGGTGAGCTTCTTCGGGCCCATGGCGTACGGCACGGTGGGCGAGGGTGAGGGCGCCGTACTGCGCGACGACGTGCCCCGTGTCCGCCGGGTGTTCTTCTCGCACTGGGCGGCGCGTGCGCTGGCCACGGCGATCGCCCGGGACCCCAAGATCCTTCCGCATCTCGCGTTCCACTCCACCGGACGTGGTGACGCGGCGCGGGAGCCGCTGCTGCCGCTCGTGGCCCCGGACGGAACGGTGTTCCGCGACGTGGTGCGCGCCGCCGGGCAGCCGGCCCGCGACGTGGCCAGGACGCTGATGCGGCTGGTGGCCGAGGAGGCCGTCACCATCGGCCTCGGCGGCGGCGACTACGACCTGGAGCCCCTCGCGACCCTGCGGGACCAGCTCTCCGCGCTGCCCGCCTCGCCGGCCCGCGAGCTGTGGCTCGACCGGACAGCCGAACTCTCCTCCCTCATCGGCGAGTTGGCGGAGGTGTCGCTGGAGCGCAAGGCGGCCGCCGTCGCCGCCCTGGAGGAGCGGTTCACCGAGTTCACGGGCAGGCCGGCCAGGCGGGGCGCTGGTGCGGCGTACGCCGACCGCGCCGTGTTCTTCGAGGAGTGCGCGTCGCCCTTCGCGCTGACCCTCGGAGCCGGGCTGGTCGGCGACTGGGAGCGGCAGCTCGCCCCCGTGATGGAGGTGTGCGCCGCGCACGGGCAAGCCGCCCAGCGCGCGGCGGCGGCCGCGGTGCGCGACGCCTTCACGGACGGCACCGCGGGAGCGGTGGTCCCGGTCGGGGCGCCGGCCACGGAGTTGGACCTCCTCACGTACGCGACCCGAGCGGCCGCGAGCCGGTCCGACTCGACCAGCACCTTCCAGGCGGCCCACGCACCCGTCTACCCCGGCGCCGACTGGCGGTCCGAGGTCGAGCGGCTGACCGAGGAGGCCGGGGCGCTGGACGGCGACCGGTACGCGGTCATCGACCTGTGCCCCGCGGCGCCGGACGCCTCCGGGCTCGGCGCCGCCGCCCCGCTCGTCCTCTCCCGCGCCCACCACCACCTGCTGGTGCGCAGCTGGCTGAGCACGATGCACCCGGATCCGGACCGGCTCGGCGCGGACGCCGCCGCCTGGACGGCGGCGCAGGACGGCGCGGTCGTCGGCCTCGACTTCGGGCGCCGCAACAAGGGCTACTACCGCTTCCCCGGCCGTGAGGTCGCGATGCGCCCGCTGACCTGGACCGACCACGATCAGCCGGAGCTGCTGAAGCCGGAGGACCTCACCGTCCGCATCGGGCCGCACGACGTCACCCTGCACGATCCGGACGGCAAGGCTGTCAGCGCGTACGTCCCGCTGAGCGACTTCGTCAAGTACGCCCCGATCGCCGCCCTCTCGCATCCGCAGCTGCTCCACCCCACCTTCACCACCGAGGACGCGCAGCCCGAAGTGACCCTGGGGTCGGTCGTCCTGCAGCGGTCCCGGTGGCAGGTGCCCACCGCGGCGCTCGCGGCACCGGAACCCGAAGCGCGGTTCCTCGCGCTGCGCAGGCTGGCCCGGGAGACCGGAACGCGGTTCGTCTTCTGCCGCAGCGCCCATGAGCGCAAGCCGTACCTGATCGACCTGGCCTCACCGCTCGCGGCCGACCTGGTCAGCCATGTGGCGCGCGGCGCCGAGCAGTTGGGCGTGGAGCGGATGGCGCCGGGGCCGGACGAGCTGTGGCTGCGCGACGGCGAGGGCCGGCGCTACACCAGCGAGCTGCGGATGCAGATCATCGGCAGCAGCGGCAGCAGGAACAGCGACGGCAGCACCAGCAGCGACGGGAGCAGCACGCGATGACGCACACCACGCTCTTCGCCGAGCACTCGCTGCGGATGCGGGCCGACGTGCTCCCGGACGGCGCCGTCTCCACCGAGCGGACCTCGGTGCGCGGAATGAGCGTCGAACGGCACCTCGACCGGGGCTTCACCGAGCACCGCTTCGCCGACGGCGACGACCTGCTGGCCTCGGGCGCCGCCGGAGCGGGCCCCGAGGCCGCCGACGCGCTGCGCGAGGTGCAGGAACGGCCGCTGTTCGAGCTGACCCCCGAGCTGCGCGCCGAGCTCGCCGGGATCGCCGCCGAGACCGGCGCGGAGCTGACCCTGGGTGTGGCCCAGCAGCACGTCGCCGCCGGCAGCGCGGACCGCGTCGCCACCACGGAGCGGATCGTCACGACCCTGGAGACCAGGCTGACCGGCGACGACGGCACCGTCCACTCCCGGTCGCTGTTGTGCGCCCCCGCGGGCTCCGCCCCGGACGGGCTGAGGGACGCGGCCGTGCGGACGGCCGACGCGGTGCGCGAACGCCTCGCACTGCCGCTCGCCACCGAACTCCCGGAGGGCGCCGACCTCGTGCTGCTGCCCGGTCTCGCCGGGGCGTTCTTCCACGAGATCGTCGGGCACCCGATGGAAGCCGACGTGGTCGCGTCCGGAACGAGCTACCTCGGGGCGCGCGCCGGGCGGCGGGTCGCACCCGCGTGGCTGTCGGTGGTCGACGGCGGTGCGCACGACGGGCCGGGCTACCGCAGTCCGTTCGACGACGAGGGCACCCCGTGCCGCACCCTGCGGCTGATCGACCGGGGCACGGTGGGGCGGCCGATGACCGACCGGGCGCTCGCCGCCCTGCTCGGCGGCGGCCCCGGCACGGGCCACGGGCGCAAACAGAGCTACCGGCATCCGGCGATCCCCCGGATGACCCACACCGTGGCCCTGATCGAGCCTGCGGCCGAGCCGGAGCCGCCCTCGGGCGACTGGATCGCCCCGTACGGGCTGCGGCTGGACATGATGAACATCGCCTCGGGCGCCTTCGTCTTCCACGCCCCGTTCTCCCTGCTGCACCGCGTCGACGGCAGCACCGCCCGGCTGGGCCCGCTGACGGTGACCGGTGACGGAGCGCGGGTGCTCGCGGGCCTGCGGCCCTACGAGCACCGGGTCGCCGCCTACCTGCGGGCCACCGGAGGCTGCGGGAAGCTGGGGCAGTACCCGGTGCCGGTGTCGTTCGCCAACGCCGGATTCCGGCTGCCGGCCGGACTCGTCGGGCTGCGGGCGGTGGCCCGTGGCTGAGACCAGGACACGTGCCTCCGGAATCGTCACGCCCACCCGCGGCGCGGCGCGGCTGACCGTCTCGCTCGACACCCTGCGCCTCGAACGGGACGCGAAGGGCCGGGTCACCGGCTCCCGCCGGGTCGCCGGGTCGGCGGACCAGGACGCGGGCAAGGAGACCGGGCTGCTGCTCACCGAGGCGGCCGAGCGGACGGCGTCGGCCGTCGCCGGACTCCAGAGCGCGGTGGCGCAGGTCCACGAGTGGCGTGACGGCGACGGCCTGCCGGTGTCGAGGCGGGCCGAGCTGCTGGCCCGCGTCGAGACCCCCGGCGGTCCGGTGCTGCTCGGCACCAGCGGCCAGGGGGATCCGGCCGGGCTCGTGGAGGCGCTGCCCTGGAACGAACTCGGGGCGCTCTCGGAGCCGTTCGTGCCGGCCGACCCGCCGGACGACTGGCGCGAGCGGCCACTGCTGCTGCGGCCCTCCGCGGCGGCGGTGCTGGTGGCCGGTGCGGCCTTCTCGCTGACCTCGCGCGGGGGTCGCGCGACCGCTGCCCGGCTGGCGGGGCGGCGCATACTGCCGCAGCTGACCCTGACCGATCTGCCGTCGGCGCCGCCCGAGTCGGGGCTGGACGACCGGGGCGACCCGGCGGCGGCCACCGTCCTGGTCGACGGCGGCCGGATCTGCCCGCCGCCCCCGCTCGCCGAGGGCATCGCGCTCGGCCGGGCCGTGTGGGACCACGACACCGGCGGGTTCGGCCCGCCGCCGCTGGCCCGGCTCGAACTCGGCGGGCCCCGGGCCGAGGTGCCCCCGGACGCGGTGGAACTCGTCTGGTGCGTGGAGGGCCTCCAGCGCTACCACGGCGACGGCACCGTCCGGCTCCAGTGCCTGGCCAGGGTCGCGGACCGGCCCGGCGGCTGGTTCCGCCTCGCCCTGCGGGGCAAGCCCGTCCACCTGCTGCGCCAGGCCCGCGGCCTGGCTGGCCCGCCCATGGCTGTCCACAGCGACAGCGACGTGACCACCCGCTCGCTGGTACTCGCCGGCGCGGCCGAAATGGAAGGTGCAGGACATGCCGTCGTCACCGTCATCACCCCCTGACTTCACGCTCATCGGCGGAGGGATCGTCGGCGCCTGCCTCGCCGAGGAGTTGAGCGACAGCGGGGCGTCGGTCCGGGTGCTCGACTCCGGTGCCGAACCCGGGCACGCGACCAACCGCGCGGCGGGGGTGGCGGTTCCCTCGCTGCGCTACCTCACCGACCGGGAGTTCTACGACTGGCTGCGGACCGCCAAGCGGGACCTGGACGCCGACGTCGCCCGGCTGGAGCCGGAGTACGGCGCGTTCAGCGTGGCCAGGCCCATCCTGCGCGCCCTGCGCGAGACGGACGTGGAGGCCCACGGCGACGTGCTGAGCGGGCTCGGCGTCGGCGACTGGGTGGAGGGCGGCGCCCTCGCGCAGGCCGCGCCCGGGCTCAAGCTGCCGACCAGCAGGCGCTACCTCCTCGACCCGGACGGGCTGATGATCGACGGCCGCCGCTACCTGGACGCCGTACGGCGCCGGTGCCTGGCCCGGGGCGTCGACTGGCGGCAGGGCGTCACGGTCCGGGAGGTGCGCGAGGAGGGCGCGGCCGTCTCGGTGGTGACCTCCGACGGGACGCTCCGCGCGGACCGGGTGGTGATCACGGCCGGCGCCTGGAGCTCGGGCAAGGGCCTGGCCGAGGCGACCGGAGTCCGGCCGCAGCGCGGGCAGATGGCGGTGCTGCGGACCGACGAGGAGCTGAACTGCATCCTGTCCTCCGCCTACTACCTCGCGCCCGGGGTCGGTGACGACGTGATCGTCGGTGCGACGGAGGAGGACACGGGGTTCGCCGAGCACGTGACCACCCAGGGCATCGCGCACCTGCTGCGGTTCGCCACGACCGTCATGCCGGGGCTCGCGAACTCGGTGCCCGTGGAGCTCCGTGCCGGACTGCGCCCGGTGTCCGGCACCGGACGGCCGCTGGCGGGCGCGCTGCCCGGCCACGAGCGGATCTTCCTGTCGGCCGGCCACGCCGGGCACGGGCTGCTCTCGGCGCGCGCCACCGGCAAGGGCATGGCCGCCGGCCTGGTCGGCGACGACTGGGAGGCCCTGCCGTACAGCATGTGCCCCTCGCACGCCCTGGGCGGTGCCTCCTGATGCGCATCGACCACGTGATCCTCGGCGCGCGGACCATCGAGCCGCTGCGCGAACTGCTGTGGGACCAGTACGGGTTCGGCATCACCGACGGCAGCCCCAACCCGGACGGCACGGCGAGCTGGGTGGTGCCCTTCGACACGCCCGACGTGCAGTACCTGGAACTGCTCGTCACCCACGACGAACGGCGGCTGGCGGGCGAGGACTTCGGCCGGCTGTTCCTGGAACGGACCGCGGACGGGCCGGACTTCCTCAACTGGGCGGCACTGACCGACGACATCGAGTCCACCGCGCGCGAGGTGGAGACGGTCACCGGAGCGGATCCGGACCTCTTCCGCGGCGAGTCGGTCCGGGCCGACGGCCTGAGCGTGCCGTGGGCGGAGGCGGCGTTCGACCTGTCGTGGCGCAGCCGGGTACTGCCGTTCTTCCTGAGCTACGGCGACCCGCAGGCGCGCGCGGCACGGGTGCCGGGTGATCTCGAGGCGGCCGGGCACCGGGTGTGCCCGACGTCGCTGCGGCTCCTGGAGACAGGCCCGGCGCCGGAGCGGGACTGGGCGGACCGGTGGCCCGGACTCGCCGCGCTCGACGTCCTCGTCGACCCCGCGGCGGGCCCCCGCATCTCGGCGGTGCACATCGACACCGCCGAGGGCGAGACGGTGGTGCGGCTTCCGTGACCCCCGCACGCCCCGCACCCGCGGGGGCACCGGGCGGCCTCCGCCGCAGCACCGCCGCGGCCGGGGCGTCCGGACCCGCCCGGCCGGGCGGGTCCGGACGGCGGCGGTCAGCCGGCCGTGCGGCCCGCGTCACGACGAGCCGCGTGGGCCGTGAGCAGCCGCTCCCGGGCCTGGTCGTCCTCGGCGGCCCGCACCGCCGTCCAGGCCAGTGCGACGGATGCCTGGAGCAGCGCCCGGTCGGCGGCCGGGGTCACGCAGGCCCGGGCGAACTCCGGCTGGTGGTTGACCGCGCCGCCGCTGTCGATGCCGATGCTGGGGTGCACGCTGGGCAGGACCCGGCTGACGTTGCCCATGTCGGTGCTGCCGGTGGGCATCGCGCGCTCCTCCTCCGGGGACACCAGGGGGCGGCCCAGTTCGGTCGCCGCCGCCCGGTAGGCCGCCACCAGGAACGGGTCGTGGGCCAGTTCGGCGTACGCGGGTGTCGAGCGGACCTCGTGAGTGCAGCCGGTGGCGACGGCGCCGCCCTCGAAGCAGGCCCTGACGCGCGCTTCCAGGCGCCCCAGGGACTCCATGTCGGCGGCCCGCAGGTTGTACAGCGCGCTGGTGTGCGCGGGGACCACGTTGGGCACCTCGCCGCCCCTGGTCACGATGCCGTGCACCTGCTGCCGCGGCTCGAAGTGCTGGCGGCCCACGCCGACGGCGACCTCCGCCACGGTCAGGGCGTCGGCGGCGTTGACGCCCAGGTGCGGGGCGAGGGCGGAGTGCGACTCGCGTCCGGTGTAACGGACTTCGAGCTCGACCAGGGCGAGGGGGCGGGGAGCGCAGTTGTCCTCGGGGGCCGGGTGGACGAGCATCGCCATCGACACCTCGTCGAAGACACCGGCCTCCAGCATGGCGATCTTGCCGCCGCCCTCCTCCTCGGCCGGGGTGCCCAGCACCATGACGGTGATGCCGAGGTCGTCGGCCACGTCCCTCAGCGCCAGGGCCGCGCCCACCGACGAGGCGGCGATGATGTTGTGGCCGCAGGCGTGGCCGAGGCCCGGCAGCGCGTCGTACTCCGCGCACAGCCCGACCGTGAGCGGGCCGCTGCCGTAGCGGGCGGTGAACGCGGTGTCCAGGCCGCCGGCGCCGGGCACCACCTCGAACCCCTCGTCCCGCAGCAGGCCGCTCACCTTGGCGGCGCTGCGGTGCTCCTTGAACGCGGTCTCCGGCTCGGCGTGAATACTCCTCGACAGCGCGATCAGTTCGTGTTCGGCGCGTTCGACGCTTTCGCGACAACCACGCATGATCCGAGACGAGATTCGCATCTTCTCTTTCCCCTCCGAATGGCCTGGATCGCCGCCGGCCGGATGGCCGGACAATTCCCTGGCCTTTTCCTTCCTACCGGAGTCTCCGACGAAAAGCGAGACCAGTCTGGAGAATTGACATGACGTCACTGAAAACGTCACTGAAAACGTCACCGGCAACGTCACTGACAGCGTCACTGACATGGAACGTGCGGGCGGGCGACGGGGAGCTATCGGTCGAGATGATGCCCTGGTCGCTGCTGCGCGCGACCGGCTTCCCCGCCGGGCTCCTGGACGGGCTCGCGTCCGAGGAACTGCTCGGCACCGCCGCCGGGGTGCTCGCGGCGGAGCAGGCGGTCGCCGCCGAGCGTGCGCACTTCCTGGACCTGCTGTGGCCGGGGCTGCGCAAGGCCGTACGGACGGTCGAACCGCGCCAGCGGTCGCTGCGCGCCCTCCAGAGCTGCCGCCGGCTGGTGGACGGGGGCGCGCCCCTGGACGAGCGGTGCGCAGCGGTCCTCGCGGCGACCGGCGCGCCGGACTGGGCGCCCCGCTGGAACGCCCTGGTCGCCGCGCTCGACGAGCGGCTGGCGGCGGCCGGGACCGAGCTGGCGGCGGCCCTGCTGCGGGCCCGGCTGCACACCGCACGGGCCGCCGGCCGCGACGACTTCGGGCACGCCGTGTTCGTGTCGAACCCCTCGTTCCACCACACGGCCCTGGAGACCCCGCCGCTGACGCACCCGGGCTGGGCGCAGGCGCGGGACGAGGGCGGCGCCCTGCCGCAGACCCTGCGCCGCCGGGTCGACACCCTGCACCGCTATCTGCGCCGGTTCGCCACCAAGTGCGAGACCGTCTCGTTCTTCGGCCCGGTGCTGTTCGGCCGTCTGGTGCCGGGGCAGGAGGAGACCCTGCTGGTCGGCGCGCCCGGCCGCGAGAAGGTCGTGGTGGAGGCGAGTGCCTGGCTGGTGGAGGAGCTGCGGCAGCAGGCCGCCCGCGAGGTGCCGCTGACGCGGCAGCGCGTGTGGCCCAGCCCGCTGTTCCGCCGGCCGGACTCGTCCCCGGTGCTGGAACGGGCCGTGGACGGGCGCAGGTTCAGGGTCGCGGCGCCCGCGCTGGCCCTGTGGAGTGCCGCCGCCGCGGCGCCGGGGAGCCGGCTCGACTCGCTCGTCGGCGCCGCCGGCCCCGTGCCGGCCCCGCATCGGGCGGGGGCGGACGACGCGTACGCCGCCGGGCTGGTGAAGGCACTCGGACCGGCGCTGGTCGTCTCCCCCTGGCGGCTGCCGGCGACCGAGCTGCACGCGCTGACCAGGCTGGCGGCCGAGCACCCCGCGGACACGGTGGTGGACCTGGCGGAGGTCCGCGACACGTACGCGCAGGCGCCCTGGCCCGAGCGGGCGGCGCACCTCCTCGCCGTGCGGGCGGCCCGCGCGGCGGACGGCGGGCGGGTCTCGCAGGACAGCGGACGGCACTACGCCGACCGCGAGCTGTTCCACGAGGACAGGTCGAGTCCGCTGAGCGAGCGGGTCGGCTTCGGGGCGCCGGTCGTGGAGCGCATCCGGGAGGTCACCGAGGCGGTGTTCCCGCTGGTGTTCCTCGCGGCGCTGCTGGCCAGGGAGGACGCCCGCGACGCCCTGCGCGCCGAGCTGGCGGGCGCCCCGGCGCCGCTCGCCGCACTGGCCGCACGGGAGATACCCGCTCGTTCACCGCGCCGGGACCGGCTGGACGCGGTGCTGCGCCGGCTGGTCGGGCGGGCCGTGGAGGCCGCGGGAACGACCGACGGCCGCCCCCCGGTCGTGGAGCTGAGCCGTAGCGAACTGGCCGAGGCGCTGGCGCCGCTGTGGGACACCGTGACGTACGGCCCCGACGACGCGTGCCTGCCGAGCCCCGACCTGATGGTGGCGGGCCCCGACCCGGCCACCGCCGACTGGGTGCTCTCGGAGCTGCACGACGACTGCAGCTCGATCTTCGGGGGGCTGGAGCGTCCGCTGCACAGCGACCCGGACGGGCTGTGGGCCGGCTTCACCGAGCGGGTGGCGCGAGCCGTGCCGTCCGGGACCGCCGCGACCATCGTCTCGCGCCGGCGCAGCGCCCACGTGACCCCCGAACTCCCCGGTGCCGCCATCGAACTGAGCGGCCTCTCGGGCAAGGACCGGGCCGACGTGGTGCCGATCGCGGATGCCGTCGTGTCCGCTTCGGCCGACGCGGTGGTGGTGGACGGCCGGCGGCGGCTGCTCTACCCCGGTGACCTGTCGTCGACGCTGCACCGCGCGGTGTCCCGGCCCGCGCTGGTCCCGGTGCCGGTCGACCTCGGGGCGTACACCCCCAGGATCGTGGTGGACGGTGTCGTGGTCCAGCGGGCCCGCTGGCGGCTGAGCATTCCGGAAAGGGCTCCGGAGAAGACCGCGGACACCGTCACCCAGTGGTTGTCCGTGCAGCGACTCCGGGCCGCCCGGGGAATTCCGCGCCACGTCTACGTGAAGCATCCGGCCGAGCCCAAGCCGCTGTACGTCGATTTCGCCGATCCGCTGTCGGTGATCGATATCGCGCGACTTCCCGGAGGGGAAGTCGTCGTGTCCGAGATGCTGCCCACCCCGGATCAGTTGTGGTGGCGCGTGGCGGACGAAACGCATTGTGCCGAATTCCGTCTCGGCTGCATCGTGCGGCCGGTGACGTCCGACAATCCGCTGACCCCGGAACAACAGGAAGAGAGCGCGTCATGACCGAGGACCTCCGCATCACCTCACTGGTGAGGGACGCTTACGACAAGGCCGCCGAGCAGTACGAGTCCGCCGGTCAGATGATCTTCCACCCGCTGGGGAAGATGATCGCCGACACCCTGGAGCTCTCGCCGGGCGAGCGGGTGCTCGACATCGGCTGCGGGCGCGGCGCCTGCCTGTTCCCGATCGCCCACGCGGTGGGGCCGGAGGGCTTCGTGCTCGGCATCGACCAGGCCCAGGGCATGGTCGACGCCTGCACGGCCGACATCACGGCCCGCGGGGTGTCCGGCTGGGCCCGCGCGGAGCTGGGCAACGCCCAGGACTTCGCCTTCGCCGAGCCGTTCGACGCGGCGAGCGCCGGGATGGTCCTGTTCCTGCTGCCGGAGGCGGAGAAGGCCCTGTCCTGCGCCGTCGCGGCGCTGCGCCCCGGGGGCAGGTTCGCCGCGACCACCTTCCCCACCGAGAACGGCAGGCTGGCCGCCGGCTGGGAGTCCGCCGAGATCCTCGCCGGAGTGCTCGCCAAGCACCTCCCCGAGGGTGTGGACGACCCGTGGCAGGTGGTCCTGGGCCTCGGCGGCCCGCTGGCCGGTGAGGAGTCCACGGCTGCCGCCTTCCTCACCGCCGGCTTCAGCGATGTGCGGATCCGCCACGTCCCGGCGGACTCCCGCTTCGAGACCATCGACGACTACCTGGCGTGGACCAAGACCGTGACCACCCGCGTGCAGTGGGACCTGGTGCCCGCGGAGCGGGTGGCCGAAGCGACCGACGAGGCGCGCGAGGCGCTGCGGGTGCTCGCGGGGCCGGACGGCTCCCTGGAGTTCTCCTGCCCGACCAGGACCGTGCTGGCCGTTCGCTGACGGCACGACCGCAACCGTCTACCAAGCGCTGAACACAGAGCCGAGAGGTGCGATGACATGGCTCCTGACACGACCCCTTCGCTGATCCGTCCGCTGTCCGAACTGCTCGGCGGACACGCCGCCCGGATCGGGGACAAGGTGGCCTTCACCGACGCCCGGCGGGGCGTCGGCTACCGGGAACTGGATCTGCGGACCTCTCGGCTCGCCGGCCGGCTTGCCGCGCTGGGACTGGAGAAGGACGGCCGCGCCGCCGTCCTCATGGGCAACAGCGTGGAGATGGTGGAGAGCTGCCTCGCCGTCATCCGGGCGGGCGGCATCACCGTGCCGCTGAATCCGCAGGCGTCCGAGGCCGAACTGGTCCACTTCCTGCGGGACTCCGGGGCGTCGGTGGTGCTGTGCGACCCGGCACGGCTCGACGTGCTGCTGCGCGCGGTGGCCGCGTCCGGCCTGCCCCGGCCCTCGATCGTGCTCACCGGCGACTCCCCCGGCGCCACCGCGCACGACACCGCGGACACCGCGGACACCGCCGGGTACGACATCACCGCGTACGAGACGCTCGCGGCCACCCCGTACGACGGGCCGGCGCCCGAGGAGAACCCGCTCGACGCTCCGGCCTGGATGCTCTACACCTCGGGCACCACCGGCCGTCCCAAGGGGGTGCTCTACTCCCTGCGCAGCTCGCTGTGGCTGGTGGAGGCCTGCCACGTGGGTGTGCTCGGGATGACGCAGGACGACCGGCTGCTGTGGCCGATGCCGCTGTTCCACGGCCTGGGCCAGAACCTGTGCGTCATGGCGGTCGTGGCCGTGGGCGCCGGCGCCCGGCTGATGAGCGGCTTCGCCCCTTCCGAGGTGCTGGACGCCCTGCGCGACGACGGGGTGACCTTCCTCGCCGGGGTGCCGACGACGTACCACTACCTGCTGGACCGCGCCCGCCAGGAGCACACCCGGCTGCCTTCGCTGCGGCTGGGGTTCGTCGCCGGTTCGGCCGGCGGCGCCTCCCTCGGCAGCCGTTTCGAGGAGGCGTTCGGGGTCCCGCTGGTGGACCAGTACGGATCGACCGAGACCGGCGCGATCACCTCGAACCGGCCGACGGGCGACCGGGTCGCCGGGGCGGCCGGGCCGCCCGTTCCGGGGGTGGACATCCGCCTGGTGGACGGCGGTTCCGGTGCCGAGGTGCCCGACGGCGAGCAGGGCGAGGTCTGGGTCAGCGGCCCCAACCTGATGCTGGGCTACCACGGGCAGCCCGGCGCCACGGCGGAGGTGCTGCGGGACGGCTGGTACCGCACGGGCGATCTGGCCCGCCGGGACGCCCTCGGGCAGGTGACCCTGACCGGCCGTCTCAAGGAGCTGATCATCCGGGGCGGCGAGAACATCCACCCCGTGGAGATCGAGGACGTGGTGCGCGCGGCGCCGGGCGTGGCCGACGCGGCGGTGGGCGGGGAGCCCCACGAGGTGCTCGGCGAGGTGCCCGTCGCGTACGTGGTGCCCGGTCCCGAAGGCGTCGACGTCCAGGCGCTGTTCGAGCACTGCCGGACGCGGCTGTCCTTCTTCAAGGTGCCGGAGAAGGTGTACGCCGTCGAGCGCGTTCCGCGCACCGCGTCCGGGAAGGTCACCCGGCATCTGCTGGCGGACGCGGATGCCCGGTTGCTCGGTACGGCGTCCACCGGCGGGCCCGGGGAGCACGGGGAGCGCGGGGCCGAGCCCGACCGGGGCGAGTGGGCGAGCCGTCTCGCGGCGCTCACGGCGGCCGAGCGGGCCCGGACGGTGCTGGACCTGGTCCGCGCCGAGGTGGCGCGCGCGCTCGGCGTCGAAGCCGAACGGGTCACGCCCACAAGGCCGTTCGTGGACCTCGGCCTCGGCTCCCTCGCCGTCGTGGCGGTCGGGCGGCAACTGTGCGCGCTGGTCGGGCTGCGGCTCCCGGCGACCGCCGTGTTCGACCACCCGACGCCCGCCGCCTTCGCGGACCGGCTGGTCTCCGAGCTGACGGAGCCATCGGAGCCGCCGGAGCCGCCGGGCACCCGCACGGCCGCCGAAGCGTTCCCGGCCGAGCGTACGACCCCTGCGGGGCCCGACCCGGACGGCGCCGAGCCGATCGCCATCATCGGCATGGCCTGTCGCTTCCCCGGCGGGGTGGAGTCGCCCGAGCAGCTGTGGGACCTCGTCGCCGCAGGCCGGGACGCCACCTCGGACTTCCCCGCCGACCGGGGCTGGGCGCTGGACACCCTGTTCGACCCCGACCCCGACCACCACGGCACCAGCTACGTCGCGCGCGGCGGCTTCCTGGCCGACCCGTCCGCGTTCGACGCCGGATTCTTCGGCATAGCCCCGCGCGAGGCAACCGCGATGGATCCGCAGCAGCGGCTGATGCTGGAGGTCGCGTGGGAGGTCTTCGAACGGGCGGGCGTCGATCCGACCGGCCTGGCCGGCTCGGAGACCGGCGTCTTCGTCGGCACCAAGGGACAGACGTACAGCACGCTCGCCGCGCCCGGGTCCGAGTACGAGGGCCATCTCGGCTTCGCCACCTCGGGCAGCGTGATGTCCGGCCGGGTGGCCTACACCCTCGGTCTGCACGGCCCCGCCGTCACCGTCGACACGGCCTGCTCCGCGTCCCTGGTGGCCCTCCACCTGGCCTGCGGCTCCCTGCGCTCCGGTGAGTCGCGGCTCGCGCTCGCGGGCGGGGTCACGGTGATGTCCACCCCGGACGACATGATCACCTTCAGCAGGCACCGGGGCCTCGCCCCGGACGGCCGGGTGAAGGCCTTCGCCGGCGCGGCGGACGGCACCGCCTTCGGCGAGGGCGCGGGGGTGCTGCTGCTCGAACGGCTCTCGGACGCGCAGCGGGCGGGCCACCGGGTGCTCGCCGTGATCCGGGGCAGCGCCGTGAACCAGGACGGCGCGTCCAACGGGCTCACCGCGCCCAACGGCAGGGCGCAGCAGCGGGTGATCCGCCGGGCGCTCGCCAACGCCCGGGTGGCCGCGCACGAGGTCGACCTGGTCGAGGCCCACGGCACGGGGACCACGCTCGGCGACCCGATCGAGGCCGAGGCGATCCTCGCCGCGTACGGGCGCGGCCGGGACCCTCAACGGCCGCTGTGGATCGGCTCGGTGAAGTCCAACATCGCCCACACCCAGGCCGCCGCGGGCATGGCCGGTGTCATCAAGCTGGTGGAGGCGATGCGGCACGCCGTACTCCCGGCGACCCTGCACGTGGACCGGCCGTCACCGCACGTCGACTGGTCGTCGGGGAACGTACGGCTGCTCGACGAGGCGCGGCCGTGGACGGCGGCCGACGGACGGCCCCGGCGCGCCGGGGTGTCCTCCTTCGCCATCAGCGGCACCAACGCCCATGTCGTCCTGGAGGAGGCGCCGCACTCCCCCTCGGCCGAGGAGACCCCGGCCCCGGTCCGGGCGCTCACCGCCGTACCGTGGCTGCTGTCCGCGAAGTCCCCGGCCGCGCTGCGCGACCAGGCCCGCCGGCTGGAGTCGTTCCTGCGCGCGGCGCCCGAGCGGGATGCCGTGGACGTGGGGCGCACCCTGGCACTGTCCCGGGCCGGGCTCGAACACCGGGCCGCCGTCGTCGCGGACCTCGGTCGCGGCGCGGACGGGGCGGACAGCGCGGAGGGCCTGCTACGCGTCCTCGGCGCGCTCGCGGAGGGCGAGCCCGCGGCCGGGCTGACCACGGATCACGCCGGTGCCGCCCGGACCACGGCGTTCCTCTTCACGGGCCAGGGCTCCCAGTGGGCCGGCATGGCCCGTGAACTGTACGAGGCGTTCCCGGTGTTCGCCGAAGCGCTGGACGCGGTGTGCGACCATCTGGCGCCGCAGGTAAGGCAGTTGCTCCTCACCGCCGGCGACGCGGCGGACGACGGGCGCATCCATCGCACCGGTATCGCCCAACCCGCCCTGTTCGCACTGGAGGTCGCGCAGTTCGCGCTGCTGCGATCCTGGGGGGTGCGTCCCGACGCGCTCGCCGGCCACTCCCTCGGCGAGCTGGCCGCCGCGCACGTCGCCGGGGTGTTCTCGCCGGCGGACGCGGCCAGGCTGGTCACCGCCCGGGGCGAGCTGATGCAGGCGCTGCCCGAAGGCGGTGCCATGATCGCGCTGGAGGCCACGGAGGACGAGGTCCTGCCGCTGCTCGCCGGCCGGGAGTCCCGGCTGGCGATCGCCGCCGTGAACGCGCCCCGGTCCGTCGTGGTCTCGGGCGACGAGGACGCCGTGGCGGAGGTCGCCCGGGCGGTGTCCGAACGGGGCGGCAGGACCAAGCGTCTGACGGTGAGTCATGCTTTCCATTCGCCCCGGATGGACGCGGTGCTGGAGGAGTTCGAGGCCGTGGCCCGGACCGTCGTCTACCGTACGCCGGACGTGCCGATCGTCTCCACGGTCACCGGTGCCGTCGCCGGTGCGGAACTGCTGACACCCGCGTACTGGACCGGGCAGCTGCGCTCGGCCGTCCGGTTCGCCGCCGCGGTGGGGACCCTGCGGGAGCGGGGCACCGACACCTTCGTCGAACTGGGCCCGGACGCGTCCCTGACGGCCCTGGTGCGTCAGATCGCCGACGACGCCGACAGGGGTGACGGGGGTGACGGGGGTGGCCGCACGGGCGGCCACCGTGCGCTGCCGGTTTCCCGGCGTGACCGGCCCGGTGCCGCGACCGCCGTCGGTGTCGCCGCCGCGCTCCACACCGCCGGCGTCCCGGTCGACTGGGCGGCGTTCTTCGACGGCACCGCCGCCCGCCACGTCACGCTGCCGACCTACGCCTTCCAGCGCAAGCGTTACTGGCTGCCCGCACTCGCCGCCCCCGCCGCGTCACCGGTACCGACCGTGGCCGTGGAGTCGGCGGCCGGGGATACGGCCGGGGAGACGGCCGGGGAGACGGCCGGGGAGACGGCCGCGGATACGGCCGGGGAGACCGCCGGGGAGACCGCCGAGAAGACGACCCCGTCCGGGCGGGTGCTCAAGCCGGGTGAGCACCCGGAGGTCGCCGCCCGTCTGGCCGGCGTGCTCGCCGGACTGGACGAGGAGAAGCAGCTGCTCCACATGGTGGACCGGATCGCCACCCGGATCGCGGCGGTGCTCGGCCATGACAGCGCGGACGCCATCGACCCCGACGTGCCGTTCCTCGAACTCGGCGTCGACTCCCTCATGGCCGTGGAGATGCGCAACCAGTTCAGCGACTTCTGCGGGGTGAGCCTGCGCCCGACGCTCGTCTTCGAGCACCCGACCCCGGCGGTGCTCGCCGACCACCTGCTCGCGAAGGTGCTGGCCGCGGTGTCCGCCACGCCGGGCGTCGACGAGGACGCGGTGGACTTCGCCGCCGAGGTCGTCCTGGCGGCGGACGTCTCCCCCGCCGACGAGGTGATCCGGGTCGCGGACGACCCGCGGGAGGTGCTCCTCACCGGTGCGACCGGGTTCCTGGGCGCGTACCTGCTGCGCGACCTGCTGCGGACGACCCGTGCGACCGTGCACTGCCTGGTCCGCGGGGCCGACGAGGCGGACGCGTGGGCGCGGCTGCGCAAGAACCTGGAGTGGTACGAGTTCTGGGACGGCATCGACCCGGACCGGTTGTCCGTGGTCGTCGGCGATCTCGCCCGGCCGCTGCTGGGGCTGGCCCCCGAACGCTTCGACGCCCTCGCCCGCAGCGTGGACAGCGTCTACCACGCCGCCGCGACCGTCAACGGCCTCTACCCGTACTCGGCGTTGAAGGACGCGAACGTCACGGGCACCGCGGAGATCCTGCGCCTGGCCGCACGGCACCGCACCGTGCCCGTCCACCACGTCTCGTCCACCGGTGTGTTCGCCGCGGAGGCGGTCCCCGGGCAGGCCCTCCAGGTGACCGATCCGCCGGGCCCCGCCGAGGCGCTGTCGTCCGGCTACCGGCAGACGAAACTGGTGGCGGAGCAGATCATCGAACTCGCCAGGGGGCGGGGCCTGCCGGTCTCGGTCTACCGGGTGGACGAGATCTCCGGCGACTCGGAGCGTGGCTTCTGCCAGACCCACGACTTCGTCTGGCTGAGCATGAAGGGCATCGTGCAGGCCGGCGCCGTACCGCAGGATCCCGCCGGCATCTTCCACCTGGTGCCGGTCGACCACGTCAGCGCGGCGATCCTGCGGCTGTCCCGCGACGACCGGGCGGCGGGCCGCAACCACCACCTCGCCAACGGGACGCACCTCCCGTTCTCCGCGATGACCGAATCCCTCCGCTCCCTCGGCTACCACCTGGACGAACTCCGCTGGGACGCCTGGGTGCGGCGCATCCGCGCCGACCGCGACAACGCGATGGTCCCGATGATCGACGCGTTCGAATCGACCATCTACAGCGGACGCAACCACTACCTGTCCGTCGACACCTCGCAGACCCGGGAGCTGCTGGCCGGTACCGGCGTCGACTGCCCGCCGATGACGCGTGAACTCTTCGAGAAGTACGTCGGGTTCTTCGTCCGCGTCGGCTACTTCCCCGAACCGGGCGCCGGCCGCTTCCCCGAACCGGGCGTCGGCTACTTCCCCGAGCCGGGCGCCGGCCACCTTCCCGGCGGCGACGCCGTGGACGGCGGCGCGCAGGCCTTCCGGGTCCGGGAGGCGGCGTGGGAGGACCTTCCGGCGATGGCGGGCATCTGCTTCGAGGCCTTCAACACCCTGAACGCCTCGCTCGGTCTCGCTCCGGAGTGGTCGTCGGTGGACGAGGTGACGGAGATGTTCCGGGACCGGCTCGCGGCCCCGGGCTGCCTCGCCTACGTGGCGGTCGACGGCGCGGGCTCCGTGACGGGCTCCAACTTCCTGGTCCTGGGCGAGTCCGTCGCCGCCTTCGGCCCGCTCAGCGTCGCGCCCGGCGCGCAGGGCGGCGGTGTGGGCCGGCTGCTGATGGACGAGGTGATCGGCGCGGCCGCCCGGCACGACCGGGACTCGGTCCGGGCCGTCCAGGTGACCAACAACCTGGGCGCGTACCGGCTCTACTCCTCGCTCGGCTTCGTCCCGTACGAGCAGCTGTCCCTGGTCGCCGGGTACGCGCCGCCCACCCCGGCGAACATGGCGGGCTTCACGGTGCGCGCGATGACCGAGGACGACGTGACCGCGTGCCAGGAGCTGTACCGCTCGGTCAACGGCCATGCGCGGGACGGAGAGATCCACATGGCGGCCAAGCGGGCCTTCGGCTGGTCGCAGCCGTACGTGGTCGTGGACCGGTCGAGCGGCGCGCTCGCCGGCTACACCACGGGCCTGTCCGACCTGGGCCATCTGACGGCGGCCTCGGAGGCCGCGGCACGGGCGCTGTACACGGGCGCCGGCGAGCTGATGCGCCGGGCCGTCCCCGACGGCGCGCCGCCCCGGCTGCGGATCCCGGGCCGGCTGCTGCCCGAGACCCTGAGCTGGGCGTTCCGCACCCGGGGCATCGCCCTGGAGCGGCTGGAGACGCTGGTGGTGCGCGGCTCGTACACGGCGCCGCAGCAGGGGGTGTACTGCCCGGGGCTGTCCTACTGAGGCACCGTCCCTACCGAGGCACCGCCGTACACCGCCGCGCACCGCCGCGCACCGTCGTACAGGGAGCACGCGAGGGCGCTCACCCCGTAGCCGTCGAGGGCAGGGTGAGCGCCTTCGTGCGTCCGGAGGCCGCCGTTCGGTCGCCGTTGTTCGGTCGCCGCCGTTCGGTCGCCGTTGTTCGGTCGCGCGTCCGGAGGCCGCCGTTCGTCAGACCGGAGTGACCGGCACGTCCTCGCGCACGGAGCGCTCGCCCCTGGGTACGGCCAGCAGGGTGATGAGCACGCCGAGCAGGGCGAAGCCCGCCCCGACGGCGAACGCGAGCCGGAAGCCCTCCGTCATCGCGTCGGCCGTGGCCGGGCCACCGGCCTGCTTGCCCTCAAGGAGCTCCCTGATACGGGCGTTGGCCACCGAGGAGAGCACGGCGAGGCCGAGCGCGCCGCCGATCTGCTGGGTGGTGTTGATGAGGCCGGAGGCGAGACCCGACTCCTGCGGTGTCACACCGGAGACGGCGACGATGGTCACGGGCACGAACGAGAACCCGAGTCCGAGTGCCGCGACCACCGAGGGCAGGAGCACGTCCCCGGCGAACGTGCCGTCGGCGGGGATGCGGGTGAACAGCAGGAGCCCCACCGCGGTGAGCGCCAGACCGCAGGCGAGGACGGGCCTGGGCCCGACCTTGGTCACCAGCTGCGAGGCCGCACCGGCGGCGACGATGCTCGCCGCCGAGAAGGGCAGATAGGACAGTCCGGCCTCCAGCGCGGAGAAGCCGAGCACCTGCTGGAGGTAGAGGGAGATGAAGAAGAACATCGACAGCAGCGCGGCGCCCACCAGCAGGGACACCGCGTTGGCGCTGGAGAGGTTGCGGTTGCGGAAGATCCGCAACGGCATCACCGGGTGCTTGACGAGGCGCAGTTCGACCAGGGCGAAGACCAGCAGCAGGACGGCCGCGAGGCCCAGCAGCCCGATGGTCCTGGCCGAGCCCCAGCCCGCCCGCTCGGCGTCCACGAGCGCGTAGACCAGCACGCTGAGACCGCCGGTGACCAGTGCGGCACCGGCGAAGTCGATGCCCGTGCGCTCGTGGCCGCGGCTCTCGCGGACGAACCCCGGCGTGAGGACGGCGGCGACGACGCAGATCGGCACGTTGACGAACATCACCCACTCCCAGCCCGCCCACTGGGTGAGCACACCGCCGAGCAGCACGCCGATGGCACCGCCCGCTCCGGCGAGCGCGCCCCAGATGCCGAGGGCCTTGTTGCGTTCGGCGCCTTCGGTGAAGGTCGTGGTGACGATCGACAGGGCGGCCGGCGCGATGATCGCGGCGCCGAGGCCCTGCCCCACCCGCGCGGCGATCAGCAGGCCCGCGGTCGGTGCGAGACCGCCGAGCAGCGACGTGGCGGCGAACAGGCCGAGTCCGGTCATGAACACCCGCCGCCGTCCGAGCAGATCGGCGGTCCGGCCGCCGAGCAGCAGGAAGCCGCCGAAGGCGAGTGCGTAGGCGTTGACGATCCACTGGACGTCGGAGTCGGCGAAGTGCAGGTCCCGCTGGATCGAGGGCAGCGCGACGTTCACGATCGAGGCGTCGAGCACCACCGTCAACTGGGCGACGGCCAGGACGACGAGCGCCTTCCAGCGGAGAGGATCCGGGGAGGAGGTCGAGGTCGAGGTCGATAAGGAGGAAGTGGGAGGCACGGCCATGGGAGGGATACGCTCCTGTGGGTTAAAGTGGTAACCGGAATCGGACTCACGGTTCCGGATGGCGACGATACGGAGGCGCGGTTCCCCTTGTCAAACACCCCTTCCCCTCCCCCTTCCCGTTCCAGCACACCCACCGGCGGCAAGCTGCGCTCCGACGCCGCCCGCAACCGGCTCAAGGTGCTCGACGCCGCCCGAGCCGCCTTCTCCGAGTCCGGGCGGGACGCGCAGATGGGCGACATCGCCCGCCGGGCCGGGGTGGGCGTCGGGACGGTGTACCGCCACTTCCCGACCAAGGAATCGCTGGCGGAAGCGATCGTGGAGCACCGGTTCCAGCAGACCCTGGACTTCCTCAGGAACGAGGTGCTCCCCGACCCCGACCCCTGGCACGGCCTCGCCCGCTCCCTGGAGTTCTGCGGAATCATGCAGGAACAGGACCGGGGCTACGCGGAGACGGTCACCGCGATGGTCGGCGGCAGCACGTTCGACGCAGCGGCGATCGCCGAACTCAACGAACTCACCGACAAGGTGCTCAAGCGCGCCCAGGCCGAGGGTTCGGTGCGGGAGGACCTGACCGTCGCGGACGTGTCACCGCTCTACATCGGCCTCTGCCACGTCGTGCAGGCCGGGGTCACCGACTGGCGCCGCTACCTGGGCATCATCCTCGACGGGCTGCGCCCGCGACGGTGCGCGGACTGCTCCGGCGACTGACACCGTCAGCCGCCGGGGGGCAAATCAGGAAAGCCGGGGGGGCGAATCAGGAAATCCGCTGGCAAACCCCCCACCTCCCCGAGCCTCTCGACAAGAACCTCCCCCGACAGTGAACCTGATGGGGAGCCGGCTGCGTGTCTACGTCTGTAGGGCGACTGCAGAGTCGGCTTACGTTCGCTCAGCCACCTGGTAACGAAAGGGAGACCCAAAGATGAAGATCCTGTTCGCCATCCGTGACGCGTCCTTCGCCAAGAAGAGCCTGAAGGCCAGCGCTTGGTACATCTGGTACTAAGCCGGCTGATCGGTACCTCCGGTACCTGAACAGCTGATCCGCCCCCGCCCCTGCCCCCCCTCGCGGCCTCCGCCGGGAGATCGGGCCCGGGGCGGGGGCGGAGACCGGTCCCGGCAAAGTCTCGGAGACATCACATGGCCCTCTCCCCCGCCTCCGCCCGTTCGCGAACCACCGTGCTCTCCCCCCGACTTGAGGCCCTGCTCAGGGACCATCTGGGCAAGGACGCCGTCCGGCTCGAACCCGACACGATCGGGGTCGCCGGGCCCGAGCTCACCGACCGGATCCTCGCCGCCCGGCGCGCCACCGAGATCGAACGGCCCACCTTCAAACCGCTGCACGGACGTTCGATCACCCGCACCGAGGCGTCCTCGGTGACCCGGACGATCGGCAGCGACGTGCGCGAGGCACTGAAGGCCCCGCTGCCGCCGAACATCGACCTGTCCGGCCCGTGGCCGCTCACCGGACACCTCTTCCTGCGCGACCTCATCCTCGGCCGGGACCCGCGCCGGCTGCGGATCCTGATGAGCCGCAACCTCGAACTGACGCCGCTGCTCACCTGGTTGGTGATCTCGGCCGGCGCCGCACTGCCCGGCAGGCCCAAGCCCGGCGACGACCTCACCGAGCTCGGCAAGCTCACCGCGAAGGCCGCCAACTACCAGGACCGACGGTACGCGCTCGGCATGTACCGCCGAGCCGCCGCACCGGTCTGCTTCACCATCTCCACCCTGGTCGCGAACGCGCTCTGGCTCGGCGCGCCGTTCGACGACAGCACGCCGAACCGGAACATCATCTTCGAGTCGCTGCGCCTGCTGCCGCCGTCCTGGAACATCCTGCGCCGCGCCTCGCCCGAGTACCCCGCGATCGACCCGCGGATCGGCGCGGGCGACGACGTCCTCGTCCTGCCGCTGCTCTCGCACCGCGACCCGGCCCTGTGGGAGGACCCGCACGAGTTCCGCCCGGAGCGCTGGGACCACCTCGACCCGGACAGCACTCCCGGCTACCTGCCGTTCGGGCACTCCTCCGAACGCTGCTGGGGCCGGCACATGGTGATGCCGCTCGCCGAGCTGCTGCTGGACCAGATCCGTACGGCCGGCCTGGTCGTCGACCCCGAGCAGCGGACCGCCAAGGTGCCGCTGCTCGGCCTGCTCGGCGTCAGCGAGGTCCGCGTCCTGAAGCCACGCGATACACACTGATCACATGCACGCCGAACACATACGCACCGAACACAGCGCCACCGAACCGGAGCTCGCCGACGGCCAGTTCTACGCCGACCCGCACGCCGCGTACCGCCGCTGGCGCAGCGAGGGCGGCGCCCGCAAGGTCCGGTTCGGCGGCGCGGCCGGACTCGAAGGCTGGGTCGTCACCGGCCACGCCGAGTGCCGGGCCGCCCTCACCGACCCCCGGCTGAGCAAGAAGGCCGTCACCGAGGCGTTCGCCCGACACGTCGGGAACTCCGAGGGCGGCCCGGGCCGCGACCTGATGTCGCACATGCTCAACTCCGACCCCCCGGAGCACACCCGACTGCGCAAGCTGGTCCAACAGGCTTACACCGGGCGGCAGGTGGCGACCCTACGCCCGATGGTCGAGCGCCACGTCGGCGCACTGCTGGACCAGCTGGACGGCCCCGACTCGATCGAGCTGATCAGCGAGTTCGCGCTGCCGCTGCCACTCGCGGTCGTCTTCGAGCTGTTCGGCGCGCCGCAGGCCGAACGGGAGAACCTCCAAGTGCGGGGCAACGCGGTCGATGCCGCCCCGGAGGCGGACGGCGAGGCGGACGGCGGAGCGGACGGCGAAGTCTCGGTGGAGACCGCCGAAGGCATGGCGGACTACCTGCGCGCCCTGGTCGACCACAAGCGCACCCACCCGGGCGACGACCTGATCTCCGAACTCCTCGCCGCCCAGGCGGACGGCGACCGGCTGACCGAGGCCGAGATCACCTCGATGGCGTTCCTGCTCGCCATCGCCGGCCACCAGACCACCGTCAACCTGATCGCGAACGGCATCCACGCTCTGCTCGGCCACCCCGAGCAACTCGCGGCGCTGCGCGCGGATCCGGCACTGCTTCCCGGCGCGATCGAGGAAGTCCTGCGCTACGAGAGCCCGTTCAGCATCGCCTCGCTGCGCCGCACGACCGAGCCGGTGACCATCGCGGGCACCACGATCCCGGCCGGCGAGTTCGTCCAGATCGCCCTGCTCGCCGCCAACCGCGACCCGGCCGTCTTCACCGACCCCGACCGCTTCGACATCACCCGCCCGGGCGCCACCCGACACCTCGCGTTCGGCCACGGCATCCACCACTGCCTCGGCGCACAACTCGGCCGCCTCCAGGCCGAGGTAGCGTTCACCGAACTGCTGCGCCGCTTCCCCGCCCTGCGCCTGGCCGAACCGGCCGAGACCGCGCAGTGGCAGGACAACCCGAGGCACCGCGGGCTGCTCAGCCTGCAGCTACTGCTGCACTGACGCCGGCAGGCCCCCACCCGCCCAGCGCCGGTGGGGGCCGAGCACATCACCTGCTCGGTCCGGGCCCGCCCATCCGACGCACCCCGTCGAGGACCAACTCCACACACCAGAACGGTCTCCACCGCGGTAAGTGGCAACTCCCCCTGATAGCCGTGCTCCCACGCGCCGACTTCCAGGCCTCACTGCGGCGGCGTTGAAGCTCTACGACCTTCCCCATGCCCGGGGCCAACTACCCCAAGGCCAGCAACACTCACCGTGGCAACCGGCGACCTGCCCCGCCCCACTACGCTCCGCCCAGCAGCACCCGCCGCGCACCTGTCCCACATGAACACCACCCGGCGGACAACCTCCTCAGCCGCGCATCCCGCACAACCAGGCGAACAGACCTGGCCCCGCAAGACCATTCAGGCGCCGCCACGTCACCATCGGCAGGCAGCGGCCCCGAATAATCTCGGCCACTGCCCCAGCGTCCAGCATCTACGACAGCAACAGGCTGCCCCTAACCTCGGACGGGCATCACTGCCGACGGTCCTCAACCTCCACGTGCGAGTACGCTTCGAGAACTCAGGCCACGACACCGACAACCGCCCCTGAGGCAAGGAAAGATGGCAACAACACATCGGCCGTTCGACGGATCCTCCACCAATCGAACTGAACCAATCAGGCCCCTCGACTGCTAATCACCCCAGGTCAAAAAGCATCGGCCCCGCGCCCGCGGGGATTGCTCCTGCCCGTGCAAGGGCGAAGGCCACGGCACCGAATCGGCCCCGCGCCCGCGGGGATTGCTCCCGCTCGGATATCGCGTGGGCGGACTTCCACGCATCGGCCCCGCGCTCGCGGGGATCGCTCCCATCGGTCGCGATGGTGGGTGGCTCCAACTCCATCGGCCCCGCGCTCGCGGGGATCGCTCCTGGGATCCGCGCGATGGCGACGGCGATCTGCGATCGGCCCCGCACACGCGGGGATTGCTCCCGCCGCTCGATGTCCTGCTCCACCTTGTACGGGTTGGCCCCGCACATGCGGGGATTGCTCCAGCACCGGCTCGCCGGGGAACAGCACGGCCCAGTCGGCCCCGCGCTCGCGGGGATTGCTCCTCCGCCGGCCGGTATCGGGCCTTGCGCTCCTTATCGGCCCCGCGCTCGCGGGGATCGCTCCGCCCCCGCTCGGCTTCGGCCGGGCGGGGGCGCTTCGTCGTTACGGGGTGTCGTGCGTCCACTGCCACACGCCGTCCGCGTCCGGCTCATACCAGGACCGTCCGTCGGCGTACCGGCCATGCCGCCACCACACGACTGGCATCGGACCATGCAGGTCAGGAACGTGGGGCGCGCCCGTACTCAGCAACCCAGCGCGAGGTGAGCACGATGTCTGCGGTCTCAACTGGGCGCCCGGTGGCCTGGTCGTAGTAGGTCCGTTCAATTGCCATCACCGGGACAGCGGGTGCAACGCCGAGGGTCTGAGCCTCAGGTCGCGTGGCAGCCCTGGCACTCACGCGCTCAACGGGCACGCCCACGTCGATGCCGATGATCGCCATGCGGTCGGCGACGCCGATACCAGCGTGTGGACCGGCCTCGGGCAGGACAACCAAGCTGCCGCCAGTGGTGGCCATCGGTTCCCAGCTCTCTGCGAGCTGCACCGGGTCTCCGTCGGCCAGGTACACGTAGGTCGTGTGCATCACCGGATCGCCGGGCTGGATTTCCAGCCGGGCCGCGATGCGGGCCTCGGCGGCACGCGGCTGAGATTCGTGCCGCCAAGTACCGGCGACACCCTGTCTGGCGAGGGTGGCCTCCGTCGGGCTGCCGTCGCCGCGGGGTACGCGTTGACGGCGCACCAGGACGGTGGGCGGTTCCTGGCTGCGGACGTAGTAGCCGCGGCCATGGCGGGCGACGACCAGGCCCTCGGATTCGAGTAGCCGGTAGGCGTTCTGGCCGACGCCGTGGGAGTAGCCGAATTCCTCACGCAGTGCAGCGAGAGACGGCAACTGGGCTCCGGCTGCGAGCTGGCCGGTGAGGATCCGTTCGCGGATGTGGTCTGCGATGCGGAGGTAGGGGGATTCGGCGTCGCCTGCCATGCATGTCCTCCTACGTTCCGTGCTCGGTGGGTGACAGAGTATGCGGCCAGGCCCTACTGTATGTGTAGACCTAATCCTTACATGTACTGAGGGATCGGTGCAGATCGGCATGTGCGCAGGAGCCGTGAAGGCTGCGCTCGGTCAGGCCACAGGCGCCCACGTACGCGTTACGCGCCCCAACGCTGGAGTAGTGCGCCTGAGCGTCCTCGCGCCTGTCGACGAATCAGTCGAACGCTGGGCTGATGTTCTGGCCATCGTGCAGTCCTGCACCTCATGGGGATCCACGGACGCAACTGGCGCGGTGGTCGTTTGGGCCGAACTGGAGGAGCCGCAATGATCGCCAGACCGGACGTCCCGTCCGGCATCGTCATCACTCTGGACACAGCCCAGGCCCGGCGCTACGTCAGCGCAGAGTGCCAACTCGGCGCCCACCACGGGCGTCCCGGCGGACTGTGGAACGAGTGCGGTGCTCGGGTGCTGGTATGCCTCTGCGGCCGATCGGGGTGCCCCTGCGTTCGCAACCTGCCGAGCGGATCTCCCACCGGTGGCCCGAACCAGCCCCTCGCGATCAGGTCGAAACGCCCTGATCAACCCTCCGCCTCCTCCCGGGCCTGACGACGACGTCAGCCCAGGAGGTTGCACCACTCGACACACCGAGAGGAGCACTACCATGATCATTCCCGAACCCACCCCGGCGCTGGCGCCGCCCCCGACCGCTCCGGAGCAGTTCGTGAGCGCGGCGACGTTCGACTCCGCCATCTCCACCGTGCTCTCCAACAACGAGGGCATGGACGTCGCGATGGCCACCCGGATCACCCGGGAAGCCATCGCGTTCGTGGTTGTGGGCGCCCGCCGCCCGCACCTGGCCATGGCGCCGTCCAGGATCGTGGACGAGGGCTGGCACGCGTTCCTCGTCCACACCGAGGCGTACGCCGAGTTATGCGAGCGCGAGGGCCGGTTCGTGCACCACAGCCCGGGATTCGACCCGGGCAACTTCGACCAGGACATCATGGAGCAGACCCAAGCTGCCATCCGGGAGGCGGGCTTCGAGGTCGACCAGGAACTGTGGCGGCCGCCGACGGACGACAGCCTGGTGACCGTAGCGGCGAGCTGTCAGCACTCGCCCAGCTGTTCAATCAGGCCGATGAAGAAACCGGAGAAGCCCTGCACCAAGCCCGCTGAATAGCGGACTCGGAACGCGTAGGCTGCCGGCACACGAGTAGGAGGCATCCGATGGAGTGGATCGATCCGCGGTACGCAGACCTGGTCGCGTGCTACCGGCAGCAGGACTTCGAAGCTTTCGGGCCATTGCTCGAACGTCCCGACGGCGAGCCTGTACCCCCGCGGCTCGGGTTCGTCATGGAGCCGCTTCGAGACGAGTAGCAGCAGGTCAAGGCCCTGACCGGCCCGATGGCCGGCCAGGGCTACTCGTCGCGGACCAGGCGCCAGAGTGGCACGTCGATTGCCCGCGCGATGGCGCCGAGTTGGTCGAGCGTCGCAGGTGCGAGGCCGTTCTCGATCCGCCCAATCGTGCGCCGGTCAAGTCCGGCGCGCTCCCCAAGCCGCTCCTGCATGGGGTCCGCCTGTCGCCTGAGCGAGAGAATCCGGGCCCCGACGTCTCGCCGGTCGCGGATCTGCTGTTCGTCGGGTTGGTACGGGGCAGGTACCCCTTGATGCTGACCGGATCGTGATCAAAAGTCTGTACCGATATGCCGCCACTTATAGAGCATCCGTTCGACAGGATTGACCCACCGCAGCCCGAAGGGACCAACCGGGAGCACACTCTGAGCGCCACCTACGCCATACCGGCCCCGCGCCCGCGGGGATTGCTCCGACCTGACCCGGACCCAGCTGCTCACAGTCTCGTCGGCCCAGCGCTCGCAGGGATTGTTCCGCACATTGCCATCGCCGAACTCGCGCTGCTGGCAACACACTTGCGTGGGCTGCTCCGCGGCAGATCCCCAACCCGCCCGGCGGACTTACCCCACAGCACACCCAGCCAGCCCCTGACCTCGGGCAGGTACCGCTGCCAGCGGTCCTCAATCATCGTCTCAATCTCCACGTGCGGGTACGCTTCAGGGAGTCAGGCCACGACACTGACAATCAGCCCTGGGGCAAGGAAAGATGGCAACAACGCATCGGCTGTTCGACGGGACTTCTACCGATCGAACTGAGCCAATCAAGCCCCTCAGCCGCTAATCACCGCAGGTCAGGAAGTATCGGCCCCGCGCTCGCGGGGATCGCTCCGCGGGCGAGTTCGCGGACGGCAAGCTGCCGAGATCGGCCCCGCGCTCGCGGGGATCGCTCCCAGCGATGCCGGTAGATGCGGCCGGCGGTGTCATCGGCCCCGCGCTCGCGGGGATCGCTCCTGGTGCAGTTTCGCCCGGTCGTCCGTCCCGGCATCGGCCCCGCGCTCGCGGGGATCGCTCGACGGTGCCGGGCATGCGGCTGATGGTCCAGGAATCGGCCCCGCGCTCGCGGGGATCGCTCCCGGGCCATCAGGGCACCAGCGGCGGATCGAGGATCGGCCCCGCGCTCGCGGGGATCGCTCCGTGATCCGGTAGGGGCCGGGCCGCAGCTCCAGATCGGCCCCGCGCTCGCGGGGATCGCTCGCTGTTCGCCCCCGCCCGGGTGCTCGCCCTGCTATCGGCCCCGCGCTCGCGGGGATCGCTCCGACGGGCACCTCGCCACGTGGCGCAGAGGCGAATCGGCCCCGCGCTCGCGGGGATCGCTCCAGCGGGTGTTCGGAGGCACGTGGGAGCAGGTGATCGGCCCCGCGCTCGCGGGGATTACTCCATCCCGATGAAGCTCTGTGGGAGCGCATTCCGTCGGCCCCGCGCTCGCGGGGATTGTTCTGCGGGGCACATCGCCATCGCCGAACTCACGCTGTTGGCGCCACATTTGTGGGGACTGATCCGTGGCAGATCCCCAACCCACCCGGCGGACTTACCCCACAGCGCACCCAGCCAGCCCCTGACCTCGGACAGGTACCGATGCCAGCAGTCCTCAATCATCGTCTCAATCTCCACGCGCGGGTACGCTTCGCGGAGTCAGGCCACGACACTGACAACCAGCCCTGGGACAAGAAGAAATGACAACAGCACATCGGCTGTTCGACGGGACCTCTACCAATCGAACTGAATCAATCAAGCCCCTCAGTCGCTAATCACCGCAGGTCAGAAAGTATCGGCCCCGCACACGCGGGGATTGCTCCTCGACCGGGGCGAAGCCGTCCTGCGAATGATCATCGGCCCCGCACACGCGGGGATTGCTCCGGCCTTGTCCACCTTGAGAGCGCCGTTCTTCGATCGGCCCCGCACACGCGGGGATTGCTCCCGGCCCATCGACCCGGTGACTGGCCGCGCCAAATCGGCCCCGCACACGCGGGGATTGCTCCCAGAGCCCCGTGCCGCCGTTGGTCGTACTGCCATCGGCCCCGCACACGCGGGGATTGCTCCGCGTTGGCCCTGCGCTACGCAGTCCGGTTTACATCGGCCCCGCACACGCGGGGATTGCTCCGACGTCGTCTCGGCGGGCATGATCGCAACCTGGTCGGCCCCGCGTGCGGGGATTGCTCCTTGGCATCCCCCGGCCGGTGATCTCGGCGGCCCAACCGGCCCCGCACCTGCGAGGGCTTCAAGAAGCCACTGTCGTGCGATCCGATCGGGGTGTTCGGCGTGGCGACGCCGGACGCCGCTGCGCCCCACCCCGAAGACCCCGGGGTGGAGCGCAGCGGCGTGTTCAGCGCATCAGATCGTCTGCGGTGGCGGGCAGCCGTATGGACTGACCGTTCGTCACCATTCGCTGGAGAAGGGCGAACCCCTCCTGCTTCGAGACGATGAACCCCACGCACGCCACCGCCATCGCGTCCTTGGTGCGCATCGTCGGGATCCCTCTGTGTCGCGCGAGGTCCAGCGACGCCTTGTCGTCGCTGATCCACGTGGCCTCTTTGAACTCCACCCGGGTGCTGATGACGTGCAGGGTCTCGGACTCCCCGAGATGCTTGAGCGGATCCGACGGGCTGCCGAAGAACACACCCTGTCGAATCCGCTCCACGGCCTCGGGGTCGTCGACTTCGATCGGATCCCCCAGCCAGCGGGAGACGTCAGGTGGGTCCAGGGCCGGCAGAAATCGAGATGATCGCTTGGCTTCGTACGCCACTGCTTCCGTCCATCGGCCCCGGCCGCTCAGTACGTTTTCCAGGATGTCGAGCCTGGAGACGGACGTGAAGTTGCACAGGACCGTGTTGTCGGGAAAGCAGATGATCATGGGCTGAACGCGAGCTCCGTTCCGGGATCGGACGGTGCCGCCTGCTGCTGCTCAGGCTCGAGCTGGGCGGGCTCCAGGAGGTCTAGGAGCACGTCCGGGTCGAGGTCCAGGAGGGCTGCCAGCGGCCGGACTGTCGTATCACCCGAAGCATAAGCCTTGATTGCCAGCTCTGTTAGTCGTCGAGGATGCCAACCACGTTGGCTGCGCTCGGTGTTGACCATGTGCTGCTCCAGGGCCCCCGCGGCGCCGGCGATCCTGGCGCCGTCGGCTGTCAACATCGCGCCCCACTGCCTGCGCTGATCAGCAGTCAGAACTCCCAACACCTTCAACCGGGTTGCCATCGCGCTCGGCGACACGCGGTACTTCCAGGCCAGCTCCGCCACCAGGTCACCGCCGGCCGTTCGGTCCCGGGCGTCGGCCAGAACAGTGGTACGCGGCATCAGGAACTCCGCGGCGAACGCGTTCGCCTGCACTTCCATCGCAGTGGTCGACCGGCCCGGTTGCACCTTCTCGACGACTGCCTCGTCATGCGCGTCGCCGGCGAGGATATGGCCGAGTTCGTGGGCAAGGGTGAACCGCTGGCGTGTCCACACATTGGTTTTGGCAACGAGGATGAGGTCGAAGCTGTCGGTCGACCAGGACAGGCCGTCCAGCTTGTCGGGAAGATCGACGCCCGCGATCTCCACGCCGAAGGCCTGCTCGAAACTTGAGGCGAGGTTCTGGGTCGAGAGGGTCCAGGGGTCGGTTCCCACTGCTTCCAGGGCGGCCTGGGCGAGCTGTGTGCCGTCGATTCCCTCTGGGCGGTTGTGGGCGCGCCTCGGCAGGTCACTCCCGATCCGCGCCAAGGCGTCGATCACCTGCTCGTACCGGCCCAGGAGTGTGCGCACTTCGTCGGTGGTGTGCTCGCAGGCGCCCGCCTTCCGCGCGGCGGCGCCGAGCGCCGAGCGCGGCTCGACGCCGCGCAGCAGCCAGTCAACGGTTCTGCCGCCGAAATCGGCGATCAGCGCTAGTTCGAGGGAGGTGAAGCGGCGTTTCCCGCCAAGAGACTTCGACAGCTTGTCTGGGGAGATTCCAATGCGCTCCGCCATGACGGCCTGGGTCTCACCCGTTGAGCCGATGACCTGACGCACGCGTTCAATCAGTCCGGCATCCATGCTGCGACCGTACAGTCGCGTTGCGATTCTCGCAATCGACATGACCAGGTTGTGACCTGGGGTTCACCCGCCTGAGTGAGTGCGCGGCGCGCACTGACGGCGACGCCTCGACAGGCACCCTGACCTGTGGAGATACAATCGCGGCCACACGGCGATTGGGCGCCGCCAGGCGCAGTGGCGAGCCAGATCGGCAATGGCCGCTGCAATCATTGGTACAGACCACGCCGCACGTCATTGCTTCGGGGATGCGTCCACCCAAGCCCTCCCTGCGTAGGCCAGGACACGGCTGCGCAGCCGGTCAGGAGAGGCTGATGATCTGCAGAACTGTGACGCGGCGCGCCTCCTCGTTCAGCAGCAGTCGGCCTCGCGCTCGCGGGGGTTGCTCTCCGCTAGCATCAGTGCCGGTTCAGTGGCACGGGTCGGCCCCACTGTCGCGGGGATTACTCCACCTTCGGCACCATCAAGGCGAAGGCCGCGGTGTCGGCCCCGCACACGCGGGGATTGTTCCCCGAACAAGGCCAAGGGGACGGCTTGGGAGAGCTCGGCCCCGCGCTCGCGGGGATGGTTCGGGAGACCAGCCCATCACACCGGTGACCACCGGAAGCTGGTCTCGTCGAGAGGAAGAGGCATGAAGTCCGTCACGCGCCGCCTGCCTAATCGAACTGAATCAACTGACGGTCCCTGACACGAATCGCCGCAGGTCAGGAAGTGTCGGCCCCGCGCTCGCGGGGATCGCTCCGCGTCGGAGGCCAGCTTGCTGATCTTGCCCTCGTCGGCCCCGCGCTCGCGGGGATCGCTCGAAGACGGGACGTCGCTGGGCACCTGGCTCAACGTCGGCCCCGCGCTCGCGGGGATCGCTCCCGGGAGGTTCTGGGTGAGCTGGGCGGCATCACGTCGGCCCCGCGCTCGCGGGGATCGCTCCCCCGCACACCTGGACGGACCTCTTGACGATCGGTCGGCCCCGCGCTCGCGGGGATCGCTCCACCATCTGGTTCTTCGCCGTCGCCGCCCCTTCGTCGGCCCCGCGCTCGCGGGGATCGCTCCCGGATCGAGGATCTGCAGCTGGCCGCCGGGGAGTCGGCCCCGCGCTCGCGGGGATCGCTCCGAGGGCCGGTACGTCGTCATCGTGCAGGACCCGTCGGCCCCGCGCTCGCGGGGATCGCTCCAGCGTGTCGTTGGCGGTCTGGTGGGCGGTGAGGTCGGCCCCGCGCTCGCGGGGATCGCTCCGTGAGCGGCTCCACCCTGCGCAAGGACTTGACGTCGGCCCCGCGCTCGCGGGGATCGCTCCCTTGGCCGTGGGCCTACTGCCACTCCGTGACTGTCGGCCCCGCGCTCGCGGGGATCGCTCTGCGGCAGGCATGGTGGCGCAGATGCCTGGGATGTCGGCCCCGCGCTCGCGGGGATCGCTCCTTCGCCGAGCTGGAGCGGCGGGTCCAGGAGCAGTCGGCCCCGCGCTCGCGGGGATCGCTCCTGGAGGCCGAGCTGGCCACCGAACGCGCCGTCGTCGGCCCCGCGCTCGCGGGGATCGCTCCGGTGAACACGGCACCGCCCAGCGTTACCTCATGTCGCCCCGCGCTCGCGGGGATCGCTCTCTCAGCGGGGAGGAGGTCATAGCCGTGGTCCCGTCGGCCCCGCGCTCGCGGGGATCGCTCCCTTGCCCGGTGGGCGGGCTACCAGCAGGAGGGGTCGGCCCCGCGCTCGCGGGGATCGCTCTGGCCAGACCAGCGACACCTCCGCGCTCAAGTCGTCGGCCCCGCGCTCGCGGGGATCGCTCCGGGTCGCCAGGGGCCAGGGCCCCGCTGTCGATGTCGGCCCCGCGCTCGCGGGGATCGCTCCAGGCCCGGCTCCCCGGCCCGCAGGCCGTTTCCGCCTCGCGCCTCCGGGTGGGGGTTGTCGGCATCAGGGGGATCTTGGTCGGCTCGCTACCTGGGCGACGGCTCCCGGCCCTCCCGGCAGTTGGGGGGGATGCCGTCGTCGGTGGAGGCCAGGACTTTCTGGTGCTGCTCCTTCGTCCCGTGTGCCACGTTCGCGTGGTCCTTGGTCGACGGGAACGCCCGGTTGACCTTGGGGCATGCCGTCGTATCCCGCTAGTTCTGGTGCTCGGTCAGTCATGGGCCCAGATTCGGGCCCATGGCGTGATCTCTGGGGAGACATCCGGGTCTTCGGAAACCGCCATGGTGCCCACACGGGCTCAATCGAACGCGTGCTTCTTTCTCCTTCGGAAAGGTGTCGACCTCCAGGTCGGGGTATGACACCCCCGTCGCCAGCGTGGGCAACTGGCTTATAGGCGAGACTATTTGTGGCCGACAAGAGGTGGTCCCGTTGTGCGGCCCACACCCAAATCGGCGAAATCATCCG
>NZ_JBFBHW010000030.1:50848-106666 GCF_040685395.1 Kitasatospora sp. NPDC088779 | reverse complement strand
GCCGTCTGCTCCGCAGACATGACGCGCCGTCACTAGCGTGACGGAGCGTTGCGGCGCCCCTCCGGGGCGCAGTTACGGAAAGTGCTGTTTCGGCGCGTCCGCGCCGTGGGTCTGCGGGGGCCTGGACTTGGCGGTGAAGTGCTGCTGAGTGGGTGGCCGGCGCTCCGCGCCTGGCCCTACGGGCCCGTCCCTGGTTGGCCTTGGCGGGTATTTCTGCTGGTCAGTTGGGGTTTGGCGCACTCCGTGCGCTGGGCTGACTGGGAGGAGGGGGGTCGGGGTCCTGCCTCGGCTTCCCCTGGTCAACTGGTCGCCGATCCGCCGGCCTTCCCCGTTCGCCATCGCATTCTGTCGCCAACACGCCCAACAGCGCAACCTCTCCCCACCATGACCGACACAATCAGTGAGTGGTCTAGTCCTCTCACAATGGTCTAGACCCATATGTCTAAGGATCGACCCGGGAACGTCCGAACAATGCACCCGACGCCGTATCAGAAACACCGCGTCAGAAAATCCCGCCGCAGCCCACATACCCCCGGAGAATGCCCACCGAGCAGGCCCCTCCACACCGTTGACGATGTAACGTGAAATCCCGCTACAACCACCAACCCGACCACCCGACCCCGTATCAGAAAACCCCCGTCAGAAAACCCTGCCGAAACCGCCACCCCAACCCATGGAAAACCCCCATAAAAACCGACCCGCCCCGGACGGCGGCCCGGCGCAGCACAGCGGGCGGGCGGGCGGGCGGGCGGGCGAGCCCGGACAGCGACGAGCGGGCACTGGGCCACACAGCGCCCGCCCCTCGCCCCCGTCGGCGGCCCGGCGTAGGACCACCAGGACCAGGCCGACCCCACACCCACGACCGTCGCCGACGTCACTGTGTGGGGTCTGAGCTGGGGGATGGGGTTGGTGCCGCGCCCGGTGGGGTGGGTGTGGCGCCGAGGTGTGGTGGCGGGTGGTCAGGCTCCGAGGCCGATGTGGGAGACGTAGGTGTAGGCGCCCCAGTCGGAGTCGAGGTCGGCGATGATGTCGTCCCAGATGCCGTCCAGGGCGTCGGCGTCGCCGGTGGTGAGGGCGTCGACGGCGTCGTCCCAGACGTAGCGGACCTGGAGGGGGCGGATGCGCAGGTTGTCTCGGCGGCGGGGTTCGTCTACCACCTGCTGGTTGATGGGGTGGATTTCCACTTTGGTGCCGCGGCCGCTGTTGTTCAGGTGGTCCTTGAAGATCTGGGGGTTGTTCAGGACGTTGCGGGCGCGCAGCGTCCAGTAGGCGGTGTCGATGGCTTCGATGTTGACGCGGCGGGGGGTGCGGGTGCCCTTGGTCCAGGCCCGGAGGGTGGCGGCGTTGGCGGTGCTGCCGGCGTCGGCGAGGGCCTGGGCGAGGGTGGCGGGGCCGCCCTTGTGGCTCGTCAGGTAGCGCATGCGGGCGGTGAGGCCGCGGCGGGTGGTCGGTGGGGACTTGATGCCGCCTTCGATGATCATGCGTTCCAGGGCGTCTTCGAGGGCCCGGCCGAGGGCGATTTTTCCGTGGACGTTTCCCTGGTCGCGGTCGGCGCCGTAGCGGCCGAAGTTTTTCCATCCGTCGGTCGACATTTTCAGGTGCTCCGGGTGCGGGTGCGGGGCAGGGTGTACTGGTCTTTGAGTTTCAGTTGCGTGGTCAGGCGGCCTTCTTCGAATACGCCGCCGTTGGCCTTTCGCCATTCGCCGCCGGTGACGTGGAGTTCGTCGGTTCCGCGCAGCGCGACAATCGTCAGTCCGGCTTTGTGGGCGCGCTGGGACTTGTACCAGAGGTTCGCGAATGCCTGGGAGCGGATGATGTGCATCCAGTCGGGGCGGCGGATGTCGCGGTTGTAGGTGGATTCGCCGATGGTCGATGCGAATTTTGCGTAGATGGCCTTGATGTACTTCTCGGTCACCTGGTCGCCGTCGCGGATCGCGTTCTCGCGGGCGATGGTGAGGATGCGTCGGAATTTCTCCAGCATTCCTTCGGTGGCGCCGCTTGTCCAGGCCTCGGTGATGTGTGGGGCGTCGGCCAGGCCGAGCTTGTGGCAGCGGATCAGCAGGCGCATGGTGGCTTCGTCCAGGAGTACTGGGCCGGCTTCGTGGCGGTTGCCGATCGGGTCGGGCAGGTGCGGGTGTTCCCAGGCGGGGCGGGCGGGGAGCAGGTAGATGCCGGAGCGTTTGGGGTCCCAGCCGCCGTCGGGGCGGTGCTGGAGGGCGCCGATCGGCAGGTGGGTCTTGAGGGCGGAGCAGTAGGCGGCGTTGGTGTCCAGGACGTCCACCGTCACTGGGTCGGCGCCCGCCTTGAGGGAGGCCGTCAGCGGGGCGTTCTCCCATTTGTGGCGTCCTTCCCAGATTTCGTCGGCGCCGTTCCGGGATTTCTTGGAGAGGAATTCCAGGCGTTCCGGGTAGGCGGTGTGCTCGTACGCGGCGCCGACCCGGGTCGCGTCGAAGAGGGCCATCGCGGCCGGAATCGCTTTCTTCTCCAGCGCTGCGGACGTGGCTTCGATGTCGCCGTCGTGTTCCTCCAGGGCCTGCTCGACCGCCGAGGTGATCGTGTCGAGGTAGTAGCCGAGCTCGCGGCCGGTGCTGGCGTACTCGCGGAACTTCGCGGACGGCGCCGAGGTGGTGACCGGGTCGGGCGTAGCGGATGGGGAGTTGGTGCGGGCAGGGGTGGGCTGGGTGTCCTGGTTGGCGACGTCGGCGGTTTGGGTGGGTGTGGCGGGTGCGGGGGCGGTTCGGGCCGGGGTGGGCATCGCGGTCGGGCCAGCTGAGGTGGTCGGGGTGTTTTGGTCACTCGGGACGAGCGGGGTCTGGTCGGTGGTGGTGGTCGGGCCTGCGGGTGCGGGGGTCGGGGTGGTCGGGGCCGCCTGGGCGAGCGCGGTGGCCGGGGGAGCGGCGCCGGCGGGGGTGCACCAGCCGCCGGGGTGGAGCGCGCGGCCTCTGATGCGGTGGGTGACCGGGCGTTCGCACTGCTCGCACGGCGTGGCGGGGTGGGTGAGGACTTCGCCGTCCGGGCCTCGGTCGTAATCGGCGCCGAGTACGTCCCCGGGGGCGGCTTCAATCAGCAGGAGCGGCTGCCGTTGGTCGGTTGCCGGGGCGGGAGCGGCCGGGGCGGGGGCCTGTTGCTTGGTGGGCGAGGTGGCGCTGGCCTCGGCGGCCGTGATGGCTGCGGACGAGGCCTCGGAGGCTACCGGGGCGAGCGGCGCTGTCGGGGCGGGCGCAGCGACCGGGTTCGCGGGGATGGGTGCGGAGGTGGCGGGTACCGGCAGCGGTGCTGCTGTGGGGGCGGTGGTGCCGGGGGGCCAGGTCAGGGATTGGGCGGCATGGGTGGGGCCGGCGAGCAGGTCGAGTGGGCGCATGCCCCAGTGGTCGGCGAGCGCGTCGATCTCGTCCAGGGACCAGGGTTGTGCGCCGGACTGACGGCGGCTGATCTTGTCTTGGGTTAGGCCGAGGGCGGTGGCGAGCTGGCGCTGGCTCTCGCCGGTGCGCTGCTTGATGGCGGCGATGGTGAGTCGCAGCGTTTCCAACGTGCTCAACGTCATGGAGGCATCATACCCATTTCTGATGGGTATTTTCCATCAGAAATGGGTGGGGTCGCTGCTTTTGAGTGATGGGGTGAGCAGCGTGTTGACGTGCAGGCCCGGCGCGGCGCGGGCGGCTTGGACGGGCGCGCCCTGGCGGTATCCCGGAGCGCCCTCGCCCTGGGGGTCCCGGGTCCGACCTGCGAGCGCTGGTCGGTACGGTGGCCGCCGGGGTCCGCTCGGCGGTGGCGGACCTGCGGCTGGCCGGCGAGAAGAGAGCCCGGCCACTGCCGAGATGCTCGCGCGCCCTCGGCCCGTGGGTCGTCACAGGAGGCCGACAGTCGGCCCTCGCCGAACGTCAGGGCTGGGCGCGGGGGTGGTCCGGCTCGCCGAACCGTACCGTCGGGATCGTGCACGCCGCACGGTGTGGCCCGGTCACCGCGGTGGCCGGGCCAGACTGCTTCGCGGCCCTGCTCGGCGCCGGCCCCCGGGCGGTGGACCGGGCCCGCCCCGCAGCGGTCCGGGACGGGCAGGGCGGCCGGGCTCTGAAGGTGCGCAGCTCGCGAGCGGTGCCCACGGCGTTCGCGGCGGCCGGGGTGTCCGAGACGACGGAGATGACGGAGACGGCGTTGCGGACGGCATGGGCGAGCTGGTCGGCCTGCGAGCCGGTCGGGTCGGCGACGACCCCGGCGAGGGGTTGCAGAACGAGCTGAACGGGCGCCATGACGCCCTTCTTCGGAAGAGATGTCTTCCTTCACCCCTCCGAGGTGCACAGATCACACACTGCGTCCTGCCGCCGACCGGACGGTTCCGTGGCTTTGATCAGCGTCGTGGACTGCGGTCTGGGCAGATGTTGTCGTCGTTGAACTCAAAGTGCACGTCGCTCGGCTGTAGATGGTGAGACCTGCGGACAGTGCACAAGTTCCCGTCGCGGTTTCCGCGGCCTGCGTTGCGGGCGCCGGCGTACTCATGACGCCGCTTCTCGGTCCATGGGGCATCACATGCCATGCCAGGTTTCCCTTCAGCGAGATCATTTTCTTTCACCTCGGGCCGACGAGTGCGCTCACACGATGGTTACAGGAGGCAGGGCGTACGGCTGCCGAGGATATTTCCATGGCCGGGGACCGGTGGCGCCCTTGGAGGCCCCTCGGCCATCGCTTTGAACGGCCTGTGTGAGGGGGTGGTCCCAGGGGCTTGCGGATGTGGTGTGCGCCGCCCGGTCTGTGGGGACTGTTTGTCCGGAAGGGCAATGAGGATTTGCCCGTCGGGCTACGGACAGCGCCAGAACGGAGACGGTGCCAGAGCCCGTCCCATTGGTTCGGTCGAGGATCTCCAGCGTCGTGGTCGGGGTCGTAGCGCTCGGCCCTGGTCTCGGCGGGGTGGTCGCGTACGCGCCGCCACTTGGCGCAGATGTCGGCCGCGGTGGCGAAGGCGGTTCCGTCTCCGGCGCCGGCGTACGGGTCGGCGGCGCGCTCGCCCTCCCGGGCCCGGTGCAGGGCCTGCTGGATGGTCTCCAGGGTCGTCCCGGCCGCCCGGCGGCGGACGTCGCCGGGCGGCCCGCGGGCGGGACGGGGCGGGACGGGGCGGGGCGGGGCGGGGCGGGGGCGGGGGCGGGGGCGGGGGCGGGGGCGGAACGGAGGGGCCGAGCGGGGGGGGGCTGGGGCGACTCCCGGTCACATCCCGGCGGCGGCCGGCCAGGTGACCGCCGCCGCGGCGGCGAGGAGCCCGGCGTTGAGCGCGACGCGGCGGTCCCCGCCGGTCAGGTGCACGGCGATCGGGCGCAGCCGGTCGCGGTCGCGGGTCGCCTTGAGCGCGCCCGCGTAGAGGTAGAAGGCGGCGAGCGGTGCGGCGAGGAACCAGTAGGCGATGGTCATGACGTCCTTTCACGGTCACCGCCGGCGGGTGACCCGTGGGCTTCAGGCCACGTCGGTGGCGGGCCCGGTGGCGGGCTCGGTGGCGTAGCGGCTCATCGTGCGCAGGCCGGCCTCGGGGGTCGGCGGCCTGCCGTCGGCGGTCATGTCCCGCAGGTCCCGGAAGTACTGCACGTACAGGTCGGGGGTGAACACGCTGAGCATGACGGCGCTGTGGTCGGTCACGTTGGCGAAGGTGTGCGGGGCGCCGGGCGGGACCATCACGAACGTGCCCGCGCTCGCGTCGTGGTGCCGGTCCCCGACGGTGAAGCGCACCGTGCCGGAGATGACGTAGAAGCCTTCGTCGTGGCGGGCGTGGCGGTGCTGCGGCGGTCCGGGGGTGTGCGGGGCGAGGAGGGACTCGGTCATCGCCAGGCGGTGCCCGGTGCGGCTGCCGTCCTCCAGGACGCGCATGCGCGTGGTGCCCAGGACGATCGTCTCGCCGTCGCCGGGGGCGACCACCGATACGGTGGGGCCGGCCTGCGGTTCGCTGGTCTTCGCTGTGTCGGTCATGTTCCGAGTCCACCGCCGGGGCCCTGCCGGTGTCCAAGACCCGTTGCGCCACGCCGATACCCGGGGGGTATCGTCGCAGCGTGGAGCTACGTACCCTGCGCTACTTCGTGGCGGTCGCCGAGGAACTCCACTTCGGCCGGGCCGCCACCCGCCTGCACATGAGCCAGCCGCCGCTGAGCCGGGCGATCAAGCAGTTGGAGAAGGAGAGCGGCGCCCTGCTGTTCGCCCGCTCCCCCGCCGGTGTCACCCTCACCCCGGCGGGGGCCGTGCTGCTCGACGAGGCGCGGGACCTGCTCGACCGGGCCGAGCGCCTGCGCGCGCGCGTCGCCGCGGCGGCCGGCACCGCGACCCTGACCGTCGGCATCCTGGGCGACGGCACCGACCCCGGCATCACCAGGCTGGCGGCAGCCTTCCGCCGCGGCCACCCCGGCGTCGAGATCCGCGTACGCGACACCGACCTGACCGACCCGACCTGCGGACTGCGCGCCGCACTGGTCGACGTCGCCCTGACCCGCGCGCCGTTCGACGACACCGCCCTGGCGGTGCGCGTCCTGCGCACCGACCCGGTCGGCGCGGTCCTGCGCGCCGACGACCCGCTGGCCCGGCGCGGCCGCCTGGAACTGGCCGACCTGGCCGACCGCCGCTGGTTCCAGTTCCCCCCGGGAACCGACCCCCGGTGGCAGTCGTACTGGAACGGCGGCACCCCACGCGAGGGCCCCGTGGTACGCGGCGTCCAGGAATGCCTCCAGGCCGTGCTCTGGAACAGCACCGTCGGCCTGGCCCCGCTGCTCGGACACGACCTGCCCGAGAACCTCACCACGGTCCCGCTGGCCGACATGGCACCCAGCCCGGTGGTCGCGGTGTGGAACGACGGCGACACCAACCCGCTGGTCCGCTCGTTCGCCGAGATCGCGACGGCCGCGTACCGCCAGACGTGAACACCGCCAGGCCTGAACACCGCCAGACGGGAGCACCGCCAGGCCTGAACACCGCCAGACGGGAGGGGACGGCGCCCCGCGGGAGGGTGGCGTCCGTCGAAAAAAGTGGTCCCGGTCCGCCCGCCGTGTCGATCCGCGGCCACGCC
Organism: Kitasatospora sp. NPDC088779; assembly: GCF_040685395.1. NCBI lineage: Bacteria > Bacillati > Actinomycetota > Actinomycetes > Kitasatosporales > Streptomycetaceae > Kitasatospora > Kitasatospora sp. NPDC088779. The sequence goes on along the minus strand of NZ_JBFBHW010000030.1, from coordinate 99,636 downwards.
GTTCGACCTGGGACGGAGAGCGGGGCGGGCACCGTGCCGCGGGCAAGGGAGAGTGACGATGCCGACGTACATGCTGATCATGCGGGGCACGGACGAGAGCATCGCGAAGATGATGGAGACGCCCTTCGAGGAGATGCTCGAGACGGTGGGCCGCTTCAACGAGGAACTGATCCAGGCGGGCGCGCTCGTCACCGCCGAGGGACTGGACGACCCCACCCAGGGCGTGGCGGTCGACTTCAGCGGACAGACCCCGGTGGTCACCGACGGCCCGTACGGCGAGACGAAGGAACCGTTCGGCGGCTTCCACGTGATCGACGCCGCGTCGAAGGAGGAGGCCGCCGAGTGGGCCAAGCGGCTCCCCGCCACCACCGGCTCGAAGGCCGAGATCCGCCACGTGCCGGGCATCGACGAGTTCCCGCAGGACAACGAGTGGATCGCCAAGGAGCGGGCGTGGCGCGAGCGGACCGGCCAGCACTGACGCCCACCACCCCCGACGGCCCGCCGAGCACCGAATCGGCTCGGCGGGCCGCCGAGGCCCTCCGGCGGATCGAGTCCGCCCGGATCGTCGGCGCGCTGACCCGCTACACCGGGGACTTCGCGCTCGCCGAGGACGTCGCCCACGAAACGCTCGCCGAAGCACTCGTCAGCTGGGCGCGCGGCGGCGTGCCCACCAGCCCGGTGGGCTGGCTGCTGGCGACCGCGCGCCGGCGGGCCATCGACGCCTTCCGCCGCGCCTCGGCACGCGACGAGCACCACACCCTGCTCGCGGGCCAGCCCGCCGAGGGCCAGTCAGCTCCGGCCCGGCGACCGCGCCCAACCCGCCGCACGAACTGCCGTGGGACCCCGACCGGGTCGACGACGACGTCCTCGCGCTCATGTTCACCGCCTGCCATCCGGTGCTCTCCCCGAGGCCCGGGTCGCGCTCACCCTGCGCACGGTGGGCGGCCTGTCCAGCGACAACGCCCTCGCACTCATGTTCACCACCTGCCATCCGGCGCCCCCAGGCCCGGGTCGCACCCACCCTGCACACGGTGGGCAGCCTGTCCAGCGAGGAGATCGCCCGGGCGTTCCTCATGCCCACAGCCACCGACCGAGGACCGGATCACCCGGGCGAAGAAGACGATCACCGCGACGCACGTGCCGTTCGAACTGCCACCGTCCAAGGACCGGCGCGAACGGCCCGGCGCGGCCCTGAGCGTCCTGTACGTGACCTCCACCGAGGGCTCGACGGCGACCACCGGCGACCACCCGCTACGCCCCGACCTCGCCTACGAGACACTCCGACCGGCCCGGATGCCGACCGCCCCGCCGACCGTCGAACCGGAGGCGTGCGCACCGCTCGCGTTGCTCGAACTCGGCCCCGCGCGTTTTCCGGCCCGCACCGGACCCCACGGGGAGGCGGCGCTCCTGGAGGACCAGGACCGGCACCGGCGGGACCGGTCGGCGGTCCGCCGCGGCCCGGCCGCGCTCGGCCGGGCCACCGCCACCGGCCGGGGCCCGGGCCCGTACGGCCTCCAGGCCGCGATCGCCACCTGCCACACGGCCTCGCCCTCGACGCAGGAGACCGACGGGGAACGCGTCGTGCTCCTCCACGAGGTACTCGGCCGTGTGGCCCCCTCCCCCGTCGTCGAGCTCAACCCGGCCGTGGCCGTCGCCATGGCGAACGGACCCCGGCAGGCGCTGCACATGGTCGACGAACTGGCCGTCTCCGGCCGGCTCTCGGGGTCACACCTGCTCCCGGGCGTACGCGGCGAACTGCTGACCCGGCTCGGCCGCACCACCGAGGCTCGGGCCGAGCTGGAACTCGCCGCCCGGCCGGGCCGCAACACCCGCGAACGGTCGGTACTGCTGCGCAAGGCGGCCGCGTTGCCCTGACGCCCCGGCCGGACGCCGTCACCAACCCGGCCCTCACGAGCGGGGCCGTCACGAGCCCGGCCCTCACGAGCCGGGCCGTCACGAGCGGGGGCAGAACTCCGCCTCCAGCTCGGAGGTGAACACCGCGATCGGCCAACTCCCCTCGACCCAGTCGCCGTTGACGTTGGTGGCGAGCAGGTGCCGGCCGTCGCGGGTGCCGAACGCGTAGGACCACGAGCCGTTGACGGCGCCGCCCATGCCCCAGACGGTGGGACCGCAGTCGAGCCTGATGCCGGCGACGCCCAGACCGTAGTCCGCCTGGTCGATCCACTGGTGCCCGGTCGGGACCATCGTGAACATCTCCCGCTGCTGGACGGGCGGCAGGAGCCGCCCGCCCAGCAGGGCGGCGAAGAAGGTGTTCAGGTCGCGAACGTCGGAGATCATGTCGCCGGCGGCCCAGCCCCAGGACGGGCTCAGCTCCGTCACGTCGTAGGCGGTGGCGTTCGCCCCGGTGAGCCCCAGACGCGAGTACTCGCGCCCGTGCGGCCCGTGGACGGCGGTGTCGCCGGAGGAGGGCTCGTAGGTGCCGGTGAGGCCCAGCGGGGCGGTGATCCGCTGCCTGATCTGCGCGGCCAGGGTGGCGCCGGAGGCCCGTTCGACGATCAGGCCGGCGAGGACGTAGTCGGTGTCGGAGTAGGTCCAGCCGGCGCCGGGCGCGAAGTCGGGCCGGTGGGCGACCGCGATCCGGACGAGCTGTTCGGGGGTGTAGCCGTCGAAGCGGTGCCGGAGGAAGGGCAGGCCGCTCGCCTCCTTCCGGACCTTCTCGTCCATCGCGTAGTTGTAGATGCCGCTGGTGTGGTTGAGGAGTTGGCGCACGGTGGTCCGGTCGCCGTCGTAGCCGGGGGCGCCCAGGAGGCCGGGCAGCCAGCGCTCCACGCTGTCGTCGAGGCTCAGCCGCCCCTCGGCGGCGAGCTGGAGGACGACGGTGGCGACGAAGGTCTTGGTGGTGCTGCCGATGCGGAACCGGTCCTGCGCGAGACGGGCCCGCCCGGTGGCGAGGTCGGCGACGCCCGCGCTGCCGAACCACCGGCGGTGGCCGTCCCGGACCTCGGCGACGGCGCCGGGCAGACCGCCCGTGGCCACCGCCCGGTCCAGCACCCGCTGGACCCCCGGGTGCCCGCCCCCGCCGTCCGGCGCGGGCGCGGCGAACGCCGGTGCGGTGGCGGCACCGGCCAGCACGGCCCCGGCGAGCAGGGTGGCGACGGCGGCGCGCGTGGTGGTTCCCATGGCGTGTTCCCCCTCGATGTGGTGTCGCGGTTCGGGAAGGAAGCTACGAGCAAATTCACATAATGGTCAATGCGAAACCCGCCAATGGTGGATGTATACGCAGGCAGATGCCGCAATATTCTTGCAACGACCCTCCCGGTGAATGCAACAGAACGTCGCGGTCCCATTGCAACAGCGGGCGAGCCGGACGGATACTGTTCACGCGACGGAAGGAGACGAGGACGGATGCCCGGAGCCAGGCTGACCCCGCAGGACCGCCACCGGATCGCCGCCGGACTGGCCGAAGGGCTGGGCTACGGCGAGATCGCCCGGCAGATCGAACGGCCGACCTCGACCGTCACCCGCGAGATCGCCCGCAACGGCGGGCCCTGCGACTACCGGGCCGAACACGCCCAACGCGCCACCGCGCAGCGCTCCCGCCGCAGCGGCACGACCGCCCGACGGGCCGCCGCCGCCACGCCGCCGGCCCAGGGCCGCGACCCGCAGGCGGTCCGCGAGTTCGCCGACGAACTGGCCGAGCTGCTGGTGCACAGCGGCCTGCCCAGAATGGCCGCCCGGGTCCTCGCGTGCCTGTACGTCACCGACGACGGCAGCCTCACCGCGGGCGAACTGGTGCAACGGCTGCAGGTCAGCCCGGCCGCCGTCTCCAAGGCCGTCGGCTACCTGGAGGGCCAGGCGCTGATCCGCCGCGAACGCGGCGAACAGCAGCGCCGGGAGCGGTACGTCATCGACGACGACGTCTGGTACCGGGCGCTGCTGGCCAGCGCCGAACGGAACACGACGCTCGCCGCCGTCGCCCGCCAGGGCGCCGAAACCCTCGGCCCCGGCACACCGGCCGGCGCCCGGATGGACGACGCCGCGGCCCTCCTGGACCGGATCGGCCAGGACATCGTGCGCTCCGTACGGCAGTGGCGGGAGGAGAGCCGGCCCGGATCGCGGACCGGCTGATCCCGGGCACCCCCTGCGGGGCGGCCGGGTGAGATGCGCAAGGGTCCGGGCGGGCGGGCTCCGCACCCGACCGGGTGCCGTATCCGCGGATCCGCGGCCGGTCTTCGACAAGGCGGTCGCGGTGGACCGGCAGCCCCCCCCCGGGCGTGCCGACGGCCGGGCGTGCCGACGGCCGGGGCCGCCGGGGACGGGCCGGACGGCGATGGCGGGCACGCGCAAACGACCGGAGGACTTCCCGCTGCCGAGGCTCAGCACCCGTCAGCTGATGACGATCTCGACCGCGACCTCGCTGGTGATGGCCGCGGTGTCGATCTTCCAGGCGCCGGAGGGACGGCGGAGCACGATCACCGGCCAGTACGTGCCGCCGCCGTACAACCCCGACCAGTCCACCGGTCCGGCCGGCGGCCAGGCCCCCAACCGGCCCGCCCAGGCCCAGCAGCACGGCAACCCCTCCGCGTACCACTGAACGGACCGAGGAAGGACCGATCGATGAGCACCCAGGTTCAGATGACGACGGCGCAGGAGGCCACCGCCGAGGACCACACCGCCACCGAACCGGAAGAGGAACGCCGCCGCCGGGAGAACACGATGCCGCTCACGGCGGGGGGACCGGCGGCGGCCGGCCTCGGAGTCGCGCTGCTGTCGATGCTGATGAACAACCAGCGGGGCACGGTCGCGGTCCGCATGTGAGTGCACACCCCCCGGACCCGGCCGAACGACACAAGGACCCCCGGCACGTCCGGCGGCCCGGCAGGAGCTGGTTCGGACCACAGGGCCGGAAGCCCGGGACCGACCGACGGGGCAGAGCCGGGCACGGAGTCGCGTCTCCGCCCACCCCAGATCGACACACAGGCCGAACCAGACCCGGCCCTTGCACACACCCGACCCACCGAGACCCACCGAGACCCACCGCGACCCAGGAGAACACACCCTGGAGGACATCGCACCGACGCCCGGGGGCGGCCACGGACAGAGCGAAAGGCAGAGCGATACCGGCCCGAGCGACGATCAGACGGCACGGGTGACGATCAGACGGCCCGGGCCGTCCCGCTCCGGGCAGCCCCCAGCGAGGTAACACGGAACACCGACGACCCCGAACCACCCCACGACCACACCCGACACCTGCCCATCCACAATCTCCACAATAGAGCCGCGCACCGCAGGGGCGGCCGGAGGGCGGCAAACGGCTGAACCGGGCCTGTCCGGTGCCCCGTTCCTCCGTGAAAGGCAGCTCTGTCGTGCTGCCGTCACTGCCGATTTCCGTGGAGGACCGCAGTGCACCACCGTTCCCGTTCAGTGGCCAGGGTGCTCGGCTCGGGCGCCGCCTTGAGCCTGGCGCTGGCGCTCACCGTGACCGCCTCCCCCGCCCTGGCCGCGCCACCGGGCCCCACCGCCGAGTCCGATCCCGTCCCCGGCCTGGTGGCCGGCGAGGGCACCGCCGCCCCGCAGCTGGTGACCGGACTGTCCGAGGCGGCGCCCGGCGCTCCGGCCGAGGCGGCCCGGGCCCATCTCGCCGCCCACCTGGACCGGTACCGGGTCGATCCGGGGCAGCTGGCCGAGCTCGCGGTCGAGCGCACGGCCGCCGACCGGCGCACCGTCAGGTTCCAGCAGTACCACGGCGGCATACCGGTGCTCGGCGGGCAGTACCTGGTCCGCCTCACCGGCGAGGGGACCGGCCAGCGGGTGGAGTCGGTCGGCGGCAAGTACTTCACCGGGCTGACCGCACCGACCGCCCCCGCCGTGCCGGACGCGGTGCTGCGCACGCTGGCGCTCGGCTCGCTCCAGGACCCGCGCGCCCGGGCCGGGGCCACCGCCGAGGACCGCGGCCTGGTCGTCCTGCCGGGCGGCACCGGCCGGCTCGCCCGGCACTTCACCGTGCACACCGCCGACCCGGGGAACGGCGAGCCACTGGTCCGCGAGGTCTACGCGGACGCCACGCTCGGCGTGGTCGCCCTCGCCCACGACTCCCCGGCCCCGTACCAGGTCAGCGGCGCCGACGACACAGGGGCCGACGACACAGGGGCCGGCGACACCGGGGCCGGCGCCGCCCGTGGCGCGGCCGCCGCCCAGCCCGCCACCGGGACCGCCCCCGACCTCCTGGGCCGTACCGTGCCGGTGAACATCTCCCGCCAGCCGGACGGAAGTTACCAACTCGTCGACCTCACCCGGCCCGTCACCATCACCACCTACGACGCGACCGGACGGGACTACAACGAGTTCAGCGGCCGACTGCCCGACGGCAGCCTGCCCGTCGGCTCCCCGGACCCGGACTTCCCCGCCTCCACCGGCACCAGCGGCGCCACCGACGCCCACCTCAACGCCGCCGCCGTGTACGGCTTCTACCACGACCGGCTCGGCCGCGACGGCCTGGACGGCAAGGGCGGCGCGATCACCTCCGTGGTGAACGTGAGCAACCGCGGCAAGCCCTTCCCCAACGCCGCCTGGGACGGGCAGAAGATGCTCTACGGCAACGGCAACGCCAGGTTCCTGCCGTTCTCCGCCGCCCTCGACGTGGCCGGGCACGAGATGACCCACGGCGTCATCCAGCACACCGCCAACCTGGTCGGCGACGGCCAGTCCGGCGCGATGAACGAGGGCATCGCCGACTACTTCGGCAACGCCATCGAGGTCACCGCCCGCGGCATGTCCATGGACGACCCGGCAGCCCCGCTGATGGGCGAGAACCTGTGCCGCACCGGCACCCCGCAGGACTGCGCGAACCGCCGCCTGGACGACCACCGCACCACCGTGGACGACTACCTCGGCGCCGGGCTCGACCTGGACAACGGCGGCGCGCACCTCAACTCCACCATCTTCAGCGGCGCCCTGTGGGACATCCGGCACACCCTCGACCCACTCACCGCCGACCGCCTCGTCTACCGGGCGATGGCCGAATACCTCACCCCACTGGACGACTTCGTCGACGGACGCAACGCGGTACTCGCCGCCGGCCGGGCCCTCAAGCTCAGCGGAGCCCAACTGCGCAAGGTGGCGGCCGCGTTCGACGCACACGGGATCAAGGCCGGCTGGCAGAGCCGACTCGGGACGGACACCCGCCCGCTGCTGCCCGGCACCTCCGCCCCGGTCGGACCGGCCGCGGGCGCAGGCCACTGGGTGATGGGCAACACCGACCCGAACGGCAAGGGCACGACCGCCCTGTACACCGGCTCCACCACCACCGCCGCCACCCCGACCCGGCTCAGCCCGGACGACGGGCGGATCCACGGCTGGGCCGCCACCGACGGCAAGTCCGCCGTCTGGCTGGCGATCGGTCCCGACACCACCGGCACGTGGGGAACGGAGGTGCTGACCCGTCCACTGTCCGGCGGCCCGGTGCGCAGCGTGTTCCACTCCTCCGACCAATCGCCCGGCAGCGTCCAGGTATCCGGCGGGGACATCGCCTTCACGGTGACCGACAACGACACCGGCCGCACCCGGGTCCGCCTCTCCCACGACGGCGCCCCGCCCGTGGAACTCCCGCTGCCCGAGGGCCACAACCTCACGTCCCTCGCGTTCAAGGACGGCCTGCTCGGCTGGATCGAGTCCTGGACGGCCGACGGGGCCACCGTCCAGGCGCCGACGGCCTTCTCGACCGCCACCGGCAAGGTCACCGCCCAGTACCCGGTGAGCACCCCGAACGGCACCGACCCGCCGTACCTCGCCTCCCCGCTGCTCGCGGGCGGCCGCCTGCTCTGGCTGGCCGCCCCGGCCGACCGCACCCGCCCGACCGCCCTGCGCTCCGGCGCCCTGGACGGCTCCGGCGTGCGCGACCTGCTCTCCACCGACTCGCCGTACACCCCGGCGGACATGGAGCTCACCGCCACCGACCAGGCCGTCACCTTCACGCACCGCAGCGCCCAGCCGAGCAGCGGCTGGTCGAACGCCGCTCTGCCCAAGCTGTACCAGCTGCCGGTCAGCGGCGGCACCCCCGTACGGGTCTCCTGCAACCGGGGCAGCCAGTTCCACGCCGCCGCCGACCAGGGCACCCGGGTGGTCTGGCTGGACGCCACCGCCGGACGCAACGACCTCGTGGTCCGCGACCGCCCGGCCGGGTCCTGCTGATCCGAGCGCGGCAGCGTCGTCCGCCCCGGTGCCGGCGGGCACCGGGGCGGACAGCGAGGCGGGCACCCGATCCGGGGCGGACAGCGGGCGCCTGACAGCGCGCTGTGCGCGGTCTGCCAGCGGCGGGCCACAGGCTGGGCCCGTCCAGATCACCCGGCAAGCAGAGGGAACCGCATCCATGCCGTCAGCTACTTCTCCTTCTTCCACTCCTTCTTCGGCGGCCCCTTCGCCCTCCCGCGCGGGGTGGTCGCGCCGCCTGCGGCTGGCGCCGCTCGTGCTGACGGCGTCGGCCCTCACCGTGGGGCTGGCCGCCGGACCGGCGCTCCCGGCCCCCCTCCCCGCCGCCGCAGGGTCCGCGCCCTCCGCGCCCCGGGGCGGGGCCGAGGCGCAGCGGGTCCAACTGGAGAAGCTGGCGCGGCAGTTGGTGGCCGCCGGGGCGCCGGGCGTGGTGGTGCGGGTGGACGACGGCCGGGGCCGGCCCGTCGAGATCGCCGAGCAGGCCCCCTGGGCCGCGGCGGACCAGCGGCTCGCGGCGGGGGACGAGTTCCGGATGGGCTCCAACACCAAGACCATGATGGCCGTGATCGCCCTGCAACTGGCCGCCGAGGGGCGCCTCGCGCTGACCGACCCGGTGGAGGCGTGGCTGCCGGGCCAGGTGCCCGACGGCCGGGCGATCACGCTGCGGATGCTGCTGAACCACACCAGCGGCCTGCCCGACTACACCGAGGACCCCGCCGTCCTGCCGTCGATCCTCGGCAAGGACCCGCACCGGTGGACCTCCGCCGAACTGCTCGCCGTGGGTGTCAAGCGCCCGGCGCTGTTCCCGCCGGGCACCCGGTGGTCCTACAGCAACACCGACTACGCGGCGGTCGGCGCCGTCCTGGAACGGATCACCGGAGCGAGCCTCGCCGACCTGATCCGGGACCGGATCGCCCGTCCCCTGGACCTGAAACACACCTACCTCGCCACGGACGGCAACTGGCACGGCCGCTACGTCCGCGGCTACGAGCCGGACTCCGCCCACATGCCGGCGGGGGTGCCCGCGGCGTTCCGGGACGTGGCCGGGGTGCACCGCGACGGCCGGGTGGACGTCTCCGGCAACGACCCGGGCTGGGGCGGGGCGGCCGGGGCCGTGGTGTCCACCGCGCAGGACTGGTCCCGCTTCTACAACGCGCTGATGTCCGGCAGGCTGCTGCCCGCGGCCCAGCTGGCGCAGCTGCGCGCCACCGTGCCGATGGACCCGCAGAACCCGGTGGACGGGCCCGGCTCCGGCCTGGGCATCGGGACGGTCCGCACCCCCTGCGGCACCGTCTGGGCCCACGACGGGGGGATCACCGGCTACTCCAGCACCAACCTCACCGACGGCACGGGCAGCCGTACCGCCACCGTCCTGATCTCGACCGAGTTCCTGTTCGAGTTCGGAGCCGACGCGGAGCTCACCGCGGCCGGCCAGGCCCTGCAGAGTGCGGTGACCTGCGCCATGTTCGGCAAACCGGCCCCGGCCCCGGCCCCTGCCCCGGCTCCGGCTCCGGCTCCGGCTCCGGCTCACTGACCGGGCGGCCCGGCCGCGGGCGAGGGTACGGGTGCGGCCGAGGGTGCGGGTGAGGGTGAGGGTGCGGGCGAGGGCGAGGGTGAGGGCCCGGCCGCGGGTGCGGGCGAGGGTGAGGGCCCGGCCGCGGGTGCGGGCGAGGGTGAGGGCCCGGCCGCGGGTGCGGGCGAGGTGATGATCGCGGACAGCAGGTCCCTGGCCTCGGTCCGCGCCATCGCCGCACCCGCGGCGTGCGCGGACGCGAACCCGGCGGCTCCCAGGTCCGCCGTGGCCCGCCCGGCGATCCTGCGCACGTCGGTGTCACCGAGGTCGTCCGAGCCCCGCAGCAGGTCGGCGGCGCCGAGCAGGAGCGCCGCCTCCCCCGGCCGGCCGCGGCACAGCTTGATGTCGGCGGCCGTCACCGCGATCCGGGCCGCGACCGCCGAGTTCCAGGTCAGCACCAGGTGCACCGCCGGGTGGTCGAGCCGGCGCACCGCCGCGCCGGGCAGGCCGTCCGCCGCGTCCAGCTGCGCGAGCACGCCCAGCAGCAGGGCGGTGAGGTGCGAGGGCGCCGGCTGGCCGCCGGGGGCCTGGTCCAGGGCGGCCAGGGCGTGCGCGCGGGCCGGCTCCCGTCGCCCGGCCCGCCATTCCAGCTGGGCCAGGCCCAGGCACACCAGGGCCCGGGGCTCGGCCCATCCGGCCTGCGCCACCTCCTCGAGCAGGCCCGCCAGCTGCCGCCGCGCGCCGTCCGCGTCCCCGGCCTGGGCGCGCATCAGGGCGGCCTGGACATCGCTGTCGACCGTGTCCTCCTGCATCCCGAGTTCCTGGAAGTACCGGGTGGCCCGCTCGTTCATCGCCAGCGCGTCGGCCAGGTCGCCGGAGCGCCGCCGCAGCGAACCGAGGGTGCTCAGCGCGGTCGCCATGCCCCACCGCTCGCCGAGCGCCTCGAAACCGGCCAGCGCGTGGGCGAGGAAGCCCGTCGCCTCGGTGACGTCCCCGGTGTGCAGGGTCAGCAGGCCCCGCACGAGCAGGGTGAACGGGCCGCTGGAGGGGTCCTTACGCTCGCCGTCCGGGAAGTCCGGGGAACCCGAGGGGGCCGGGAGGGCCGGGAAGTCGGGCGTGCGCGGCGGCGGCTGCGGGCCGGCGATGGCCGCGGCCAGCCGGGCCAGCTCCAGCAGGGGGTGGACACCGGGGTCGACACCCGCCATCGCCACCTCGATCCGGCCGAAGGCGGCCGCCCTGTCCTCCGGCCGGCCGATGGACTCGGTGCCGACCTCGTACGTCGCGACCACCAGCGCGCGGGCCGCCGGATCGGCCGGCCCGGGGACCTCCAGCACCCGTTCGAGCAGGTCCAGCGACTCCGGCGGATAGCCCCGCATGGACCAGAACCAGCACAGCGCGGCGCCGAACCGGACCGCCGTCGCGGCGTCCCCGGACTCCACCGCCCAGCGGACCGCGGCCAGCAGGTCGTCCCGCTCGGCCGACAGCCGGGCCAGCCAGCGCAGCTGGTCGCGGGTGCGCAGCCGCGGCTCCGCCGTCTCGGCCAGGGCGAGGAAGAACCCGCAGTGGCGTTCGCGGGCGGCACCGTCCTGCCCGCGGCGGGTGAGCTGCTCCAGGCCGTACTCCCGGATGGTCTCCAGCATCCGGTAGCGCGGCTCTCCCGTGGCGGCGGCTCCGAGCGGGTGCAGCAGCGACTTGTCGACCAGCGCCGCCAGCAACTCCCGGACATCGCGGGTGGGGGCGTCGTGGTCGCCGGGGTGGTGGTCGGCGTGCGGGGCGCCGAGCCCGCCGACCGCCTGCGCCGCGTCCTCGGTGAAGCTGCCGGGCGCCACCGACAGCCGTTCCAGCAGCGCCCGCTCGTCGGCGGCCAGCAGCTTCCAGCTCCAGGCCACCACGGCGCGCAGCGTCTGGTGGCGGGGCAGGGCGGTGCGGCTGCCCCGGGTGAGCAGCCGGAACCGGTCGTCCAGCCGGGCGGCGACCACCTCGGCGGGCAGGGTGCGCAGTTGGGCGGCGGCCAGTTCGATCGCCAGTGGCAGGCCGTCCAGGCGGCGGCAGATCTCGACCGCCGCCGCCGGCGAGCCGTCCTCCTCGGCGAAGCCGGGGCACACGGCGGCGGCCCGGTCGTGGAACAGCCGGACCGCCGCGCAGGCGCGGGCCTGTTCGGGTGTCGAGCCGGGTTCGGGCAGTTCCAGGGGGAGCACCGGGTGCAGGTTCTCGCCGTCGATGCGCAGCGGCTCCCGGCTGGTGGCCAGTACCCGCAGCCCGGGGCACCGGCCGAGCAGGGTCTCGGCCAGCGCGGCCGCCGCCTCGATCACGTGTTCGCAGTTGTCCAGCACCAGGACCGGGTCGTCGTGCGTGAGCACCTCGGTCAGGCGGTCCAGGATCTCCTCGGTGGTACCGGGGGTGCCGGGGCGGCGGGCCGGGGCCGCGGCGCTCTTGGGCAGGTCGGCCTCGCGCGTCCGCAGGGCGTCGAGCACCGCGCGGGGCACGTCCGCCGGGCCGGCCGGGGCCAGGGCGGCGAACCACACCCCGCCGGACGGTGTGAGCCGGCGGCCGGCGGTGGTGGCCAGCCGGGTCTTGCCGGACCCGCCGGGTCCGACCAGGGTGACCAGGCGGGCTCGGCCGAGCAGCTCGGCCACCCGGCGGATGTCGTCCTCGCGGCCCACGAAGCTGGTCAGCGGCGCGTCCAGGTTGCCGGGCGGCCGTGCTCGGCGGGGTTCCGGCCGTTGGGGTTCCGGCCGTTGGGGTGGCGGCTGTTGGGGTGGCGGCTGGTCGGCGGGCGTGCGGTGGCCGGGGAACTGCTGGCGGTCAGGGGGCGTGCGGTGGCCGGGGGGTGCCGGGAGCTCGCCGCGCAGGACCGCGAGATGGGCCGCCCGCAGCTGCGGTCCGGGGTCGCTGCCGAAGGTGTCGGCCAGCCGGGCGCGCAGCCGCTGGTAAGCGGCCAGTGCCTCGGCGCCCCGGCCGCCGGCGGCCAGTGCCCGGATCAGCTGGGCGTGCAGCCGTTCGTGCAGCGGGTGCCGCGCGGTCAGCGATTCGAGTTCGGCGATCAGCTCCGGTCCGGCGCCCAGCGCGAGGTCGGCCTCGATCCGGTCCTCCAGGGCGACCAGCCGCGCCCGCTCCAGCCGCCGGGCCTCGGCGTCGGCGAACGGCGCCTCGCGCACGTCCGCCAGCGCGGGGCCGCGCCACAGGGCCAGGGCCTCCCGCAGCGCGGCGGCGGCCTCGGCCGGCCGGCCCTGCGCGTGCAAGTGCCTTCCGGAGCGGGCCAGTTGCTCGAACCGGGCGGTGTCCACCGCGCCGGCCTCGACGGCCAGCCGGTACCCGGCCGGTCCGAAGGTGAGCAGCGCGGGGTCGCCCAGGACGCCCCGCAGGCGGGACACCAGTGACTGCAGGGCGTTCGTCTGGTCGGCCGGTGGTGCCTCGGCCCACAGCGCGTCCGCCAGGGCCTGCGGCCGGACGGCGCGGCCGGCGTCCAGCGCGAGGTAGGCCAGCAGCGCCCGCAGCCGCGCGCCGCCGATCGGCAGCGGGCCCGCTCCGGCGTCCAGTACCAGGGGTCCGAGCAGGCCGACGCGCACCGGGTCACTATCGCAGCACCACCGGTTTGATCGTCAAGTCGCCGGCCGGCGCCCACGCGCCCGCCCCGGCCGTGAGCGGTGTCCGGGGCGGTGTCCCGGCGGGGCCGGCGGCCTCGCCGGTCGCCGGGCGGCCCGTCACCGGGGCTGCGGCGCCGCGCGGGCGGGGCGCTCCCCGGGCTCCGGCGGGCCGCCCGTCACGTCCTCGGGGCGGCGATGGGGGGCCCGGGTGAACCGGTAGCCCCGGACAGCCATCCCCGGTCGCGCTCCGCATACGAATGTGTGTGGATGGTGACAGGCCGCCATTTCGTGGCGGTCCGATCGACCATCACCACCCTTATCTGGAAGGGCTCTTCCCCCATGCGTACTGCGCGCCGTGTCCTGACCGTCTCCGCCCTCTGCCTCCCGCTCGTGCTCGGCGGGGCGACCATCGCCTCCGCCGCCACCCCCGACAACATCCCCTCCCTGAACTACGACCACGGGGCGTTCTCCGTCGGCCCGAACGGCAGTGCCCTGCACATCACCGACGTCCAGTTCGGTCCTGACGGCGCCTCGTTCCTCGACGCCGCCGTCGCGGTGGGCCCCAACGGCGTCGCCGGCTACGCCACCGAGACCGGTATCGGCATCGGGGGCTGATCCCCGCCGCTCCCCCATGCCGGGTGCCCCGGGGCGGTTCGTCCCGGGGCACCCGCACGCCCGGGGCCGGGCCGCGCGGGGCGCGCCGGCGGGCCCGCGGCGCTCACCCGGCCCGGCGCGGGCTGACGAGCATGCGGATGTCGTCGGCCGCCCAGAGGACGAACCGTTCGGCCGGGACCACCCGGTGGCCCGGCACGGGCCGAAAGCGCAGGCGCTTGAGGAGGACGGCCAGCAGCAGTTCGCACTCGACCATGGCCAGGGCGGCGCCCTCGCAGCTGCGCGGGCCGAACCCGAAGGGGACCCAGGCCAGCCGCGCGCGTCCGGCCGCCTGCTCCGGGGTGAAGCGCTCGGGGCGGAACCGTTCGGGCTCGGGCCAGTGGTCGGGGTTCAGGTGGACGGCCCAGAACGGGTAGAAGACCACCGCCCCGGCCGGGACCTCGTACGCGCCGAGGGTGAGCGCCTGGGTGGTCTGGCGCGCGCCGTACGGGCCGGGCGGGTAGAGGCGCATCGACTCCTGGAGGACCGTCCGCAGGTACGGCAGGCGCCGCAGGTCGGCGTACCCGGGGGCCGGGCGGTCGCCGAGCACGCGGTCCAGTTCCCCGGTGACGCGTTCGGCCGCCCCGGGGTGGCGGCCCAGCAGGTGCAGGGTCCAGGAGACGGCCACGCCGGTGGTGTGGTGGGCGGCGAGCATCGCCGCGAGGACGGTGTCGCGGATCCGGGCGGGGCGCTCGCCGGCCTCGACCAGTGCGCCGACCAGGTCGCTGCGGTCGGCGCGGGCTCCGTCGCGGTGGGCCGCGATCACCCGGTCGACCGTCGCGCGCAGGAGGGCGAGCGCCCGCGCGGTCCGCTCGGCGCGCTCCTGCGGGTCGACGGCGGGGGGCACCTGGTAGAGCCGTTCCAGGTAGTCGGCGAGCACCTCCTCGAAGGCGGCGGCGACGACGTCCGGGCCCTCCACCTCGCCGCCCAGGGCGTACGCGCAGATCATCCGCAGGGACAGGGCGGTCAGGTCCTGCTGCAGCGCGACGGCCTCGCCCCGCGTGCCCCGCGCGGCCCAGCGGTCCGCGAGGCCGGTGGCGAGCGCGGTGAAGCGGTCGAAGGCCTGCTCGTGCGAGGGGCGGCCGGCCAGGACCGAGAGCAGGGTGCGGCGCCACGGGGCGTGTTCGTCCGCCGGGAGCACTTGCAGGTTGCCGGCCTCGAACAGCGGGTCCAGGAAGGAGAACAGGCGCTCGGGGCGACGGTCCAGGTGTGCGGTGGCCTCCAGCAGCACCGGGTCGGCGACCGACACGGCCGTCTCGGCGCCGGGCAGCTGGAACCGCGCCACGGGGCCGTACTCGGCGTGCAGCCACAGCTGGTAGGCGTGCAGCCCGCCGGCCTGCGCGATGGCGCCGACCCCGCCGTCCGGCCGGGGGTCGGGACCGGGGATCTTCATCGGACCTCCTGGTGACGCATGGTCGGATCCGCCGCCCGGACGGTGGACACGGGCGGCGCAGCGCCGACGGCCGTGGGGACCAGGATCGCGCGGGAGCGGGTCCGCCGGCAGGTGGCGACACCGGATGAAATGGCCAGCGCTTGCAAGCAATCAGCGTGCACAACTATTGTGGTGTCACACAAATTGCACTTGCAATCATTCGAGAAGGTTTCCCCCGGCCCCGCCTCCGCCGACAGGAGTCCGCCCATGAGCACCACCCTCTTCACCCCCTACACCCTGAGGACCCTGACCGTCCCCAACCGCGTCTGGATGGCGGCGATGTGCCAGTACAGCGCCGCTCCGGACGGCGACGCGGCCGGAGCCCCGACGGACTGGCACTTCGCCCACGTCGCGGCACGCGCCACCGGCGGCACGGGGATGATCATCATGGAGGCCACCGCCGTCAGCCCCGAAGGCCGCATCACCCCCTACGACCTCGGGATCTGGAACGACACCCAGGTCGCGGCCTTCCGGCGGATCACCTCCTTCCTGACGGCACAGGGCACCGTGCCGGCCCTCCAGCTCGCCCACGCCGGCCGCAAGGCGTCCACCGAGCGCACCTGGATCGACCGCGGCCGCGCCCTCGCCCCGGACGAAGCCCACGGATGGACGCCGCTCGCCCCCAGCGCCCTCCCCTTCGCCCCCACCCGGACCAGGCCCGACGAACTCACCGAGGAGCAGATCCGCGGGATCGTCCGGCAGTTCGCCGACGCCGCCCGGCGCGCGCTCGACGCCGGCTTCCGGGCCGTCGAGATCCACGGCGCCCACGGCTACCTGATCCACCAGTTCCTCTCCCCCCACAGCAACCACCGCACCGACGCCTACGGCGGCTCCTTCGAGGGCCGCATCCGCTTCGCCCTGGAGGTCGTCGACGCCGTCCGCTCGGCGTGGCCCGAGGACCTGCCCGTCCTCTTCCGCGTCTCCGCGACCGACTGGCTCACCGAGAACCCGCAGGACGGCCGCACCGGGTGGACCTCGCAGGACACCGTCCGCCTCGCCGAGGAACTCCTGGCCCACGGCGTGGACCTGATGGACGTCTCCACCGGAGGCCTCGTCCCCGACGCCACGATCGACGCCGGACCCGGCTACCAGGTGCCCTTCGCCGAGGCCGTGCGCAGCGGGGCCGGCATGCCCGTGGCGGCCGTGGGCCTGATCACCGACCCCGTCCAGGCCCAGGACATCCTCGCCGCCGGCAGGGCCGACGCCGTCCTGCTCGGCCGCGAACTGCTGCGCGACCCGTACTGGGCGCGCCGCGCCGCCGCCGAACTCGGCGCCCGGGTCTCCACCCCCGTGCAGTACCACCTCGCGTAGCGGCGCCCCGGTACGGGCGGACGGGGGCCCCGCGGTTCCGGCGGCCCGGTTCGCCGTGGAGGCCCGCCGGCCCCGCACACCCGTGACCAGCTCTTCGGGCACCGCGGCGGGGACCGCGGCACAGGGCGAACCGTCAGCGGGGGGCGGCCACATGGCCGAACTGTCGAACGGTGCGACGACCTGGGTGGCGGCCGGGGACAGCATCACACCCCCGGTCCGCCGGGCCCGGGGGTGCGGGCGGGCAGTTCGCGGGGACGGAGGACTTCGCGCGGTGTCGGACGGCGTTGCGGGCGGCGGTCGCCGGGCTCGCCGGTCCGGCGCCGCGGGTCGGTACGCGCGGACAGGTGCTCACGGCGGGCGACCACCTCGACGCGTACGTCCTGGAGTGGACGCTGCACCATCTCGGCCTGGCCGCGTTCCTGCCCGGGGTGCCGGGGCCGCCGGCGCAGGGGCTGCGGCGCTCGCGCGCGCTGCTGGAGGGGATCGCCGGGGCCGCGTTCCCCGCGTCGTTCTCCGACCGGGACGCACTGCTGGTCGGGACGGGACGGCGCGCCTCCACCGGTGCGCAGCGGGCCGCGCTGGGCGCTCTGGCGGGGCGGTTGCCGCTGGTCCTGGGCTGGGCGGCGGCTGGGCGGCGGCTGGGCGGCGTCGGAAATTTTTGTCGGGTCCCTGTCTAGTTCGCTTGCGTCCTGGTGTGGTGGGATGTGCCCGTCACGGGATTGAGGGCGCTGACGGGGGTGCACGGTGAGGGGTGGACGGCTGTGCGGGCTGGACGGGGACGCGGCGCGGCTTGCCGCGGCGGGCCTGGTCCGGCTGGGTGCGCAGGAGTGGGTGGGCGACGCGGCCGGGGCTCCGGCGTGGCTGGGGCGGATGCGGGCGGCGTCGTTCGCGGACGCCTGGCTGGCGTTCGGCGAGCCGCCGGTGCCGGGGCTGCGGGTGCCGGCCGGGGAGGTCCTGCGGGCGCTCGCGTACCGGGCGGCGGAGCTGGTGCTCCAGGCCCGCGAGGGGGATGTGCCGGCGGTGCTGGAGTGGCTGGGCCGGCGGTCGGCGGAGGCCCGTGAGCAGGCGGGCCGGGCGGAGGTGACGCACCCGGCCGAACCGGCCGCGCTCGCCCTGGTGTGGCACGGCGTCCAGGCGGTCACCGCCGGCGAGGGGGACGGGGGCGGGGGCGCTTCGGCGGCCGGCCGGGAGGCTGAGGGCCGGGAGGCGCACGGCCGGCGTATCGACGAGCGGGGCGAGGCGTACGTCCGGGAGCGGCACCGCCGCCGGGACACCCTGGCGCTGATGCTGGCCTGTGCCCGGATCGCGGCCGCCGCGCTGGTGGATTCGTGCGGCGGCGATCCGGGCCGGGTGGACGGGTGGCTGGAGGAGGACGCGGCCCGGTACATGGCGCTCGGCGGCCCGGCGCCGCTGTGGGTGCCGGGCCGGCCCGGGCAGCCGACGGGGTGAGGCCGGGGCTCGGCGGGACGGCGGCCGGGCTCAGCGGGCGGGGAGGCTGAGGGTGGCGTGCAGGCCGCCGCCGGGGGCGGGGGCGAGGCCGAGGTCGCCATGGTGGGCGTCGGTGACGGCCACGACGATGGCCAAGCCGAGGCCGTGACCGCGGCGGGCGGGGTCGGACTGGGCGGTGCGGCCGCGACCCCGCAGGAAGGGCTCGGTGAGGGTGGGGACGGTCTCGGGGGCCAGGCGGGGGCCGGTGTTGGTGACGGCGAGCCGGACCCGGCCGGGGCGGTCCGGATCGGCCCCGGTGGTGACGGTGACGGATCCCCCGGTCGGCAGGTTGTGGCGCAGCGCGTTCTGCAGCAGGTTGACGGCGGCCTGGCGCAGCAGGACCGGGTTGCCGGTGGCGGGGGCGGGCCGGCAGTCGGTGGTGACGGTGACGCCCAGGGCGGCGGCCTCCTCCTGGACGGCGGCGAGGGCGTCGCGGGTGGTGCGGGCCAGGTCGAGGGGTTCGAGTTCGGGGGCGGTGTGGCCGAGGTCGGCGAGTTGGAGGAGGGCTTCGCTGATCTCGATGCCGCGCTGGTTGGTGTCCTGGAGCCGGGCGACGAGGGTGGTCCAGTCCTGGCGGGCCGGGTCGGCGGCGGCGACCTGGAGCATGGTGCGGGTGATGGCCAGGGGGGTGCGCAGTTCGTGGGAGGCGTTGGCGGCGAAGCGCTGCTGGGCGTCGAAGGAACGCTGGAGGCGTTCGAGCATCTCGTCGAAGGCGTCGGAGAGGTCGGTGAACTCGTCGCGGGGGCCGGCGAGGGCGATGCGGTGTTCGAGTGCTCCGCTCGCGGCGCGGTGGGCGGCCCTGGTGATGTCCTGGAGGGGCCGCAGGACGCGGCCGGCGATGAACCAGCCGCCGATCGTGCCGACGGCGGTGAGCAGGGCCAGGGCGTAGCCGGAGATGGTGAGCAGGGAGCGGAGGATCTCCTGGCGGGAGGGGGCGGAGAGGCGGTCGCGGGGGTTGGAGGAGGTGAGCGGGTAGTTGGGGATGTAGCGCATGCCGACGTAGACGACGGCCAGGCAGAGGGTGCCGGTGATGACGGCGAAGAGGGTGTAGCTGAGGGTGAGTCGCAGGCGGGCGGTCAGGCGGCGCGGTCGCGGCGCGGGGCGGGTGCGGGGCGGGGCGCTCACGTGGGGGTGCCGTCGGTGAGGCGGTAGCCGACGCCGGGCACGGTCTGGATCACCCAGGGTTCACCGAGTCGTTTGCGCAGGCCGGAGATGGTGATGCGGACGGCGTTGGTGAACGGGTCGGCGTTCTCGTCCCAGGCGCGTTCGAGGAGGTTCTCGGCGCTGATGACGCCGCCGCGTGCGGTCATCAGGACCTCCAGGACGGCGAACTGCTTACGGGAGAGGGCGACGTAGCGGCCGTCGCGGTAGACCTCGCGGCGGAAGGGGTCCAGGCGCAGTCCGGCGTATTCGAGGACGGGGGGCGCGGCCTGGGCGGGGCGGCGGGCCAGGGAGCGCAGCCGGACGACGAGTTCGGCGAGGTCGAAGGGTTTGGTCAGGTAGTCGTCGGCGCCGAGTTCGAAGCCGGCGACCTTCTCGTTGAGGCGGGCGGCGGCGGTGAGCATGAGGACGCGGCAGCCCAGGCGGTGCTCGACGATGGTGCGGCAGACGTCGTCGCCGTGGGTGCCGGGGATGTCGCGGTCCAGGACGACGACGTCGTAGGTGTGGACGGCGAGGCGTTCGAGGGCGGCGTCGCCGTCCGTGACGATGTCGCAGGCGATCGCCTCCAGGCGCAGGCCCGCCTGGACCGCCTCGGCGAGGTAGATCTCGTCCTCCACCACCAGGACCCGCACGCGCTGTTCTCCCGTCCCGCTCTTGCTGTCGTTGCCGTTGCCGTTGCCGTTGCCGTCCATTGGACACGAACGGGCCTATCGAAAACGTATCGGCTAGTGCAGACGTCCTGGTAACACCGCTTTTCCTCCCATGGTGTGGCCGCCGGGTTTCCCCGTCGCGGCGAAGTGACGAGCGCCGGGAGGCAGGGATGGACGGGACGACGCGCCAGGAGGCGACGCGGTGGCGGCCGGTGGGGGGCGGCCGGCGGGCGGTGGCCGTGGGCACCGGGGCGGTGGTGGTGCTGGCGCTGGCCGGCGCCTGCGCGGCCGCCGATCCGCCGGCGACCGAGGCGGCGCTGCGGACCCTGGCGGCCACCGTCGCGCCGTTCTCCTCCTCCCTCGCTCCGGGGTCCGGTTCCTCGGCGGGGGCGGACGGCGACATTCCCGACGGCACGACGCTGACCCCGTTCGACACCGGGGCGCCGGCGGTGGGCAACCTGGACGGACCGCTGCTGGCAGCCGTCCAGCAGGCCGCCGGGGACGCGCGCGCCCAGGGCATCGAGATGACCGTCACCTCGGGCTGGCGCAGCAAGGAGTACCAGCAGCGGCTGCTCGACAAGGGGGTGGCCAGGTACGGGAGTCTGGAGCGGGCCAGGCAGTTCGTGAACACGCCGGAGAAGTCGGCGCACGTCTCGGGCAAGGCGATCGACATCGGTCCGACCAATGCCGACTACTGGCTGATCCAGCACGGCGCGCGGTACGGGCTCTGCCAGGTGTACGCCAACGAGATCTGGCACTTCGAGCTGCTGACCAGCCCTGGCGGGACCTGTCCGGCCCAGTTGCCCGACGCGGCCGGGTAGGGGGCGTTCATGATCCGATCGCAGGAGGGGCTCGCGCCGGGGGCGGGGGCGGTCTCAAGGCCGGGAGCGGTGGCGGGGGCGGGACAGGGGACGGTGGGGGGCGCCTCGACGGGTGTCTCCCGCCCGGGCGGCCGTCGATGCCGTCGGCGGCGGCAGCGGCGCGAGCCGGTCGGGCGCTGGCGGCGCGGCCGTGTGGCCGCCGCCGTGGCCCTGCTGACCGCTCTCGCCCTGGCCGGTCACCGGCGGGTGCCGAGCCTGGGCGTCCAGCTGGGGAGCCTGTGGGAGAGCGCCCTGCCCTGGGCCGGTGTCGTGGTGCCCGCCGTCCTGCTCGCCGCCGCGCTGCGGCGAGCGCCGGTGCCGGCGTGCGCCGCGGTGGTGCTGGCCGCGGTGTGGGCCGTCGTGCTCGGGCCGGTGCTCGCCGGCGGCGGCCCGCCGCCGCCGGGGGGCGGTGCGGGCCCGGCCGGCGGTGCGGGCCTGACCGTGGTCACCCACAACGTGAGCGCGCAGAACCCGGACCCCGCCGGCACGGCCCGGGCGCTGCTCGCCGCCCGCCCCGACCTGGTCGCCCTGGAGGAGGTCACCGACGCCGCGCTGCCCGTCTACCAGCACGTGCTGGACGCCGAACTGCCGCACCGCACGCGGATCGGCACCGTCGCGCTGTGGAGCCGCTACCCGGTGACCGACGCACGGCGGCTGACCATCGACCCGGGCTGGAGCCGCTCACTGCGGGCCGAAGTCCAGGCCCCTGGTGGGCCGTTGGCCGTGTACGTGGTCCATCTCGCCTCCGTCCGGCTCAACGTCACCGGCTTCGCCACCGCTCACCGCGACCGCAACCTCGCCGCGCTCGGCGCCGCGCTGGACGAGGAGCCCCTGCACCGGGTGCTGCTGCTGGGCGACCTCAACACCGCCGCCGGGGACCACGCGCTCACCCCGGTCACCAGCCGGCTGAGCTCCGCGCAGGACAGCGCGGGCGGCGGCTTCGGGTTCACCTGGCCGGCGGTCTTCCCGCTGGCCCGGATCGATCACGTCATGACCCGGGGCCTGCCCGCCACCGCCGCCTGGACCCTGCCCGCCACC
The DNA here is from genome assembly GCF_040685395.1 of Kitasatospora sp. NPDC088779. Classification (NCBI taxonomy): domain Bacteria; kingdom Bacillati; phylum Actinomycetota; class Actinomycetes; order Kitasatosporales; family Streptomycetaceae; genus Kitasatospora; species Kitasatospora sp. NPDC088779. Next base: position 77,776 of record NZ_JBFBHW010000030.1, on the reverse strand, counting down.
TCCAGCGACCACCTGCCCGCCGCCGCCCGGCTGACGGTGTGAGGGGCGTGCGGGCGGCGGGCCCGGGGGCGGCGGGCCCGGGGGCCGGTGTCAGGCGAGGAGGTCGGACTGGAGGGTGACCACCTGGCGGAAGGCCGCGTCCGGGACGCCGTCGGGGTTGGTCATGGTGACGACGGCGACGAGGTCGGAGGCGCAGAGGTAGGCGATGCGGGCGTTCGGGGTGCCCTTGGCGCCCTTCGCCGAGCTCTCCTGGGCGTCCAGGTGGACGCCCTCGACGGTGTCCCAGGCGCTGTGGGAGGTGCTCTTCGCGCCGGGCAGGGCATTGGGCTTGGCGTCGGAGCGCAGGGAGGAGAAGACGTTCCAGGACTCGAAGGAGGCGCCGAAGCGCAGCAGCCGGATCTGGGTGCGGGTGCCGTCGGAGGCCGTCCACTCCCGGACGGTGGCCGCCCGGCAGGCGTCCTGCAGGAGCAGCGCGCGGAGCTCGGCCGGGTCGCGCTGCTCGGCGAGGATCGCGTCGCAGGTGACCCAGTCGGCCGGAGCCTGGCCGGCGGGGGCCGTGGACGGGCTCGCGCCCGCCGACGCCGACGCCGACGCCGAGGCGGAGGCGGAGGCGGAGGCGGTCGGGCTCGGGGTCGCGCTCGCCGACGGGGTGCCGGTGGCCGAGGCGGTGGGAACCGGGTAGAGCGCCGGGGTGAGGCTGCCGCCGGCCTCCTTGGGGGCGGGCAGCAGCAGGTAGCGCAGGTCCGCGGCGTGCAGGGCGTTCTTGCCGCCCGTACGGTCCGGCGTGCTGCTGCCGGAGGGCAGCGGCGGCAGCGTCAGCGGCGGGAAGGTGTAGCGGCCGTCGCCCGGGGTGGCCAGGCCGGGCAGGTCGGTGCGCTCGGGGGCGGTGACGGCCAGCGCGGCACCGGTGCCCGCGAGGGCGAACACCAGGGTGGCGGTGGCCCAGCGCGCGGCCGCCCTGCGGCGGGCGCTGCGCCGGGCAAGGCGGGCCTCGTGCTCCTCGGGGGTCTCCGCGGCGGGAGCGGCGGGGAACTCGGCGAAGGTGCCCGCGGGGGTCTCGACGGCGGCCTCAGCGGGGGTCTCGGCGGGGGCGGCGGGTTCGTGCGGGGTTGCGTGGTCGGTCATGCGGACGCTCCCGGGCGGGCGAGGCGGTCGAGCTGCAGGGTGAAGAGGGCGACGATCCGGTCCTTGGGCAGCGGTGCCACGCCCTCGACGTTCATGACCACCAGGAGGTCGCCCTCGGCGGCCGAGCACTCCAGGTAGTCGATCGGCGCGGACGGCGGCGCCGGCATCAGGTAGCAGTGCGCCTCGGGGTGGCCCGGGATCTCCGGGCCGATCCGGAACAGGCCGGTGTCGCCGGTGAAGACCGCGGTGTACTCGTTGAGCTTCTGCACTTCCTGCTGGTTGAACTGGCGCAGCTTCAGGCCGACCACCAGGTCGTCCTCGCTGGTCCGGTACGTCCGCACGCCGGTGGCCTTGACGTGCAGGCCCTCCCAGTAGGAGCGGAGCTTGTCGCGCTTGTCCTTGGGGATCTGCTGGAGTTCGTCGTCCAGTTCGGCGGACAGGAACTCGGCGCCGAGTTCGGTGTCGTTGCCGTAGCCGCCCTCGTCCGGGCCGGGTTCGTAGCCGGCCGGGACGGGCAGCAGCAGGTCGCGCAGCGAACCGAAGTGGTTGCCGTTGGACTTGGCGCCGAACGGCGTGGCGGTCGCGGTCGGGACGGGCGCGGCGGACGGCCCGGCGGCGACGGCCGGGGCGGGGTCGTCGTACTGGGTCTTGATGATGCCGACGCCGATGGCCACCCCGGCCAGCGCCGCCGCTGCCGTCGCGGCGCCCGCGCGCAGCAGGCGGCGGGAGGCGGGGCGCGGGGCGGCGGGATCGGCGGCGGTCGGCGCGGCGGGATCGGCGGCGAACTGCTGCTCGGCGGCGGACTGTTCGACGGCGGCCGGGGCCGCCTCGGGGGCGGTCGGCGCCGGCGTGGCGGCCGGGGTCCCGGTCATGCTGTTGTCGGTCATACCAGCCGCTCCCATTGCTGCTTGGCGAGGTCCTTCACGACATCGGGGTTCACCGGCTTGGGGTCGAAGACCTCCACCACCATCGCCACCGTGCCGCGCTGGGCTACGGCCTGGCCGTAGTAGTACCGATCGGCGCTGTCGGCCCAGTACCTGGGTGCCTCGTCCACCCGGTAGCCGCCGTTGGCGCCGTCGGCGAACGGCTTCAGGTTGCGGGTGGTGCCGACGGCGTGCGTGGCGGCTTCGTTGGCGCGGTCCGGCGCGTACTGGACCAGCGACACGCGGTACCTGGTGTCGCCCTTCTTCCAGTCCACCTCGGCCGCGCGCCGGAAGCCCCGGGAGTTCAGGTCCTTGAAGTCGCGGACCGCGCTGTCGCTGTGCTCGGCGAACTCGCCGACCGACACCCAGCTCGGCTTGTCCGGGAATTCTCCCCAGGCGGCGCTGCCGTCCGGGGCACCGATCAGCAGTTTGAGCAGGTCGCCGTCGATGGCCAGCGGTTTGGGCTGCTGGGCGGCGAAGGCGGTCGGGTCGACCACCGCGGCCGGGTAGGACGGGCGCGCGACCTGGATCGGCGGCAGCGGCGTCGGCGGGCGCTGGGCCTGGACGGCGTAGCCGACGCCGCCGCCGGCCAGGGTGCCCAGCACCAGGCCGGACACCGCCAGCAGCACCGGGCGCGGGCGGCGCGGGGCGCGGGGCGCTCGCTCGGGGGCGGGCGGCAGGAGCTCGGGAGCCGGCGCGTCGGACGGGAACGCCTCGGCGGCGGACGGCGGTTCGGTGGTGAACTGCGGTGCGGAGAAAGGCAGTTCAGCGACAGGCGGTTCGGTGGCGGGCGATTCGGTGGGCGCGGTGTGGGGCTGCGGCGGGGAGGCGGGCGCCGGCGCGGTGCCGGGCGGGGGCAGCGCGGGTTCGGTGGTCACGGGGTGGCTCCAGAGGAGGGTGGGAAGGACGGCGTCGGGACGGGCGGCGGCGCGGGTTCAACCGCGTTCAACCGCGTTCAGCTGCGTTCAGCCGCCGGAGGCGAGCCACTCGCGCTGGCGCTTCATCAGCCCGCTCAGCAGCGCCTTGTCCGGTGTCCCCTTCACCTCGACGTCGATCGTGTACTGGACGTCGCCCTGGCTGGAGATGCCGGTCATCGAGCCGGTGTACGCCTGCTGCTTGGGCTTGTGCAGGTAGCCGTGGGCGTTCGGGTCGCCGTCGATGTCGATCGGGTCCTGCGACTTGAGGGTGTATCCCTGGACGAACTCGCGCGCCATCGAGGTGGAGCCGAAGCGCAGCAGGGTGACGGTGACCTCGGCCTTGCCGTCGGCCGTCCGGTACATCCGGGTGGCGCCCGACTGGTAGCCGTACGAGCCGAGGATGTCCATGATGCCGTCCTGCTTGCCGAACAGGTCGGCGACGTCGTCGTTGGTCATGGTCATCCCGTCCGCGGGCCCGTACGACTCGCCTCCGTCCGGGATCGGGAGCAGGAAGTAGCGCAGGTCGCCCTCGTGCTTGCCGCCGTTGACGGTCCCCTTGACGGTGCTGGCCGGCTTGGGGGTGGTCGGGGCGGCGGTGGGCGTCGGCACCGGTAGCGGGGTGGCGGAGGCCGTCGGGCTCGGACTGGAGGCGGTGGTGGTGGCCGGCGCGGGTGCGGCGGCGGCGGCCGGGCGGGTGTCCGGCCTGCCGACGGCGACGGTCACCGCGGCGCTGGTCGCCGTGACGGCGAGCAGGCCGGCGGTGGCCAGCGCGACGCCGACGGCGCGCGGCAGCCGGCGCGCGGCCGGTTCGGGTGCGACGGCGTGCTGCGGCGCAGCGTCGGGCTGCGGTACGACGGGGTGCTGCGGTACGACGGGGTGCTGTGGCGCAGCGGGGTGCTGCGGTACGGCGGCCGGTTCCGGCGCGGCGTCGGGCTGCTCCGGAACGGCGGCTGTTTCGTTTTCGGGCGCGGACAAGGAACTCCCCCGGGAAAATGTGGGATCTCGCGCACGGACTTCCTCGCAAACCGCTCCCCCGGCGGTTCTCCGGACCGTCCATCACGCGTCTCAGCAGGCATTATGAGAGACCGTTCGCATCACTGCCAACAAAGTTAATCGCCGCACTCCGGTCCAATACTCGATGAATCGGACACGTCGTGATGTAACCGCAACAGGCGGTCCTGACGTGGTACCGGGGTACCGTGCCCCCTCCGATGATCGGTCCGGGGTACCACGGATCGCGCCGGCGCCGCGCCTAGCGTGGAGTGTGAGGGAGGCCGGGACGGTCCGGCCCCGGAGCGTAGGGGTGAGCGATGATCGAGGCGCACCAGCTGACGAAGCGGTACGGGGAGAAGACCGCCGTCGACCGGCTCGACTTCATGGTCAAGCCCGGCACGGTCACCGGCTTCCTCGGGCCCAACGGTGCCGGGAAGTCCACCACCATGCGGATGATCGTCGGGCTGGACGCGCCCACCAGCGGCTCGGTGCGCGTCAACGGGCGCCGTTACGCCGCGCACGCGGCGCCGTTGCAGGAGGTCGGGGCGCTGCTGGAGGCCAAGTCGATCCACCCGGGGCGCTCCGCGTTCAACCACCTCATGGCCCAGGCGCACACCCACGGCATCCCGCGCTCGCGGGTGGAGGAGGTCGTCGAGCTGACGGGGCTGCAGTCGGTGGCGAGGAAGCGTGCCGGGGCGTTCTCGCTGGGCATGGGCCAGCGGCTGGGGATCGCGGCGGCGCTGCTGGGCGACCCGGCGACGGTGATGCTGGACGAGCCGGTCAACGGTCTCGACCCGGAGGGCGTGCTGTGGATCCGCAACCTCCTCACCTCGCTGGCCGCCGAGGGCCGCACCGTCTTCGTGTCCTCGCACCTGATGAGTGAGGTCGCGCTGGTCGCCGACCACCTGATCATCGTCGGGCGGGGCCGGCTGCTGGCCGACACCACCGTGCAGGACCTGGTCCGCCAGGCCGGCGGCGACGTGGTGAAGGTGGCCAGCGCCGATCCGGCCCGGCTGCGCACGGCGCTGGCCGGGCCCGGGGTGGAGGTCACCGGCCGTTCCGGTTCGGAGGAGCTCCTCGTCACCGGCCTGGCCGCGCGGGAGATCGGCCTGCGGGCCGCCGAGCAGGGCATCGCGCTGTTCGAGCTCACCACCCGCACGGTCTCCCTGGAGGAGGCGTTCATGGAGCTGACCAGGGACGCCGTGGAGTACCACGGCACCACCACCGCGACCGGGCCCGCCGCCAGTGCGGGTGCCGGCGCCGAGTCCCCGAGGAGCGCGGCATGAGCACCATCGCACCGAGCCAGACGTCCGCGGCCGCCGACCGGCGGCCCGCGCGCCCCGCCTACCGGGTGACGCCCGTGCGCGTGCTGCGCTCGGAGTGGGCCAAGCTGTGGTCGCTGCGCTCGACCTGGATCACGCTGGGCCTGGGCCTGCTGTTCCTGGTCGCGTTCGGGTTGATCGCCGCATTCCAGTTCAAGTCGAGGATCACCTCGGGGCGCCCGATGGATCGGGGGGACTTCGCCGACGCCAGTGCCCTGAGCCTGTCGCTGTTCGGCACCAACTTCGCGCAGCTGGCGTTCGGCGTCCTGGGCGTGCTGGTCGCCGCGGGCGAGTACTCCACCGGCATGATCCGCTCCACCCTGGCCGCGGTGCCGCGCCGGCTGCCGGTGCTGTGGTCCAAGGCGGCGGTGTACGGGGTGGTGGTGCTGCTGCTGGGCACCGTCGGGGTGTTCGTCGCCTTCGCGGCCGACAGCGGCATCCTCTCCGGTACCCGCGCGGCGATGACGTTCTCCGACGCCGGCGTCCTGCGCGGCCTGCTGGGGGCCGGGCTCTACCTCGCCCTGGTGGGCGTGATCGGTGTCGCGCTGGGCGCGCTGCTGCGGTCGGTGGCGGGCGGCATCTCGGTGCTGGTGGCCTCGCTGATGCTGGTCCCCGGCCTGATCTCGCTGCTGCCCTCGTCCTGGCAGGACCACATCAGCCCGTACCTGCCCAGCAACGCGGGCCAGGCGATGTTCGCCCTGCACCACGACGCGACCACGCTGTCGCCCGCCGCGGGGCTGGCGGTCTTCCTGCTGTGGACGGTGCTCGCCCTGGCGGGCGCGGCCGTGCGGCTGATGCGCAGCGACGCCTGAGGGCTGGGAGACTGCGTGGACGTCCCGGTGCGGTGCCCGTTCGAGTCGGGTGCCGCACCGGGCCCGTTTCGTATCCGTATCCGTTCCGGGGTGAGCTGGACGAAGGTGACGTCCGTTGCGGATGGGCTGGACGAAGGTGACGACCGTTCCGGACGAGCTGGACGAAGGTGACACCGTGAGCGAGCACGACACCGCCGTGGGGGCGGGGGGCGACCCGCTGTCGGGGTACCCGGTGTTCGCGCGCCTGGCCCGGCTGGGGCAGCGGGCGCGGCAGGCGGACCGCGACCACCCGTGGGTGCTGGACACCGCGGTGGTGGCCGCGGTCTTCCTGCTGTTCTGCCTGCCGGACCTGCTGCCCTTCCACGACGGCGGGGAGCGGGCGCGCGAGCACCGGATCGTCTTCGCCCGCCCGCCGCTGGCGGCGCTGCTGGCCTTGCAGGCGGGGCTGCTGCTACCGCTGCTGTGGCGCCGGCGGCGACCGGCGGCGGCGTTCGCGGCGGTCGCGGCCGTGTTCGTCCTGCAGTGGTCGCTGGGGGTGGCGCTACGCGCGGACGTCGCGCTGCTCGTCGCCCTCTACAGCCTGGCCCTGCACGGGAGCCTGCGGCACCTGGCGTGGGCGTGCGCGGCGATGACCGGCGCGTCGGCCCTGGTCGCGGTGGAGCTGTCCGGCGGGCTGCCGGTCGGGGACGCGCTGTTCTTCCTGTTCAGCGCGGCGACGGCGGCGGTGGCCGTCGGCATCGCGGTGCGCATCCGCCGGGCCCAGCTCGCCGGGCTGCGCGAGCGGGCGGCGCGGCTGGAGGTCGAGCGCGACCAGCGCAGCCGGCTGGCCACCGCCACCGAGCGCACCCGGGTGGCCCGGGAGATGCACGACATCATCGGCCACAACCTGTCCGTGATCATCACCCTGGCGGACGGCGGCGCGTACGCGACCGAGGCCTCCCCCGAGCGGGGCCGGGAGGCGCTGCTGCTGATCGGGGAGACCAGCCGCCAGGCGCTGGGCGAGCTGCGGCGCATGCTCGGTGTCCTGCGCGACCAGGGCGAGCAGGGCCCCGAGTTCACGCCGCAGCCGGGCATCGCCGACCTCGACGGGCTGTGCGCGCGCATCCGGGCCGCCGGGCCGCAGGTCGTGTACACCGCGCGCGGCGAGGTGGAGCGGCTGGACCGCGGGGTGCAGCTGATGGCGTACCGGATCGTCCAGGAGGCGCTCACCAACACCCTCAAGCACGCCGGGCCCGACACCCGGGCGCACGTGACGCTGGCCGCCGAGGGCGGCCGCCTGCGGGTGCGGGTGCGGGACGGCGGTCCGCCCGGCGGGGCGGTGCGCGGCGGTGCGGCGGGCGAGGAGGGGCACGGGCTCACGGGCATGCGCGAACGCGCGGCCCTGTACGGGGGCACCGTCACCGCCGGGCCCGGGCCCGGGGCAGGATGGACCGTGGAGGCCGTCCTCGACCTCACCCCCGACGGACCCGACGGACCCGACGGACCCGACGGACCCGGCGGCCCCGGCGCCTTCACCCCCGACCCCGACCCCGACCCGACAGGCGGCCTGACGTGACCACGGTCCTCATCGTCGACGACCAGCCGCTCCAGCGGTACGGCTTCCGGATGCTGCTGGAGAGCCAGCCCGGCACGGAGGTCGTCGGCGAGGCCGCGCACGGCGCCGAGGCCGTGCGCCTGGCGGCCGACCTGCGGCCCGACGTCGTCCTGATGGACATCCGGATGCCCGGCATGGACGGCATCGAGGCCACCCGGCGCATCGTCGCCACCGGCGGGCGCTCGCGCATCCTCGTCCTGACCACCTTCGACCTCGACGAGTACGCCCACGCCGCGCTGCGCGCCGGCGCCAGCGGCTTCCTCCTCAAGGACGCCCGCCCGGAGGACCTCCTGGCCGGGATCCGCGCCGTCTCCGAGGGCGACGCCGTCGTCGCCCCCGCCATCACCCGGCGCCTCCTGGACGCCTACGCCCACCACCTGCCCGTGCGCCCGCCCGGCGCGGCCGCCGAGGACGATCCGCGGCTGAACGCCCTGACCGAGCGCGAGCGCGAGATCCTGGTCGCGGTCGGCCGGGGCTGGACCAACGGCGAGATCGCGCAGCGCCTGGTGCTCGCGGAGTCGACCGTCAAGACGCACGTCAGCCGGGTGCTGTCGAAGATCGGCGCCCGGGACCGGGTGCAGGCCGTGATCTTCGCCTACGACCGCGGCCTGAACCGGCCGAACCCGCCGGCCTGAGCCGTCCCGCTCCTGCCGTGGGGGGCGCGGCGTCAGGGGCGCTTCTTCGGGGCGGCTTCGAGGTCGGTGGCGGCGGCGGCCAGGATGGCGCCGAAGACGTGGGCGATGACGGGCTTGCCGACCCGGCGGGCGAAGGCCGCGCCGACGAGGGGGATGGGGAGCGCGAAGCCGGTCGTCCAGACGACCAGGGTGCCCTCGGGGACCTCCTCGAAGGCCATCCGGCCGAACTCGTGCCGGGCCGGCGGGAAGCTGCGGTCGACGGTGTAGTCGAAGCCGTGCGGGGCGTTGTAGGCGGTGATCCGCTCGTTGAACCAGCCGATCAGCCAGGTGTGCAGCCGCACGGCGCCCACCCCGTAGGGCGCGCCCTCGCCGGGCCGGGCCAGGCGCGCCCTGAGCACGAACGGGGAGCGGGTGTAGTTGGTGCTCGTGGCGCACCAGTCGAACACCTCGGCGATCGGCGCCGCGATGACCCGTCGCACGGTCACGGTTTCCATGGCTCGTCCCTCTCCTGCAGCGGGGGGCGCGGGTGTCTGCCGCGCCCTGTTCACCGATGAAGACCGGGCGCGGACCGAAACCGTGACATCGGGTGGGGGCGTCCTCGGGGGTGGCGGTGTCGGGCGGGTGGGCGGCGGGGAGAGGGGGCGGGGTGGGGCGCGAGGCTTCCGTGGAGTGGGGGGCGCTGCACCGGCGGTGTGCGGTGGGTGTGGTGGCGGGGGTGGCGGTGCTGGGGGGCGCGGCCGGGCCGGTGGTGTGGGCGGGGTCGCAGGATCTGCCGGGCGATCGGCGGTGGTGGCTGGTGGTGTGCGGGGTCGCGCTGCTGGCGGCCGTCGGTGCCTCGCTGCCGCTGCTGCGTCGGGTCTCCACCACCGACTACGTCGTCTCCTGTGTGGCGCTGGTGCTGCTGCTGGTGCTCGCCCTGGGCGCGGTGTTCGCGGCGGCGCAGGCCGCCTACGCCGTCCGGACCAGGCTGCACGAGCCGCCCGGCGTCACGGCCACCGTGACGGGCTGCCGGACGACGGGCCGGGAGCTGGACGACCAGAACCAGGGCCGCGACATCTACGGCTGCACGTACCACTGGAGTGCCGGCGGCCGGGAGTTCAGCGAGGAGCGGCCCACCGGGAAGCTGTATCCGGACGGCCACGAGACCAGGGTGTGGCTCGCCGGCGAGCGGATGATCACGGGCCGGCCGAGCCTGCTCGGGATCCCGCTGTGGATCGCGCTCGCCCTGGCCGGGCTGGTGGGCACGGTCCGGTTCGCGATGGCCCTGGCCTGGAAGGCCCGCGAGGTGGGCCTGCGGCGCTAGGGGGTGGCCGGAATCCGGGGTGGCGGGTGCGGCGCTCTGGCAGCATCGGGCGGATGGGGCAGCGGGAGGGGATCGGGCGGCGCTTCGTGGTGGGCGCGGGGTACGCGCTGTACCGGGGGCCGTTGGCGGACAGTACGTCACATCGGCACGCCGCGTTCCAGGTTGCCGTCGCGGCGGCGGGCGGCGAGGTGACGATCGTGGACGGGGCCGGGGTCCGCCACCGGGGTGCGGCGGTGGTGGTGGCGCCGATGGTGTGGCACCGGATGGCGCCGGTCCGGGAGGTGTCGGCGTTCTTCGTCGATCCGCACTGCGCGTTCGCGGACCGGCTGCGGGCGGGGTGCGGTGACGGTGTCACCGTGGCACCCCAGTGGCGGGACCTGGTGGAGGAGGACCTGTGTCCGTCCGGGGTGCTGCCGTCGGCCGAGGTGGACGTGCGGCTGTGGGCGGCGATGGAGGCGCTGACGGACCACCGGGTCGCGCTGCCGGGGCTGGCGGCGCGGGTGGGGCTGTCGCCGCAGCGCCTGCGGGCGCTGGCGCGGCGGCAGTTGGGGGTGCCGCTGGCGCGCTGGCGGATCTGGCGGCGGCTGGCCCGCGCCGCCGACGCGCTGGGCGAGGGGCGCACGCTCGCCGAGGCGGCGCTGGCGGGCGGCTTCGCGGACCAGGCGCACTTCAGCCGGCAGATGCGGGAGATGACGGGGCTGACGCCGTCCGCGGTGCTCCCGGTGCTGCGCGCCTCGGGCCGGGCTGGTGCCTCGGGCCCGGCGTAGCCTCGTCCGCATGTGTCTGATGGTGTGGATCGGAACCGAACAGCCCGTGCTGCCAATCCCCTGCACCGCCGGTCCCCAGCTCGGGACCTGCTACTGCGGGGTTCGCGAGATCGCCGCCGACGCGCCCGTTCGAGCCCGCTTCACTTCACCGCACGTGACCTACGTCGGCTCGCACGAGGGCTGCGGCTGCGGATTCAACAGCTCCCGGTTCGAGTGGGAGGGGTTCACCGACACGGCCGACGCGATGGCGCTCGTCGACGCGATGCGGGACGAGGAGCGCGAGGAGTTCCTCGCTCAGAAGCACTCCCGAGAATTCCTGGCGGCGCTGGTGTCCGCGGCCCTCCCGCACGGGACGGTCGACATCTACATGTGCTGGGCCGGGGACGAGGACGAACCGCCCGACCGCGTGGAGAGCATCGAGACACGCCGGCTGACGGAGCGTTTGACCCCGCTCCAGGAGCGGGTGAAGTACACGACGCCCGGCTGAGCAGGAGGCGCGGGCCCGCCGGCGTACCCGTGGTCACCGGTCGCACGGGGAACCCGACGGGCGGCCTACGCGCGGCGGGCGACGTAGAACGACAGCGAGCCGGTGAGCGTGGAGACGGTCTCGGTCTCGCGCACGCCGTGGAAGCCGGCCTCGGTGATCAGCCGGGGCAGGATGCCGTCGGCGTTGGGCTGGGTGTCCTCCTTGCCGTCCGCCAGTTGCACGATGCGGAACGCCAGGCGCATGGCGGCCGTGCGCTGGCGTCCGAAGTCGGCGATGACGAGCTTGCCGCCGGGGCGCAGCGCCGTGTGCATGGAGGCGAGGACGGCCTGTTTCATGGGGATGGGGCACTGGTGGAGGACGAGGCTGGAGACGACGGTGTCGGCCGTTTCGGCGCCCACGAGGTCGGCGACGGCGTCGCCCATGCCGATGTGCCATTCGGGGGTCACTCCGGCGGCGGCGGCCTTGCGGCGGGCCACTTCGAGGGTGGTGGGGTCGGGGTCGACGCCGATGACGCGGGCGCGGGGTTCGACGCGGCCGAGGAGGACGGCCAGTGAGCCGGTGCCGCAGCCGACGTCGAGGATCACGTCGTCGGGGCGGGGGGCCACGTGCATGGCGAGCAGGCTGCGCCACAGGCGTTCGCGGGTGAGGGAGACGATGGGGTCGTAGAGGCGTACGGGGCCGAGGCGGCCGGCGGCGGGGGTGAAGGCGCGATCGGTCATGCGGGTCAGTGTCGGCCGGGGGGTGTGGTGGCGTCTTGAACGAATCGCTCGCCGGGCGGGGCGGGTTGGGGTTTCCGGGCCGGTTGCGGGGCCGGTTGCGGGGGTCGGGTTCCGGCCCTCCGAGGGCACATAGAAAGTCTATCGACATATGACGTTGGATGACTTATCGTGATCGTCGCGGTGGTCCGGCGCGGCCGGCCCGCCGCGACCACCGTTCGGCCCTGCGAGAGGACCTCCGTGCCCCGTCGTTCCCGCACGTCCACAGCACTCGGCATCGGCGCCACCACCGTGGTGGCGCTGGCCCTGGCCGCGCCGCCCGCCCTGGCCGGGCCCGCGGCCACCCCCGACCCGGTGCCCTCCCTGGTGGCCGGTCAGGACACCGCCGCCCCACAGCTGGTCACCGGCCTGGCCGAGCCGGCCGTCGGCAGCCCCGCCGACGCCGCCCGCGCCCACCTCGCGGCCCACGCCGACCGCTACCACGTCGACCCCGGCGAGCTGGCCGAGGTCGGATCCGAGAGCACCGCCGACGGCCGGCGCACCGTCAGGTTCGAGCAGCGCCACGACGGCGTGCCCGTGTTCGGCGCGCAGTACCTGGTGCACCTGACGGGCGAGGGCGCCGGGCAGCGCGTCGAGTCGGTCGGCGGCAAGTACTTCACCGGCCTGACCGTGCCGACCACCGCCACCGTCCCGGCCGCCGCCCTGCGGGACCTGGCGCTCGGCTCCGTCCAGGACCCGAAGGCCCGGGCCGCGGCCACCGCCGAGGACCACGGCCTGGTCGTCCTGCCGGACGGCGCCGGCCGGCTCGCCCAGCGCTTCACCGTGCACGCCGCCGACCCGGCGACCGGGGCGCCGGCGGCCCGCGAGGTCTTCGTGGACGCCACCGTCGGCGTGGTCGCCCTCGCCTACGACACCCGCGCCCCGCTCCCGACGGGCGGCAATGCCGGGAGCGCCGCCGACGGGAGCGCCGCGGCCGGCCTCGAACCCGCCACCGGGACCGCGCCGGACGCCCACGGCAACTCCGCCAAGGTGAACATCGCCCGCCTGCCGGACGGCAGTTACCAGCTCACCGACCTCACCCGGCCCGCCGCCATCACCACCTACGACGCGGGCGGCCGGGACGAGATGGACTTCGGCGGCGGCATCCCCGCCGACCTCCCCCCGGCCCACTCCCCCGGCCCGGACTTCCCGGCCTCCGCCGGCACCAGCGGCGCCACCGACGCCAGCGTCAACGCCGGTATCGTGTACGACTTCTACCACGACCGGTTCGGCCGCAACGGCCTGGACGGCAAGGGCGGCGCGATCACCTCCGTCGTCAACGTGACCCAGGACGGCGCCCCCTACGCCAACGCGTACTGGGACGGGAAGAAGATGGTCTACGGCAGCGGGGGCCCCAACTACTACCCGTTCTCCGCCGCCCTCGACATCGCCGGGCACGAGATGACCCACGGCGTCATATCGAACACCGCCGACCTGGCCGGCATGGGCCAGGCCGGCGCGATGAACGAGGGCATCGCCGACTACTTCGGCAACGCCATCGAGGTCACCGCCCGCGGCATGTCCATGAACGACCCGGCGGCCGCGCTGCTCGGCGAGAGCAAGTGCCGCACCGGCACCCCGCAGGCCTGCGCGGACCGCCGGATGGACGACCACCGCACCACCGTGGACGACTACCTCGGCGGCACGGTCGACAACGGCGGACAGCACCTCAACGCCACCATCTTCAGCGGCGCCCTGTGGGACGTCCGGCGCACCCTCGACCCGCTCACCGCCGACCGGGTGGTCTACCGGGCGCTCACCGCCTACCTCACCCCGCTCGACGACTTCGTGGCCGGGCGCAACGCGGCCCTGGCGGCCGGCCGCGACCTCGGCCTCAGCCACGCCCAACTGCGCACCGTGGCAGCCGCGTTCGACGCGCACGGGATCAAGCCCGGCTGGGAGAGCCGGATCGGCATGGACAGCCGCACGCTGGCGCGCAACCTCTCCTACTCGATGGCGCCCCCGGCCGCCGGCGGCGGGCACTGGGTGGCGATGGCCCCCGCCCCCGACCCGGTCAAGGGCACGGGCGGCACCCGCCCCGACACCACCGCGCTGTACACCGGCTCCACCACCGGGCGCGGCGCCCCCGTCCGGCTCAGCCCGGACGACGGCCGCTACCACAGCTGGCCCGCCACCGACGGCACCACCGCCGTGTGGAAGGCCATCGGCACCACCGCCCAGAACCACAGCCGCGAACTGCTGGCCGCACCGCTGTCCGGCGCCGGCCCGGTCCGCAGCCTGTTCCTCGCCGACGGGACGGAGCCCGGCAGCCCCCAGGTCTCCGGCGGCGACATCGCCTTCACCGTGAACGACTTCACCACCCACCGCACCAGCATCCGGCTGTCCCACGACGGGGCCCCCGCGGTCGAACTGCCGCTGGCCGACGGGCACCACCCGGACGACCTCACCCTCAAGGACGGCTACCTCGCCTGGACCGAGTCCTGGCAGGACGGACAGCAGTACGTCACCGCGCCGACCGTCTACTCGATCGCCGCCGGCAAGGTCACCGCGCAGTACACCGCGCACGCCGCTCCCGGCGCCGCCGCGAGCACCGCCTCCTCCGCCCGGCTCGCCGGCGGACGGCTGCTGTGGCTGGACACCCCCGACGGCGCGACCGCCCGCGCCTCCATCCGCTCCGGCGCCCTGGACGGCTCCGGCGTGACCGAGGTGCTGGCCGCCGACTCGCCGAACGCCCCGACGCGCGGCGGCAGCCTCACCGCCTCCGACCAGGCCGTCACCTACAAGGTCGAGGGCACCAAGCCCGCCGGCGGCTGGACCAACGCCGCACTGCCCAAGCTCTGGCAGCTGCCGACCGGCGGCGGCACCCCGCAGCGCCTCTCCTGCGACCGGGGCGGCCAGGACCAGCCCGCCGCCGACCAGGGCACCCGGGTGGTCTGGCTGGACTCCACCCCCGGCCGCACCGACCTGGTCGTGCGCGACCGCGCGGCGGGCACCTGCTGACCGCCTTTCCCTGACCCCCACCCCCCAGGGGTCCGGCCCGGCACGGACGGCTCACAGCCAACCGCGCCGGGCCGCCTGCACGCCCGCCTGGAAACGCGTGGTGGCCCCCAGCTGGGCCAGCAGCGCCGAGACCCGGCGCACCACCGTGCGCCGCCCCAGCCCCAGCCGCCGGGCGATGGCGTCGTCCGTGGCACCGCTGGCCATCAGGGTCAGGATGCGGCGGTCCCGCTCGCCGATCTGCAGGTCGGCGGCGGACACCGACGCCGGGACGGCCAGCCGCCAGAGCGTCTCGAACACCGCGGCCAGCGCCCGCAGCAGGCCCGAGGGCCGGATCAGCAGCGAGACGACGCCCGGGCGCCCGTCGGCCGCCAGCGTGACGATCGCCAGGTCGTCGTCGCCCAGGGCCAGCTTGAGCGGCGGATCGTCCAGCGTGCGGGCCTGCTCCCCCGCCTCCATCATGCGCGCCATGTTGGGGCCCGCGACCGGGTCGTCGAAGGCGCAGCCGTGGTAGATCGAGCGGTAGACGACCCCGGCGGCCATCCGCTGGCGTTGCAGCACCTCCTGGTCGAGGTAGTAGGCCGAACTGCCGGAGTAGGGCGGCACGTCGATGACCCGCACCTGGTGGCGGGCGGCCAGCTGGAGTCGCCGGCTGGCCGCCAGTACCTGGGCGGCGTCCTCGACCACCTCCAGGGCGCCGTAGGTGCCGGCGTCGCGCCGGGCGAAGCGGTAGAGGCGTTCCAGTTCCGCCCCGGCCCGGCGCGCCGCGGCCTGCCGGACGGCGTCGCTCTGCAGCACCGCCTCGACCACCCGGCCGGGCGGCAGCGCCTCCCAGGCGCGGTCGCGGTGACCGTCGTCGCGGTGACCGTCGTCGCGGTGACCGTCGTCGCGGTGACCGTCGTCGCGGTGACCGTCGTCGCGCGGGCCGTCGTCGCGCGGGCCGTCGTCGCGCGGGCCGTCGCCGCGCGGGCCCTCACCGTTGCAGGCCACGACGACTCCCTCGTCGGCGAGTTCCCTGAGCACGGCCAGGACGACGCCCTCGCCGAGGCCGACCCCGGCCGCCAGCTCCGCCGCCCGCGCCTGCGGACGGCCGACCAGGCAGCGGTAGATCCGGCCGCGTTCGGAGTCTGGATCCAGCACGTCGTGCACGACGTCCCCCGTCATCGTGTCGGTGTATCGGTGTATCGGTGTATCGGTGTGTCGGTGTATCGGCTCGTCAGCTCGGCGCTGTGCCGTTGTGTCGGCCCGTCCGCTCGTCGGTTTGTCGGCTTGTCGTTGTGCCGGTGTCGCCCGGACGGGCCGTCGGAGGCTACCCACGCCGGTGGCGCACATGCGCCAGTGGCCCAGGTGCGCCGCAGGGCGCTCTGGCGGACCGCGAGGTGATCTCGCAAGAGTTGTCGGTGCTCAGACAGTTCCAGCGGTTCCCCCCGGGAACAGCGGCACCCTCACGGCCAAGGACGACCCATGACACCAGCCCAGCCCGCCCGGCGCCCGCCCGTACGGCCCCCGCGCGCCCGGCTCCGGCACGCCAGGACGGCCGTCGCCGCCCTGGCCGCCTGCCTCCTGCTGCTGGGCGTGCCCGCCGCGCCCGCCGCGCCCGCCGAGGCCCCCGCCCCGCCGCCGATGAAGGACGGCTTCGGGCTCACCCAGGTCGGCGCCCCCACCGGCAGCGCCACCAACTTCGTGCTCACCGTCACCACACCCCAGGTCGCCGGGGAGCACACCATCCGGATCCTGCTGCCCGCCGACTACGCGGCCAGCCCGGCCAAGCGCTACCCGGTCCTGTACTTCCTGCACGGCGCCTCGGACAACCCGAGCGACCCGGCCCTGGCCTACCCCGCCCTCACCGCCGCGCAGTCGATGATCACCGTCATCCCGGACGGCGGCCTGCGCGGCTGGTACACCGACTGGCTCGACCAGAACACCGCCGCCGGGGCGCAGAACTGGGAGACCTTCCACCTCGACCAGGTCGTCCCGTTCATCGACGCCAACCTGCGCACCCTGACGGGCCGCAGGAGCCGGGCCGTCGGCGGCCTGTCGATGGGCGGCTTCGGCGCGCTGCACTACGCGCAGGACCGGCCCCAGCTGTTCGGCCAGGTCCTCACCATGTCCGGCGCGAACGACCTCTCCGTGAACGAGATGATCATCCGCGGGGCCGTGGTCGCCACCCTGACCAACGCCGGCACCGTGCTGTGCGGGCCCAGCGACGGCAAGCCCTGCGGCCTCGACTTCGGCCCCACGGTCTCCAGCGACGCGATCTTCGGCTCGCCGTACCCGGTGTTCAACGCCGACTGGCGCTGGAACGCCGCGGACCCGGTCTCCCGCGTGGGCGCGCTCGCCGACACCGGCATCGCGGTCTACACCGGCAACGGCAACGGCAGCGCCTCCGACATGGAGTTCTGGGCCGAGGGCACCGCCAAGCGCCTCAAGGACCGCCTGGACGCCCTCGGTTACCGCTACCACTACGTCGACTACGGCAACGGCGCCGGCTGGGGCACCGCCTGCAACGGCGGCCACAGCGCGGGCTGCTGGGCGCAGGACCTCGTGGACTACGTCCCGCGCCTGGAAGCGGCCTTCGCCGCCGCCTGACCGGCCCGCCCTCCTTCCTTCCTTCCTTCCGCCTCCTCTCCCCTCTCTCCCCTCTCCCTCTCCCCGTTCCCGACGAAAGGACCCGACCCCCGTGCTTTCCGCCACGACCCCGAGCCGAACGGCTCCCTGGCTGCGCCTGATCGCGGCCGTCCTGGTGGCCTGTTGCGCCGCCCTGGGCTTCACCGCCTCCCCGTTCGCGACCGCGCGGGCCCACGCCGCCACGGCGCCGGCCGCCGCCTGCGCCTCCCCGCAGCAGTGTCTGACCATCAAGTCCCTCAGCAACGGGCGCCAACTCGACGTCCAGAACGGCACCATGGGCGACGGCGCCTACATCGTCACCAACTCGGCGCCCGGCTACCACCAGTCCTGGCGGCTGAGCGTCGACCCCTCCGACTTCTCCTTCACCATCGTCAACAACGACACCGGCAAGTGCATCGACCTGGCCTTCTTCACCCCGGCCCTGCGCCAGCAGACCTGCGCCGGGCAGGCCAGCCAGCGGTGGTTCCTGCAGCCGGTCGCCGGGGCCGCCGACGCGTTCATGATCCGCCACCTGGGCGACAACACCTGCCTGGACCTGCTGCTCGGCGCCCAGTACGACGACGCCTGGACCGACCAGTACACCTGCAACGGCACCGCCAACCAGCAGTGGTCCACCGGCTTCCCGCAGGCCGCCCGCAGCCTCGCCGTCGACCACGCCGCCAAGCAGTGCCAGAAGGACGTCTCCTCCTGCTCCTGGGCCGTCAAGAGCGAGGCCCCCGCGGCGCCGCTGCCCAAGATCTGCGTCTCCTCAATCTGGTTCAACAACACCAGCAGCGCCGCCCAGCAGAACTTCGCGGTCACCAACATGACCGGCTGGTCCAGCACCCTCGGCGGGGAGATCGGGGCGGAGATCTCCGGCGGCGCGCCCGGCGGCGTCTTCACCACCGCGGTCAAGACCGCCGTCAACTACAGCAACGTCTGGCAGGGCTCGACCACCGTCAACAACGCCGTCACCGTCAACGTCCCGCCCCAGCAGTACGGCTGGGTGACGCTGGCCGAACTCGCCCGCAAGGTCACCGGCAACTGGACGTTCGACGCCCGCGGCTTCCCGTGGACCGCCGAGGACACCGTCACCGTCCCGCTCACCTCCGACCCCAGCGGCGGCGCCACCCTCTACATCGCCAACACCAGCCCCACCTTCACCAGCTGCACCTGAGCCCCACCGCACGACCGACAGCCAGCCGCCGCCCGGCCCCGCCGGGCGGCGGCCCCGTTTTCCCCCGGCCCTTCCCCGGCCCTCCCCCCAACCCTGACCTGCCCTGACCTGCTGACAATTGTCACGGTCGGCCGGTGCGGCAGCACACTGCCGGGCGGGGGCGCGGCGCGGACAGCATGGGGGCATGACCTCCACCGACGTGAACCACCCCGACACCGTTCGGGCCTTCCGCACCGTCAGGCGACTGGTGTTCGCCTACCTGGGCCTGAGCGTCGTCACCCTGGCGGCCGCCTACGTCCTGCGCAACCACCCCGACCTGGTGAACCCGGCCGTGTGGATCCGCGGCACCCTCGTCGTGGCCAGCGCCGTGGTCACGTACCTGTTCACCACCCGGGCCGCCCGCGGATCGCACGCGGCGTACCGGCGGCTGCGGATCATCTCGGCCGTCATGATCGCCGCGATCGTCGTGATCATCTGCGTGCCGGGGACCTTCCCGTTCTGGATGAAGGCCGAGCAGGCCCTGTGCGGGCTGGTGCTGGCGGGGGTGGCCGCCGTGATCAACGGACGCCACCTGCGTACCCTGTTCGCGCGATCCGATGCGACGTGAGGCGGGCGAGGGTGGACGAGGACACGCAGGCGACCCTCCCCGGGCACGCCGCCGCGGAGCGCGCCACAGGGGAGCGCGCCCCGCAACGGTGGGTGCAGGGCTGGCGGCGGATCATGCTGAGCGCCGGGATGCTGGTCTACCCGTGCCTGACCGCCGTCGCCGTGAGCGGCAACGTGTCCGGGGCGGCCCTGGTCGCCGGGTACGCGGTCGTCGGCGCGTTCTGCCTCTGCTTCGTCCTCACCGCCACCGCGATGATCCACCGCCGGCGGCGACAGGTGTTCCTGCTGCTGGCGGTGATGAGCGCGCTGTTCCTGGCCGCGCTGCCGTTCGCCCACGAGAACGCGTTCTACCTCGCCATCGTCGTCGTCTCCTTCGTCGCCGTGCTGCGGCGCCGCCACGCCACCCTGGTGACCGTCACCGCCACCCTGGCCGCCCTGCTGGTGCCGTGGGCGGTGCCCGCCTGGCACGCCGGGCCCGGCACCTTCCAGGCGCTGGCCCTGCTGTTCACCGTGCTCACCACGGGGGCGTTCGCGGAGATCGCCACCACCAACCAGGCCCTGGTGGCCGCCCGGGCCGAGGTGGCGCGGCTGGCCTCGGAGGCCGAACGCAACCGGATCGCGCGCGACCTGCACGACCTGCTCGGGCACTCGCTCACCGCGATCACCGTCAAGTCCCGCCTGGCCCAGCGCCTCGCCGCCAAGGACCCCGACCAGTCGCTGGCGGAGATGGCCGCGGTGGAGTCGCTGTCCCGGCAGGCGCTGGCCGACGTCCGGGCCGCGGTCACCGGCTACCGCGACGTCACGCTGGCCGGCGAACTCGCGCGCGGACGCGAACTGCTGCGCGCCGCCGGGGTGGTCGCCGACCTGCCGACGTCCACCGACCCCGTCGCCACGCGGGACGGGGAACTGTTCGGCTGGGTGGTGCGCGAGGGCCTGACCAACGTGGTCCGGCACGCCCGGGCCGACCGCTGCACCGTCACCGTCACCGGCTCCTCCGTGGAGATCCGCGACGACGGGACGGGCGCGGACGGCAGAACCGGCGGGACCGGCGAGGGCAGCGGGGTCGGGAAGGGCAGCGGGGTCGGGAAGGGCCTGAGAGGGCTGCGGGAACGGGTCGCGGCGGCCGGCGGTACCGTCGAAGCCGGCCCGCTGAGCCCGCGCGGGTGGCGGCTGCTGGTCACCGTCCCGCCGAGCGCCCGCCACGGGCGCGCCCCCGCCCGGAAAGGGACGACATGACGATCCGCCTGCTGCTCGCCGAGGACCAGGAACTGGTCCGCACCGCGCTGTGCGCCCTGCTCGACCTGGAGGACGACTTCGAGGTGGTCGCCGCCGTCGGACGCGGCGACCAGGTCGTCGACGCGGCCCGCGAACACCGGCCCCACGTGGCCCTCCTGGACATCGAGATGCCCGGCCTCGACGGCCTGGCCGCCGCCGCCGTCCTGGCCCAGCAGGTGCCCGACTGCCGGGTCGTCATCCTCACCACCTTCGGACGCGCCGGCTACCTGCGCCGGGCGATGGAAGCGGGCGCGGTCGGCTTCGTCGTCAAGGACGCGCCGGCCGAAGTGCTCGCCGACGCCATCCGCCGGGTCGCGGCGGGCGAACGCGTGGTGGACCCGGAACTGGCCGCGGCCACCCTGGCGGCCGGCGCCTCCCCGCTCACCGCCCGGGAACGCGACGTGCTGAACGCCTCCCGCTCCGGGGCCGGCGTCGCCGAGATCGCCGGCAAGCTCTACCTCTCGGAGGGCACGGTGCGCAACTACTTCTCCTCCGCCATCGCCAAGACCGCCAGCCGCAACCGCACCGAGGCCCTGCGCACCGCCGACGACCGCGGCTGGCTGTGACACCGCCGGACGACGGGCGCAGGGCTGCCGGACTGCCGGACTGCCGGACTGCCGGACTGCCGGGGCAGGCGTCAGAGCCGCTCGACGGTGACCTCGGTGATCACGACGTCCTCCACGGGGCGCTCGCCGTCCGTGGGGACGGCCGCGAGGGCGTCGACGACGGCCCGGGAGTCGGCGTCGGCGACCTGGCCGAAGATGGTGTGCCGACGGTTCAGGTGGGCGGGCGTGCCGACGGTGATGAAGAACTGCGAGCCGTTGGTGCCCGGGCCGGAATTGGCCATGGCGAGCAGGTAGGGCCTGGTGAAGTGCAGTTCGGGGTGGAACTCGTCGGCGAAGGCGTAGCCCGGGCCGCCGGTGCCGCTGCCGGTGGGGTCGCCGCCCTGGACCATGAAGCCGGCCACCACGCGGTGGAAGAGCGTGCCGTCGTAGTACGGGCCGCTGCCGGGCCCGCCGGTGCGCGGGTCGGTGTACTCCCGGGCGCCCTCGGCGAGTTCGACGAAGTTGCGGACCGTCTTCGGCGCGTGGAACTGGAACAGCTCCAGCCGGATCGGGCCCAGGGTGGTGTGCAGGGTCGCGAACAGGCCCTTGGCCATGGCGGACTCCTTTGCTCGGATGGTCGGAGAGGGGATCAGCGTCGGCATCCTGGCACACGGCGGGTTCGTGATCGCACCCGGCGCGGGGCCTCGACACCGGCAAATGCCTCGTGGCGCCAACTCATCTGCATGGCAAGCGGGTTGTCTGCTTGAACGCCGGATCGGCCCGGTTTCGGGCGGGGTCGGGGGTGCGAGCCGGGGCTGCGGGTTGAGAGGATCGGCCCGGAAACGGGATGGACGGGAGAGGGGTGAGACGTGGTCGGTACCGTGCTGGTCGGTGTCCTGGTGATCGCGGTCGGCGGGTGCGTGTGCGTGGTGTGGGCCGAACGCGGCGGCCCCCGCTGGGTGCGCGCCGTGGCGTCCGTGACGCTCGCCTCGGGGTCCCTGCTGCGCCGCTCCTCGCGCAGCCGGCGCCGGAACCGGAGCCTGAGCGGCGGTGACAGCGGCGACGATGGCGATGGCGGCGGCGGTGGCGGCGGCGGCGGCGATGGTGGCTGAGCGCCCCGCCCGCGGGCGCGACGACGACGAGCGGCTGCGGCGGGTCTTCGAGGCGGTGCTGGCCCAGACCCTGTCCGGGACCGGACCGCTCACCTGCACGGGCCTGGACGAGGACACCGAGAACGCGCTCTGGGCGGTCTGGGAGGCGTACCCGCACGCTTCGGCCGAGCTGGTGCAGGCCGCGCGGCGCGCCTTCGCGGGCCAGCTGGACGGCAGCAACGCGGCCCGCTGGCACGCGGACCTCGCCCGGGCGGTCGCCGAGCGCCGCCCCCGCGGCTGAACGTGCGTCCCCGGACGCGTGGGCGGCCGGGGACGCTCGGGGGCGTCAGCTCTCGGTGGAGCGGCGGCGGGAGGCGACGACGAGCGCAGCACCCGCGGCCAGGGCCGCGGCGGCGCCGCCGGCCTCCCAGCCGAGGCCCTCGGTGCCGGTGGCGGCGAGCTGGCCGGGGCGGGTGGTGCCCGTGGTGGCCGTGGCCGTCCCGGCGGTGGTGCCCGCCGCGATCGCGCCCGCGGTCGTGCCCGTCGTGGTGGTCAGGGCGGCGGGCTGGACGGCCGACTGGGCGCCGGTGGCGGTCTGCGGCTGCTCGGCGGGCCGGGCCGGCTGCGGGGCCGGCTTGTTCGCGGCGGCCTCGTCCTCGGCACGGGCCGTGAACTGGCCCTCCTTCAGGAACTTCACGACGTCCTCGTCGGTACCGCCGTCCAGCGCCCGGCTGGCGGCCTCGCACACGGCCCGCCCACCGGCCGCCATGATCTGGGCGAGCTTCACCCGGTTGTCGTCGGCCCGCTGCTTGGGAAGCTCGACGTCCAGGAAGTGCCGCACGTCGGCGACGGTGCCCGCGAGGGCCTTCTCCCCCGCCTCGCGCACGCCCGGGCCGGTCTCCTTGTCGTCCAGGATGCCCTGCACCTTCGCACGGGCCTCGTCCTCGGCACGGGCCGTGAACTGGCCTTCCTTCAAGAACTTCACGACGTCCTCGTCGGTACCGCCGTCCAGCGCCCGGCTGGCGGCCTCGCACACGGCCCGCCCGCCGACCGCCATGATCTGGGCGAGCTTCACCCGGTTGTCGTCGGCCCGCTGCTTGCGGAGCTCGACCTCCAGGAAGTGCCGCACGTCGGCGGCGGTACCCGCGAGGGCCTTCTCCCCCGCCTCGCGCACGCCCGGGCCGGTCTCCTTGTCGTCGAGGATGCCCTGCACCTTGGCGCGGTCCTCGTCCTCGGCGCGGGCGATGAACTGGCCCTCCTTGAGGAAGGCCAGGATTTCCTCGTTGCTGCCGGATATCGCCTTCCCGGCGGCCTTCTTCAGTGCCGGCCCGGCGCCGTCGAAGATCCGGGCGACCTTCAGCCGGTTGTCGGTCTGACGCCGCTCGCCGAGCTCGACGTCCAGGAAGTGCCGCACGTCGGCGGCGGTGCCCGCGAGGGCCTTCTCCCCCGCCGCGTGCACAGCCGGGCCGGTCTCCTTGTCGTCGAGGATGCCCTGCACCTTGGCGCGGTCCTCGTCCTCGGCACGGGCCGTGAACTGGCCCTCCTTGAGGAACTTCGCGACGTCCTCGGCGGTGCCGCCCCGCAGGGCGGCCGTGGCGGCCTTCTTGACGGCCGGCCCACCGACGGCGAGGACCTGGTAGGCCTTCACCCGGTTGTCGATCACGCGCTGGTCGTGGAGCTCGACGTCCAGGAAGTGCCGCAGGTCGGCGGCGGCGCCGTTCAGCGCCTTCTGGGCCGCCTCGCGCACGCCCGGGCCGCTCTCCTTGTCGGCGAGGATGCGCCGCACCTCGGCGCGGTCGTGCTCCTCCTGGCCCGTCCCCTGGTCCTCGGCGCCCTTGGACGCGGTGTCAGGGCCGGAGACGCCGGCCGGCTGGGGGTTGTCGGCGGCGGAGGCCATCGACGGGAAGAGGACAGTGGGGGCCAGGACGGCGGCCGCGACGACGGCGGACACCCGGGGCAGCTTCATTCAGTACCTTGTGTTGTGCGGAGAGATTGTGAACGCCCGCCAGCATAGATCGTCTTTTACGGTTGCCATACCAAGTATTTGCCGTCGCCCGCACCGCACCCTCGCAGCACCCGCGGCACCCACGGCCCCAGACCCTAGGGTGGGGCGGATGAGCTTCCACGTGGTTGTCGGATACGGGCCCGCCGGGGCCGCCACCGCCCGCCTGCTGGCCGGGCAGGGGCACGCCGTACGGGTCGTCACCAGGTCGGGGAGCCCCGCGCGGGGCGGGGCCCCGGTGCCCGGCATCGAGCACGTGGCGCTGGACGCGGGCGATCGCGCGCGGCTGGCGGAGGCCGCACGCGGCGCAGCGGCGATCTACGGCTGCGCGGCGCCGCCGCTGCCGCAGTGGGCGGCGCGGTGGCCGGCGCTGGCCTCCTCGCTGTGCGCGGCGGCCGAGGCCACCGGGGCGGTGCTGGTCATGCTCGGCAACCTCTACGGCTACGGGCCGGTGCGCGGCCCGATGACCGAGGACCTGCCGCTGGCCGCGGCCGGTCCCAAGGGGCGGGTGCGGGCGGCGGCGTGGGAGCAGGCGCGGGCGCTGCACGGGGCCGGGCGGATCCGGGCGGTCGAGGTGCGGGCCTCGGACTTCTTCGGCCCCGGGGTGACGGACGGCGGGCACCTGGCCTCGCGGGTGATGCCGGGCCTGCTGAAGGGCCGGAACATCGCGGTGCTCGGCGACCCGGACGCGCCGCACAGCTGGACGTACCTGCCGGACGTGGCGCGGGCGTTGGCCGAGGTCGCGGGCGAGGAGCGGGCCTGGGGGCGGGCCTGGCACGTGCCGACGGCCCCCGCGCTGCCGGTGCGCGCGATGGTGGAGCGGCTGGCCGCGCAGGCGGGCGTCGGACCGGTCGCGGTGCGCCGGCTCCCGCAGGCGCTGCTGGGCGCGGCGGGGCTGTTCTCCCCGCTGCTGCGTGAACTGCGCGAGGTCCGTTACCAGTTCGACCGCCCGTTCGTGGTGGACTCCTCCGCCTACGAGGCCGCCTTCGCGGTGCGCGCGACCGCGCCGGAGGAGCAGGTGGAGGCGACGGTGCGGTGGTGGCGCGAGCGGGCGCAGGGGCGTTGAGCCCCCGGGCCGGTCAGTGCTTGAGGGCGTCGGCGCCGCGGTAGCCGGCGGGCACGCCCCGGGCGAAGACCACGTCGGCGGCCATGTGGCGGGTGCGCAGCGGGAGGATCTCCTGGTAGGCGGGCGAGTCGTACCAGGCGCGCAGGCGTTGGTGGTCGGGGAACTCGATGAGGATGAGGTCCTGTCCCCAGGTGCCTTCGACGGTCTCGATCCGGTCGCCGTGGATGAGGAAGCGGCCGTCGAAGGGGTCCAGGGTGGCGTCGATGCGCTGGAGGTACTCGACGATGTCGGGGCCGAACTCGACCGAGTGGACCTGGGCCATCGCGTAGGCGGTCATCGCTGTTCTCCTGGGGGTTGGTCCGGTGTCCGTGGTCTCCGACGGTACGGGTGGGGGTGGTGGGGGCGAATCCGTCGCGGATCGGTAGGGGGTACGTAGCGCGGCTGCCCCCGGCGGGTGCCGGGGGCGGGCTGGCGGGTGGTCAGGTCGTGGCGGGTGGTCAGGTCGTGGCGGGTTGGGTGGTCAGGTCGTGGCGGTGTCCTTGGCGGCGGGTGCCGGGTGGGTAGTGGCGGGTGCGGCCCCGGCGGGCGGGGCGGGGATGGTGGCGGCGACCGCGGCGGCGGCCAGGGCCACGCCGCAGCCGATCAGCAGGCCGACCCTGAAGCCGCTCTCCGAGGGCAGGGTGTGGCCGCCGAGGGTGGTGGTCAGCTGGGCGAGGACCACGCCGACCACGGCGGCGGAGACGGAGGTGCCGAGCGAGCGCATCAAGGTGTTGAAGCTGTTCGCGGACGCCGTCTCGGACAGCGGCACGGCGCTCATGATCAGTGCGGGCATCGCGCCGTAGGCCAGGCCGACGCCGCTGTTGCACACCAGTGTCACGACCAGGACGCCCCAGGTGGAGCCGATGAGCACCATCGAGAGTCCGTATCCGGCGGCGATCGCGAGGGAGCCGGCGACCAGGGTGAACTTGGGGCCGCGCGCGGCCGACAGGCGTGCGCCCAGTGGTGAGACGGCCATCATCATCAGGCCGGAGGGCGCCATCCACAGGCCCATGGCCAGCATCGACCGGCCCAGGCCGTAGCCGGTGGCCTCGGGGAGTTGGAGCAGCTGGGGGATGATCAGCGCCTGCGCGTACATGCCGAAGCCGACCAGGACGGATGCGGCGTTGGTCAGCAGGACCCGGGGGCGGGCCGTGACCCGCAGGTCCACCAGCGGTTCGGGGCAGCGCAGTTCCCACCGGCCCCAGGCGAGGAGCAGGACGGCGGCGGCGGCGAACAGGCCGAGGGTGAGGGGGTCGGTCCAGCCCCAGTCGGCGCCCTTGGAGACGGGCAGCAGGAGGCAGACCAGTCCGGCGCCCAGGCCGGCCGCGCCGACGGGGTCGAAGCGGCCGCCGGCGGGGCGCCGGGCGGGGGCGGGGACGAGGAAGCGGATCATCGCGGCGACGACGAGGGTGAGGGCGGCGGCGCCCCAGAACAGGGCCCGCCAGCTGGCGTACTGGGCGACGGCGGCGGCGATCGGCAGGCCGAGGCCGCCGCCGATCCCCATCGAGGCGCTGACCAGGGCGATGGCGGAGCCGAGCCGTTCGGGCGGCAGGACTTCGCGCAGCAGGCTGATGCCGAGCGGGACGACGCCCATGCCCATGCCCTGGAGGCCGCGGCCGATGATCATCGGTACGGCCGCGGAGGCGAGGGCGCACAGGACCGATCCGATGAACAGCGGTACGCAGCAGGCCAGGAGCATGCGGCGTTTGCCCAGCAGGTCGCCCAGGCGTCCGCTGATCGGGACGAAGACGGCGCCGGCGAGCAGGGTCGCGGTGATCGCCCAGGAGGCGTTGGACGGCGCGGTGTGCAGCAGTCGGGGCAGTTCGCCGATCAGCGGGGTGACCAGGGTCTGCATGATCGCGGCCACGGTGCCGGTGAAGGCGAGGGTGGCGACGATGCCGGTGGTGGGGGTGGTGCCGGCGGTCGGGG
>NZ_JBFBHW010000030.1:0-50751 GCF_040685395.1 Kitasatospora sp. NPDC088779 | reverse complement strand
GGGCGGTGCCGGCGGTCGGGGCGGTGCCGGCGGTCGGGGCGGTGCCGGCGGTCGGGGCGGTGCCGGCGGTCGGGGCGGTGCCGGCGGTCGGGGCGGTGCCGGCGGTCGGGGCGGTCGTGCCGCCGGGCTGGGGGCCGTCCATGGCGGGCTCCTCGGAAACGGAATGTGTATCGTGCATATTATGTGCATCGAGCACACTACATGGCCGGGTCACGCCGTCACACCCCTTTGCCATACTGGACAAGGCCCGCGAAACCCGCAGGTCAGCGGTGCGGCGATGAGGGTGAAGGGCGAAGGACGACGGCATGGGCGAACGTACGGACCTGGTCGAGTTCGAGTACATGGTGCTCGGCCGCCACCACTACCTGAGCCAGTCCGCCGCCCGCCCGCGCGGCAGCACCCTGGAGCGCAGCGCGTACATCCTGCTCAGCCGCATCCGCATCCAGGGCCCGATGTCCATCGGCGAGCTGAGCGAGGCCTTCAACCTCGACGCCTCCACCCTCAACCGGCAGACCGCCGCCATGACCCGGGCCGGCCTGGTCGAGCGGATCGCCGACCCCGACGGCGGGATGGCCCGCAAGTTCCGCCTCACCGACGAGGGCGACCGCCGCCTCGACGAGGAGCGCGAGGCCCACGTGGAGGCCCTGGACCGGGTGATGGCCGGCTGGTCCGCCCAGGACGTCACCACCTTCGCCGCCTACCTGCGCCGCTTCAACACCGACATCGAGCACCTCGACGGGCGCCCCTGGCCGCGCCCCTGACCAGTCGGGTGTCGAACGACCCCCAGGAAACTGGGATACCGGCGATTGATCGCGCGCTGACAAGCTGACCGCGGCGGACGGACCGGGTGGCCCGGGGGCCCTCCGGACCGGCCGCCGCCCCTCGTCGTCTCCCCTCCTTGGAGAGCACTGTGCGTTCGCTAGTCCGGCGTATCGTCCTCGGCATCGCGCTCGCCCTGACCGGCCTGGTGCTGGTCCCGGGCGGCTCGGCCTCGGCCGACACCCCCTCGACGGTCCTGTTCAACCAGAAGTCCGAGCGCTGTCCCAACGGCGCGATATAGGGCGGACAGGGTCTGCACCCCTGCGCGCCGTCCGACAACCCGGGCCAGTGGGTGTTCAAGCCCGTCCCGGGCCTGCCGAGCGTCTACACCGTCAACAACGCCGCCGACCAGCGCTCCTGCCTGACCGTCGACAGCACCCCCTCCGGCGTCCAGTGCTACGCCAACGACACCTCGCAGATGTGGCGGGTCACGCCGTGGACCGCGGCCGACAGCACGCCGCGCTACGGCCTGCTCGGGATCCGGCTGCAGAACATCTCCACCTCCCAGTGCCTCGACAACACCGAGCACCGGATCGGCGGCGGCTGGCGGCTCTACATGTTCGACTGCAACCAGGGCGGTTACCAGGAGTGGGACATCGCCCGCAACACCTACGAGGCCCTGTTCGGCGGCGTCGCCACCCACAACGGCATGACCTGGGCCACCCTTGAGCAGCGCGCCGACAACGTCGTGCACGTCGGCAACGACAACAGCAGCAACGCGTACAGCGGCGACACCCCCGCCACCGCGCAGCTGCCCGTACTGTGCCTCAAGCAGGACGGCCGCCCCGCCCCCGCCGGCGTGCCCACCAGCGGCTACCACAGCTGGGCCGGCGGCGAGGTGAAGGCCACCATCCCCACCTCCGGCAGCCAGCTCACCAGCCGGGCCGCCGCCGACCAGCTCTGCGCCGGCTACTTCGGCACCGGCTTCCGGATGGCCGAGTTCCACGACGCCAACGGCTGGGGCCTGTGGGCCAACGGCACCCTGCCTGCCGGCACCCGCTTCTGGACCGCCATCAGCGACCAGCCGGCCAACCCCTGGAGCTGACCGCAGCTGAACGAGAAGGGGCGGGCGCCTGGCGCCCGCCCCTTCTCGCTGCCGAAGCGCCCAACGCGTCACCGACTGGGCCGATGTGGGCGCCGACCCCAACCCGGCGGTGCCGATCAGGTCGCGCGCTGTCCGTGGAGGAGGACGGGCAGCGCTCGGCCCGCCAACGCCTCGCTGACGCGGGCGGCTTGGGAGGGCGCCATGACGTCGGGGAGCCGGCGGGCGGGGACGAAGCGGGCGCCGAACAGGCCGCTCCGGTGCTGCGGCGGGACGGTGAGGCGAGTGTCGTCGCGCACGGTGCCGCCGTCGAAGACCAGGTTGAGGCGCTCCAGGTGGCGGTCGGCCGGGGTGAAGTCGACGGCCAGGACGTCGGCGAGGCGCAGGTTGAGGCCGGTCTCGGCGTGGAGGTGACGGGCGGCGGCGAGGTTGGGAGGCTCGTTGGGCTGGGCTGCGCCGCCCGGGAGGAGGAGGCCGTCCATGTAGTCCGGGTCGACGAGCAGCACGTCGCCGCGCGGGTTGCGCACGAGGACGAGGCAGCCGAGCCGGCACACCGGCGGCTTGGCGAGCAGACGGGGGTCGCGCATCGGGCGGTTCACTTCCTGAGGGCGGCGAGGAGTACGAGGGAGAAGCCCGCCCACCACAGCAGGCGGACCAGGAGTTCAGCCGTCACGCGTCAGGCGCTCGTAGCGCAGGCCCTTGCGCAACAGGTCCACGACCCGCAGGAGTTCGAACGGGCGGGCGCAGCCCAGGCTGATCAGGTAGCAGCCGGTCCTGCGGCCGTGCTCCCAATCCACCTCGATGGACGGCAACGTGACGCCACTCAGGGCGAGGACGGCCGTCAGGTCGTCCAGGACGTCGGCCGCCTGGCGCCGCTGGTCGGCGGTCACGCGGGAGAGCATCGAGGACACGCTCACTCCCCCGGCCGCTTGTGGACCTCGAAGACGCGCCAGGCACTCCAGGCCTCGGAGAAGGAGCCGAACCCGCCGAGCTCACCGTCCGGTTGACGCAGCCACTCCCGGGTGACCTCGTTGCGGACCCGGTAGAGGCGGGCCCCGGTGTCCCAGCGCACGCCGTAGCCATGGAGGCGGGGAACTTGGGTATCGGCCATGGAAATAACCTTCCGCAATCAGCGTTTCACGTTCCGTACACATGGTGGCCCGACATCACCTAGCATCGGAAGCGGTAGACGACTTGACCTCGGTAGCACTGAGAGTTGGAGCAGCCATGGTGAACATCAAGGAAATTGACCCGAAGTCATCCCCGTGGGCCGCCTTCGGGATCCAACTCCGCAGGTCACGCATGGCGATGGGCCTCAAGCAGGAACAGCTCGCGCGCAGGATCGGTGTCCACCCGTCCTACGTCTCGTTCGTCGAACTTGCGCAGCGCCCGCCGAGTGAGAAGTTTGCTACCAAGGCCGATGAGATCCTGCAGACGGGCGGGACCCTGCTGCTGATGTACTGGCAGCTCCGCCACACAGCTTTGGTGCCGGGCTTCCCCGAGTACGCGAACTACGAGGCCCGCGCAGAGAAGATCAAGCTCTTCGAAATCAACGTGATTCCAGGACTGCTACAGACCCGGGCATACGCAACCGCTTGGGAGCAGGGCAATCTCCGACGAGGAACCGTCACACCAGAACAGGCCCAGGAGCGAATCGAATTCCTGCTCGCCCGACAAAACATCCACGCCCGCACTTCGCCACCACTTCTGCACGCGGTGATGGACGAGAGCTGCCTCAGGCGGCCCATTGGCGGCCGCGACACCATGATCGAGCAGCTGCTCCACCTCGAACATCTCGCCAAGCAGCCCAACATCATCATCCAGGTGGCCCCGTACTCGCTAGGCGAGGACAGGCCGTTCACGCGCCTGGTGCACCTCCTTACCATGCCAGGACGCAAAATGCTCTCTTACGGCGAGATCGAGCAGCGAGGCTACATCGATCGAGATACTGAGACGATTGCTGCGCTGGCCGACGACTACGATCGGCTCGTAGTCGAAGCCATGAGCCAGGCCGACTCGGTGGCCATGATCCGCGCGGTACGGAGGGACTTTGAATGGATGTCGACCTGACTGACACCGGCTGGAGGAAGAGCTCATACAGCGGTAGCGGCGGCACGTGCGTGGAGGTCGCCAACGGCTTCACCGATGTGCAGCCCGTCCGCGATTCCAAGGACCCCGACGGCCCGGTCCTCCTCTTCCCCTCCGCCGCCTGGCAGGCGTTCGTCACCGCCGTCCGCACCGGCGAATTCGGCACCAGCTGACGTCGCCTGACGTTTGCAGGCCGACGGGGTTCGTCGGCCCCGAACTCGGCAGCGGGAACGGGTGCCGGGTCAGTCCCACCAGAACGACCACTGGTGGGAGGCGACGAGGCGTTCGGCGTAGGCGGCCAGAGTGCCGGCGCCCTGGAAGACGAGGTCGGGGCAGAGGGCGGTGTGCTCGGCGGCCAGCGGAAGGGCCTCGGCAAGCGTGACGGGCGGGACGGCGACGCTCAACTCCAGGGTGTCGAATCCGACATGGCCCGGCAGAAGTTCCTGGAACGCACACCCTCGCCCCTGGTCTTCGTCGCCCTCGACGAGAGTGCTCTTCGGTGGCGACTCGGTGGCCCCGCCGTCATGGCGGAACAGCTCCAGCGGCTCGAAGACCTGGCGGAAGGACTGCCGAACGTCCTGGTGCAGGTCGTCCCCTTCACCATGGGGGTCCACCGGTCGTTCCGCTCGGCCGTCACGCTGCTGACCGTCGGGGACAACGCCCAGTTCGGGTACACCGAGACACTGCACCGGGGTTTCCTCGAACGCGATCGGGCCACTGTCGTGACGTGGCGCAGGAGATACGATCGTCTTCAGGTAGACGCGCCGCCCAGGGCCGAGTCCCTGGCCGTGATCAGAGCATCCGGAAGGAACTGGCACCATGAGCTTCCGCCCCGATCTGTCCTCTGCCCACTGGGTCAAGTCCTCCCACAGCTCCGACGGGGGTCAGTGCGTCGAGGTCGCGCCCGGCTTCCCGAGCGTCATGCCCGTGCGTGACTCCAAGGACCCCCACGGCCCGGCCCTCGTCTTCCCCTCCGCCGCCTGGCAGGCCTTCGTCACCGCCGTCCGCACCGGTGAATTTGGCGCCAGCTGATGCTGCTCGATGGCGTCGCCAACCCGGGCCGGGGCGGCGGCGCCTGACGGTGTCGCTCTGGATGACGAGCCGTCGCTGAGCCACCTCTGCCCAGACGGTGGGCGAGCCTGGCGGGGCACGGCCTGCGGTGGCTCGACGCCCCCGACGGCCCCGAACTCGGCGGTGGGAGCGGGTGCCGGGGTCAGCGCATCAGGCGAGGGGGGCTCTCACAGTACCTGTATCACCAGGGTCTCCCAGACGTTCAAAACGCCTGTCACCATGGACACACACCGCAGCTTCAACCCCATCGGTTCAATTCAGCTGCCCCGAATGTGCGACCGTGTCGGCGAATTCTTCCACGACAGAACAGACGGAGACCAATGGCGGACAACCAATTCACCACTCACGCGGAACTTTTCGATCTGAGTGGGAAGTACGCCCTTGTCACCGGTGGCACCAGGGGAATCGGGCTGATGATAGCGCGCGGCCTTCTCCAGGCGGGCGCCCGCGTCGTCATCAGCTCGCGCAAGGCAGACGCGTGCGCGGAGGCACAGCATCTGCTGTCCGAATTCGGCGACGTTCGAGCAATCCCCGCCGACCTGTCCAGGCACGACGAGTGTCAGCGCCTCGCCGATCTTGTCCAGGTCGGCTCGGAACGTCTGGACATCCTTGTCAACAACGCGGGAGCGATGTGGCGCGAGCCGCTGGCGACGTTCCCGGACGAGGCCTGGGACGCGGTGATCGACCTCAACCTCAAGTCGCCGTTCTGGCTGGTGCAGGCTCTGCTCCCCGCACTTCGCAGGGCGGGCACCGCCGATGATCCCGCGCGGATCATCAACATCGGCAGTATCGCCGCCATCCACGTCGCCCAGTCGCCCAACTACTCGTACGCCAGCAGCAAAGCGGCACTCCATCAACTCACCAGGGTGCTTGCCAGGGAGCTGGGCCCGCAGCACGTCACGGTGAACGCGGTGGCACCGGGAGTGTTCCCGTCGCGGATGACGGCGTCCACGCTCGATGCCGTCGGCGACACGATCGCGGCCGCGGCCCCTCTGCGCCGGATCGGCCGCGACGACGACATGGCGGGTGTCGCCGTGTTTCTCGCCAGCCGGGCCGGGTCCTACCTCACGGGCACCGTCATCCCGGTGGACGGCGGCATCGCGACGACCGCATCGGGCACCCCTTAGACTGCGGGACCGGCTTACGATGAGGGGATGGCCGCGATGGATCTGCGCACCGAGATCCGGGAGTTCCTCAGCTCGCGTCGCGCCCGCATCGCACCCGCGCAGGCGGGCCTTCCCGCTTACGGCGGCAACCGTCGGGTCAAGGGTCTGCGCCGCGAGGAGGTGGCGCTACTGGCGGGGGTATCGGTCGACTACTACGTGCGCATGGAGCGCGGCAGGCTCGCCGGTGCCTCCGATGGCGTGCTCGGCGCGCTGGCCTCCGCCCTGCAACTCGACGAGGCCGAGCGCGACCACCTGTTCCACCTCGCGCGCCAGTCCACGGCGCCCAGCGGCCCACGCCGGCGCAGGCCTGCCGTGACGGTGCGCTCGACGCTGCAGCAGGTGCTCGACGCGATCTCCGGTGCGCCGGCCTGGATCGGTAACGGCCGTTACGACGTGCTCGCCACGAACCAACTCGCTCGCGCGCTGTATTCACCGGTGCTGGCCGACGCGCGACGGCCCGCGAACACCGCGCGGTTCGTCTATCTGAACCCCGAGGCGGCCAGGGATTTCTTTGTCGACTACGACCACATTGCCGGTGGCGTGGCCGCGAAGCTGCGCATGGAAGCCGGCCGCGATCCGCACGACGAGGAGCTGATCGCCCTGGTCGGCGAACTGTCGACGTCCAGTGAGCTGTTCCGGCAGCGGTGGGCATCTCAGGACGTGCGGCTGCACCGGTCCGGCCGCAAGCGTGTGCGCCATCCGATCGTGGGCCGGCTCGACTTGGACGTCGAGTCCCTCGGACTGTCCGCCGAACCCGGCCTGCACCTCAACGTCTACACCGCACCCGCGGGCACACCGACCGCTGACAATCTGGCGCTCCTGGCGTCGTGGGCGGCCACCCAACGGGCGCCGACGACCGAGCTCGAAGCGCACAACGGATAGTCCCCGTACTGGTCCGGTGGATCCGGACTCGGTGGCGGGAACGGGTGCCGGGTCAGTCCCACCAGAACGACCACTGGTGGGCGGCGACGAGGCGTTCGGCGTAGGCGGTCAGGGTGCCGGTGCCCTGGAAGACGAGGTCGGGGCAGAAGGCGGTGTGCTCGGCGGCCAGCGGGAGGGCCTCGGCGAGCGTGGCGGGCGGGACGGCGACGCTCAACTCCAGGGTGTCGAAACCGACTTGGACGACCTGGGCGCCGAAGCGGCGTTCCCAGTCGGCGAGTACGGCGGCGATCTTGGCGGTGTCGTCCTCGTGGTTGAGCGGGCCGCTCCAGCCGCAGGCGGCCAGCGCCTCGGCGCCGCTGCCCGCCTCGACCAGGCCCAGGCGCGCGTCCCGTACGGACAGCAGCACGTCGGCCAGGCCGCGGGCCTCGATGCCGGGGGCTCCGTCGGGGACGGCGGCGGCGGGGGCGGTGCCGGGCCAGGCGGGGCCGAAGGGGGCCAGGGCGGCGTGGAGTTCGGCGGCTTCCTCGGCGTCGAGCGGGCCCTCGAGCGGGCCCTCGGGCGCGTCCTCGTCGGTGCCGCCGAGCTGCTGCCACCAGCGGCGCAGCAGGGCGTCGGGGTCGTAGAGGGTGGGGTCGGAGGCGGAGGCCGGGAAGAGTTCGCCGGACAGCCAGGGGCGGTAGTCTGCGCCGTCGCCGAGGGGGACGAGCAGCAGCGGCCACAGGCCGGACTGCGGGTGGGCGCGGTGGAGTTGCTGCCACAGGCCGGCGGGGGCGGGGGCGTCGCTGATCCACAGCAGCGGCTCCGGCCCGTCCTCGCCGCCGACCAGGCGGCCGGGCGGGAGGGTGGCGGGCAGGAGACGGGACAGGTCCGAGGTCATGCGGCCACCGTAGGGGCGGTCACTGACACGGGAGTTCGGGCGGCGGGGTTCGGGCCCGCGGTGCGGCGGGGGCGGTTCAGGACCAGGGCAGGGCGGCGCGGGTGCGCCAGTACTCCGGGGCGGGTTCGGCCAGGGTGGCGAGGGCGGCCAGGTCGTCGGGGGTGGGGTGCAGGGTGGCGGCGGTGAGGTTGGAGGCGAGCTGGTCGACGGTCGCCGCGCCGGACAGGACGAGGTCGGCCCAGGGCTGAGCGGCGGCCGCGGCCAGGGCGAGGGCGTCGAGGGGCGCGCCGGTGCGGGCGGCGAGGGCGCGCAGTGCGGCGGTGTCGTCCCCGGTGGCGTTGCGCCCGGCGAGGCGGCCGTTGGCCATGCCCTCCTTGACGACGACCAGCCAGCCGGCGGCGTGGGCTTCGGCCAGGGCGGGGGCGGCGGAGGGTTCGAGGAGGTTCCAGGTGGCCTGGACGGCGGTGAACAGCGGGCGGCCGTCCACGGTGACGGCCAGGGCGGCGCGGATGGTGTCCGCCTGGGCCGGGCCGCTGGTGGACAGGCCGACCCGTACGCCCTGCCCGGCCAGGTCGGCCAGGCGGGCGTGCAGGGCGGTGTCGGTCAGGGCGGGGCTGTCGGGGGTGACGGAGTGGACCAGGTAGACGTCCAGGTGCGGGCCCAGCAGGGAGCGGGTCTCGTGGAGCTGGCGGTCGAACACCGCCGTGGAGTGCTCCTTGACCTCGTGCGCGGCCACCCCGGTGGTCTGCCAGCCGGCCGTGTAGGTGTAGCCCCACTTGCTGCCGACCGTCACCTCGGCCGCGGCCGCGGGGTGTTCGGCGAGCCACTGGGCGACGAACTCCTCGGCGCGGCCGTAGGAGCGGGCGGTGTCGAGGTAGCGCACGCCCGCGGCGTAGGCGGCGTCGAGCAGGGCGTGGGTGCGGTCGCGCAGCGCCTCGACGGTGCGTTCGGCGGGCAGGTCGCCGTCACGCCCGAGGGTGATGTAGCCGGGCCGGCCGACGGCCGCGGTGCCCAGGCCGTACCGCGCGATCGGCGGGCGGTCGGCGGCGGCTCCGGTGGCGGGGTCGGTCGGCATGGCGGGGTCTCCTCGGGCGCGACGGTGCTCACCTGGGACTTTACCGTCGGGTCGGCCGGCGTATCCGGCCGCCGGGGTCAGGCGGTCGGCCGGATCGGCCGGTCAGTCAGTCAGTCAGGCCAAGGCAGGTCAGCCGGGTCAGCCGGGTCAGCCAGGTCAGCCGGCGGCGATGGTGGCCTGGATCCAGTCGGCGTAGGCGCGCACGTCGGTGTACAGGCCCGGGCCTCCGGTGCAGGGGACGCCCGGGGCGCCGGGGCCGGAGGTGGTGCCGATGAGCTCCCAGCGGCCGCCGCGGCCGCGCTGGAGCTGCGGGCCGCCGGAGTCGCCGACGCAGGCCATGGCCTTCGGGGTGGGGCTGGTCGTGCACAGGCGGGTGGGGCCGGCGTAGCCGGGGGCGCAGTCGGCCACGGCGCCGCGGCGGGTGTCGAGCTCCTGGAGGCGGTCGGGGAAGACCATCTCCTCGAACTTGGGGGTGTCGACGACGGTGCCGAAGCCGAGCAGCCGGGTCGGGGTGCCGGGCGGGCCGGGGCGCTGGGCGACGGGGAGGGGCCGCTGGGCGACGGGGCGGTCCAGGCGCACCAGGGCGAGGTCGTCGTAGTTGGGGCGGGTCTGGCCGTCGCCGAAGCTGAAGCCGGGGTGGACCACGGTGCGGGTGATGGCCCGGACGGTGCCGCCGCTCTTGCGGTGCGCGCTGCCGATGCGCACGATGCCGTCGAGCTTCAGTTCGTTCTCCGGGGGGCTCGTGACGCAGTGGGCGGCGGTCAGGACCCACTGGGGGTCGATCAGGGTGGCGCCGCAGGTGCCGTCGGCTATCTGCTTGGCACTCATCGGGATCGTGGCCATGAACGGGTAGCGCTCGGTGGAGTCGTGGCCGTTGACGATCGCTTGGGCGCTTCCGGTCATGGCGGTGGCGCCCAGGGCGGCGGCGAGGGCGGCGACGGCGGTGGCGCGGGCGGCGCGGCGGCGGACGGTCTTGCGCAGGAGCACGGGTGACGGCCTTTCGGATCGGTTGGTTCGGATGCGTCCAGCCAACCCTGCGGCGCCCGTCCGGGACATCCGGGCAGCGGGCCACCGTGCCCGGGGGCTGTCCCCCGGGCACGGTGGCGGGCTACCAGGGGGTCGCGGCGGGCCGGGCGTTGGTGCCCGGGGCCTGCGCCGGCCTGGGCGCGGGAGTGGCCGCGGGCCGGGAAGCGGGCGCGGGGGCGGGCGCGCCGAAGTCGCCGACGTCGCCGGAGGAGGTGCGGATGGCCCGGGGCGCGGAGGGCCGCAGGGAGTCGGCGGGGCGCACGGCCCGGACGGGGGCGAGGACGGGGGCCGGGGCGAGGCTCTGGTCGAGGCGGACGACGAAGTTGACGTAGTCCAGGGGCTTGTCGGGCCAGTGGCAGTCGTTGCTGGTCAGCAGGCGGCTGCGGACGCCGTCGCGTTCGGTGACGGGCCCGGGGGTGACGCGCAGGTTCGGCTGCCAGCTGCGGCCCCACAGGTGGTGTTCCAGGGTCAGCGTCCAGCTGTCCTCGTCGACTTCCAGGGTGGCGCCGACCCGGCCGGGCAGCGTCCGGGTGCCGTAGGGGCCGCGCACCACCGCGCGCTGGTCGAAGCTGGCGTTCTTGCCGACCACGGTGATCCGCCATGCGCCGTGGAACCTGAGCATCGCCGCACTCCTGACGTCCTGGCGCGCCGTCCGGGCGGGCGCGCTTCCGTCGGGGTCAACGGCTGCGGGGCGGTGGGCGGCTCAGCGGTGGGCGGCTCAAAGGGCCGGGGCGGGCTGCGCGGGCCCGGTCCGGTCCCGGTTCAGGCGGCGTCGGGGCGGGCGGCGGGCCGAGCGGCGAGGGACGCGCCGGGGGCGGTGTGGGCGAGCGCCGGGTAGCCGTGCGCGGTGAGGACGAGGTCGGCGTAGCGGCGGTCGTCGAAGGGGACGCCGTGGCGCCGGAGCAGGTCGAACAGTTCGGCGAGGCGGCGGGGTTCGGTGCCGCGCGGCAGCCCGTCGCGGGTGGTGCCCAGGATGCCGAGGACCGGCCCGTACAGGTGTGCGGCGCGGGCGATGCGGGCGGCGCGGGCGGTCCGGCGGGGTGCCGGGGTCAGGCGCAGCAGCAGGACGAGCCGGTGGGCGCCGGAGTCGGCGTCCTGCCCGGCGTCCATCGTGAGCCCCTGGATGTCCCGCCACCGGTAGCGGCGCGGGACGAACGCCCGTACGAGGGTGAGGCCGTGGTCGTCGGCGCGCAGCCAGAAGCCGTACGGGACGGGCAGGGCCACGCCCAGGACGGCCGCGCTCGACAGCAGCAGCGCGGGGACGGCGCCCATCCGGCCGGCGTCCCCGGTGTCGGCGAGCACGATGCCCATCGCCAGGGCGAGCACGCAGCCGATGGGGGCGCCGGCGGCTCGCCACAGGAAGCCCAGCCGCACCGTCTGGTGTCGCGGCGCCGTGCTCACGGGCGCCTCCTTCCCACGTCGTGCCGTCGGTGGGGCCGACCGGTCCGGCCGGTCCCGTCTCGGGCGTCGATGCCTGGCGGTCCCAGGGGAGTCGGTCACGCTACCGGCCTGCCGAGATCGTTCGGCCGATCCGAGGGAAACGTCAAATGTCTTTAACACGAACGGACTTGATGGTCAGTCAGCTTGACTGGTCCGCCCGCGGTCCAGGATGTCAGCCGCCGACGGAGGGGTCAACTGACGTTGATTGGCGGTATCTTGTGATCCACGCCAGCTGATGCCGTTGGGTTATCGTGACCTGGCCGGCCCTGCCCGCCCGCCAGGAGGAGACGTGCGGGGCCCCGGTGAGGAGGGCGGGCCATGGCGGAATCGAACCGGGAGGACGGACCGGTGGAACTGTCCGGGCTCGCGGCCAGGATCGAGGCGCTGTTCCACACCGTCCGCAGACCCGACCGCGAGCAGTACACCAACGAAGAGGTGGCCCGGGCCTGCCGCGAGGCGACCGGGGAGTCGTTCTCCACCACCTACCTGTGGCAGCTGCGCACCGGGCGCCGGGACAACCCGACCAAGCGCCACCTGGAGGCGCTCGCCCAGTTCTTCCAGGTCCCGCCCGCGTACTTCTTCGACGAGCGGCAGGGCGCGGAGATCGCCAAGGAGCTCGCGCTGCTCGGCGCGCTGCGCGACGCGGGCGTGCGCAGCCTGGCGCTGCGCGCGGTCGGCCTCTCCTCCGAGGGCCTGGACACGGTCAGCGAGCTGATCGACGTCATCGCCCGCCGGGACGCGGCCCGCCGGAACCCGGCGCCCTGACGCCGGCGGCGCGGGCCGCGGGCGGGGCGGACGGGGTCCGGGGCTGACTGGGTCCGGGGCGGACGGGGCGCGGGGGGCTACGAAGACGGGGGCCAAGGCGGGGGCCAGGCACGGAGGCGGAGCCACGGCGGTCGGGAGATCGGGGGGAACGGGGCCGCTGATCGAGAAGGAGAACACAGCGTGCGGGACGACAGGTGCTACCGATCGGCGCTGCGCCGCTGCCGGCGGATGGCCGAACAGCTGGAACTGCCGAGCCCGTTCGACACCACCGTGCTACTGGAGCAAATCGCCCGCCGGCGGGGACGGCCGATCGACCTGCTGCCGGTGGCCGCCCGGCCCAACGCGCCCTGCGGGCTGCTGGTGTCCACCCGGGAGGCGGACTACATCCTGTACACCGCCGACACCAGCGCGCTGCACCGCCGGCACATCCTGGTCCACGAGATCGCCCACCTGCTCCTGGACCACGCCGGCTCCGCGCCGCTCGGCCCGGCCGCGGACCTCCTGCCGCACCTGTCCCCCGACCTGGTCCGGCGGGTGCTCGGGCGCACCGGCTACGACGAGCCCCAGGAACGCGAGGCCGAGCTGCTGGCCTCCCTCATCCTCAGCCGGGCCGCCAAGGCCGACGCCGCGCACCCGCCCGGCCCCGCCCCGCACCCGGACTCGCTGGACGTCCTGGACGCCCTGCTCACCGGCGAGCCCGGCCCCGCCGGCGACCGGGCGGCCGACGGCCGGGCGGCGGGGCGTCCGTGAGCGGCCTCGTCCTCTACGGCGTCGCGCTGTTCTTCGCCCTGAGCGCCTGCCACTTCGCCCGCGGCCGCCGGACCAACCCGCGCGCCATCGCCCGCTACAGTTGCTACGCCACCGCGCTGCTCGCCGCCGCCCTGCTGCTGCTCGCCCCGCCCACCGTCCAGGCCGCCGACCGGCTGCACCGGCTCGGGATCGCGCCCGCCGTGCCCGTCCTGCTCGGCGACGTACTGCGCATCGGCGCGGCCTGCGCGATCCGGCTGCTGGCCGGCGTCCTGCGCGATCCCGAGGGCGTGTCTGACAATTCGCGGCGGATCAGCGCGCGGCGGTGGGCGCCCGGCTGGGCGTGCCGGCGAAGCGTCCTCGTACTGGGCCGTACTTGGGCGTTTCGCCGGTGCGTCCAGGCGGGATGCCCGGCGTCGTGCGCCCGGCGGGAATTGTCAGACACGCCCGACCTTCCCCGCCGCGCGGTGCGGCGCCAGCTCGCCCTGCTGGCCGGCGTCCTGGGGGTGCGGGCGGTCCTGTTCGTCGCCGCCGCGCCGGGCCTGGATGCCTCCGACCTCACCGCCGCGCCCTCCACCGGCGCCCGTCTGGCACTGGCCGGGTACACCGCCGCCGGCGTGCTCTACCTCGCCTACTGCCTCACCGCCCTGCTGCGCCAGCTCGCCCGGCTCGCCCGCGCCGCCGTGCCCGGGCGCCAGCGCAGCGGGCTGCGGCTGCTCACGCTGAGCCTGGTCGCGGGCCTGCTGTGGAACGCCTGGGGCGTCGACGACGTCGTCCAGGCGGCGGCCACCGGCACCCAGGCCGGCGCCGAGGACGCCCTGTGCGGCGTCCTGGGCCTGCTGTGCGTGGCGCTGCTCGCGGCGGGCCTGGGCACCACGGTGTGGCCGGCCGCGCACGCCGCCGTCCGCGGCTGGCTGCGCGCCCACCGCCGCTACCGGGCGCTGGCCCCGCTCTGGCGGGACCTGCACACCGTGCTGCCGGAGATCGCGCTCGCGCCGGCCAGCCGCCTGCCGCTGCTGCCGCCGCGCGACCCGCAGTTCGCCCTGTACCGGCGGATCATCGAGATCCACGACGCCCGGCTGATCCTGCGCCAGCACCTCGACCCGCGGACCCCGCGGTGGCTCGCCGCCGCCGCCTCGCGCTTCCCCCCGTCCGCCGCCCGGGCCGGCGCCACCGCCGAGGCCGCCGCGCTGGCCGCCGCGCTGGAACGCGCGGCCGCCGGCGCCCGGCCCAACCCCGACACCCCGCGCACCGCCCCGGCGGCCGAACCGCCGCACGCCCTGGGACAGGACCTGGAGTCCGAGGCCGACCACCTGGCCCACCTCACCCGCGTCTACGCCACCTGCCCGGCCGTCGCCGAGGTACGGGCCCGTGCCCGCGCCGCCGCCCCCTCCCCCGCCGCTCCCGACCCCGACCCGGTCGCGAGCCCCGCGCGATGAGCCGCCGGACCGGCCGGGGGCAGCCCGGCCGGTGGAACGACGGGAGCGGGCCGGGGCGGCGGCCGCTACCGGCGGACGGCCGCCAGCGAGCGCAACTGCACGTGGACGGCGCCCGGTTCGGTGCCGGTCAGGGCCGCGACCTCGGCGGCGGGCAGGGCGAGGACCAGGTGCAGCAGCAGGACGTCCTGCTGGGGGGCGGTGAGGTGGGCGACCGGGCCGAGCGGGCGCGGGCCGGCCAGGGCGCAGACGCGTCGGCGGACCGCCTGCCAGGCGTAGGCGGCCGGGCTGGCGGTGGCGAGGGCGTCGAGCCAGTGGCCGCTGAGGTCGTCGAAGGCGCCCTGGACGGCCAGCGGGGCGTCGGCCGCGGGGAGCAGCAGGGCGGCGTAGTCGAGGTAGTGGCGCAGGTGGAGGTCGTACAGCGCCCACAGGCCCAGCGCCGGTCCGGTGGCGGTGGTCGTGGTGATGGTCGTGGTGGTCGGCTGTCGCGGTGGTGTCGGCATGGTTGATTCCCGAGGTGGCGCGGGTGGGTGCTGGTCCGCGGACGGGGCGCTGGTGGCGCGTTCCCGTCCGCGGACCGGGTCACACGAGTACCGGCGGGCCGCCGCCGGCGCCGTCGCGGCCCGTCCCGGCGGAGTGGCCGGGGTGGCCGGCGTCCTCGGCGCGGTCGGCGCGGTCGGCGGCCAGGCTGTTGCGCAGGGTCACCCACAGTTTGAACAGGATGTCCGTCGAGGTGCCGCTGCTGGAGGACTGCATGGCCCGGGTGAACTCCCGTTGGTACGTGCGGGAGTTGACCGGTGCCGGGGTGCGGGCGTTGTTCGTCCGCTCCCAGGCCGCCGCCCACAGTGCGCGGCGGGCCTCCTTGACCCCGCAGACCTCCATGTAGGTGAGGAACACCGCCTTGCGCAGCGGGGCCTCACCCCTGAGGACCAGCGCCAGGGTGCTGGAGGGCAGGCGCCCTCCCCCGGCCCGGGCCCGGCGGTCCAGCTCCTCCAGGGAGGGCCAGTCGGCCTTGCGCCGCATCTCGTGCATCGCCCGTCGCAGGTCGGCGAGGGAGTCGACCTGCTCGGGGTTGAGCCGTCGGGGCGCCCGGCGCTGGGTCCCGGAGGGGCGCGGGACGTGGGCCCAGTAGTTGGCCAGGGTCCACTTGCGGCGGGCCGCCTTGAGGTCGCCGTCGCAGGCCCGGGTGAGGGCCTCGACGACCTCCCAGTTCGGCATGGTCCGGCCGCTGGTGGCCCGTTGCAGGGTGGTCGGGTGGTAGTTGGTCCGGTCGGCGAGCTGACGGTAGGTCAACCCCGCCTCTTCACGCTGCTCGCGCAGCAACGCGGCGAGTCGGCCCAGGGCCGGCTCGGTCGCCGCGATCGGTTTCTCCTGGCGTCCCATCGCGGTCCGGCGTTCCTTCTAGGCCCGCCCCTGCTGGAGCCTGGCATTCAACAGCAGCCCGCCGGTGGCCAGTTCGAGCGCCGCTCCCGCCGACATGCCCGTCCTCACCAGGGCGGCGGCCACGACGACCACGACGACGACCACGGCCGTCCGCACGGGGCCGGACGACCAGGGCAGGCCCGGTCGCGGCGGCGCCGGGTGGCCGGCGGCGCAGTGGGCGGGGGCGCGCTTCTTCTTCCGCTTCCTCGTCATCGAGGACCTCCTATATCACCGTCTACTCCAACGGACGGGCACTTCGGTGGTTGGCGTCACGCGAGGAACCCGTTTCGCGCAACACTCTGTCAGGCGTACGGGTGATTCCCAATCGGTTCGGTGAACATCGCGAAGATTGATGCGCCAGAATCCCGGGCCCGGCCCGCAATCTCGTCACAACCCTGTGACATCAGTGCAGTTCAGGAACTCGAAACCGGAATTTGATGCATTTTTGTGCAACTCGCCCTTGTAGCCGTCCTGGCTGAATGTGACGATGTGCAGCAGCGTCATCCAGACCTGCGGGTCAGGAACCCGGGGGCGCTGTCTACTCCAAATTTTCGGGAACACCGGCAGCGGGCCGTGTTGGCGCATGGGCCCGTCCGAACAGCAGAGACCGCCCGGCCCCAGCGGCCCGAGCGGTCTCTCTGCATTTCCCCATTTCCCCGGCCCGAGAGGACCCCGACCGGTGAACGGCTTCGAGTACCTGCTCGGCATGCTGCTGGCCCAGCCCGTACGGGCCCGGGACGCGCTGCGCGCCCGTCTGCCCACCACCCGCCGGCTGCGCGCACTGGCCTCCTCGCCGCGGGTCGAGGCGCTGCGGGCCGCCGAGCGCGAGCGGATCCGCCGGCTGGTCGAGGGCCTGGCCGCGGTGGAGGGCGTGACGCACCTGCTGACCCGCGTCGCCGACCACTGCGACCGCCCCTCCTCGCTCGGCCTGCTCACCACC
This sequence comes from Kitasatospora sp. NPDC088779, assembly GCF_040685395.1. Classification (NCBI taxonomy): domain Bacteria; kingdom Bacillati; phylum Actinomycetota; class Actinomycetes; order Kitasatosporales; family Streptomycetaceae; genus Kitasatospora; species Kitasatospora sp. NPDC088779. The sequence goes on along the minus strand of NZ_JBFBHW010000030.1, from coordinate 33,955 downwards.
ACCGCCGAGGGCCGCGGCGTGCTGGTCTGCCGGATGAGCGCCGCCGCCTACTTCGCCACCGGCGAGGACATCACCGCCGTCCTGCCCAGGATCGAGGCGGCGGGCCTGGCCGACTGGGGCTTCCCGAACACCTGGGGCGACGAACCGCCGTACTCGCCGGGCACGGTCGCCTACGCGCTGCGCTACCACCGCGACCGCGGCCTCTTCCCCGACGGCCGGCGGATGCCCGGCCCGAGCCTGTCCACCGCCGACGCCACCCTGGTCTGGGACCTGCCCGGCATCCCCCGCCCGGACCCGCACTGGCCGCGCAGGGGCAGCGACGTGCGCTTCCGGCACGAGCAGATCCCGCCGGACGGCGACCCGGCCGCGCTGCTGCGCGCCGCCCGCGCCGAGGGGCCGGGCCCGGTGCTGGTGCTCACCTTCGGCCGCGACTGGACGGACACCTGCACGTACCACGCCGTGCCGCGCGGGCGCGAACCGGGCTGAGCGGCCGGTGCGGCCGGGGGCGGCGCCCCGGCCGCACGCACGGTTCAGGCGCTCAGCACTGGGGCCGGCGGCCGTGGTTGGCCCCGCGCCGGGCCCGGGCCTTCTTCTTGCGGCGACGCTTCGACGACATGGCCACTCCTCTCGCAACCAGGACACCCCCGGCTTCCACCGTTCCACACCCGGCCCGCACCGGCCCGCCGGGAACGGCCGTCACGGGCCCCGGGCGGGGCAGGGCGGTTTCTAGGGGGCGGGGCATCAGGCGCGGGCGGCGCTCCGGTCGAGGGCGGCGCGCCAGGCGGGGCTGTCGACGTAGTGGTTGTCGAAGCGCCCGGCGGAGGCGGCGATCGCGCCCGGGTCGGTCTCGCCGCGCATGACGCGGCCCAGCAGGCGCAGGTAGTCGAAGCGGTCCAGGCCCGGGGTGAACACGAACAGGACGTCGGCCTCGGCGCCCGGGGCGGCGGCGAAGGCGTGCGGGGTGTGCGGCGGCACGGCGAGGAAGTCGCCCTCGCCCAGGATCGTGACCTCCTCGCCGACCAGCACCTGCAGCGAGCCGCCGATGACGAAGAACAGCTCCCACGCCCGGGTGTGGAAGTGCGCGGGGGCCCCGACGGCGCCCTTGGCGAAGGTGGAGCGGTAGCTGGTGAACCCGCCCTCGGTGTGCGCCGAGTCGGCGAGCAGGGTCATGGTGCTGCTCGGGTCGGCGCAGGTCTCGGCCCCGGCGTGGCGGGTCAGCACGGGGGCGGCGGGGGCGGCGTTGCTCGTCGTCGTCATGGGACCAGGCTAGGGCCGGAAAGACCAGATATCAGGTGGCAATTCCATGCCGATTTCATGGGTCAATTCCCGGGGTCGGCGGCTGCTGGCAGACTGGCCCGATGACGACGGACGATCTTCTGCGGCACCAGGACGAACGGCAGGCCGAGGCCGGGGCGGTCAGCGCCGACCTGGGCCTGGACGAGCTGCTGGGCGCCCTCGGGGAGCCGGTGCGGGTGGGCAGTTCGGCGCTGGGGCTGATGGTGCGCCGGGACCTGGACGTCACCGTGGTGTGCCCGCGCCTGGACACGGCCGCGCACGAGCGGGTGGCCGCGCTCGGCGCGCGGCTGGCACTGCACCCGCGGGTGCGGCAGGTGCGCCTGCGCAACGACACCGGCACCTGGAACACCGACCCCGCCGCCTACCCCGACGGCCTCTACCTCGGCCTGGACTACCGCTGCCCGCAGGGCCGCGACTGGACCCTCGACCTGTGGTTCGTCGACGAGCCCGCCCGCCAGCCCGACCTCGCCCACCTGCGCGACCTGCCGCCGCGTCTCACCCCGCAGGCCCGCGAGGCCGTCCTGCGGATCAAGCACGCCTGGTCCGAGCACCCCGAGTACGGCCGCGGCGTGCGCGGCTGGGACGTCTACCGCGCCGTCCTGGACGACGGCGTGCGCACCCCGGAGCAGTTCGAGCAGTGGCGCACCGCCCGGGCCGCGTCCGCCTGACCCGTCCGCCCGCGCTACTCCCCCGGGCCCGCGGCCCGTCAACGCGGACGGCGCGGGTGCACCCGTTCGGAGGGCGGACGTGCGGCGCGGGCCGCTGTGCCCGTAGCGTCGTCGCTGCACACGGCGTAGGTCCTGTCCGGGGAGGGTGTCAGCGATGGCGGCAGTGCCGGTCATGAGGGGTGGGCGGCGGCCCGGGCGGGCCGCCGCGGCCCTGGCGGTGGCGGCGGCGCTGCTGACGGCGTCCGCCTGCGGCGCCTCCCCCGTGTCGGACGGCGCGGCCGGCGACGCGGTCGCCGCCGCCGACGGGCGGCCGCTCGCGCTGGTCTACCGGGGCCCGGCGGCCTGCGAGGGCTGCCCGGAGGCGGCGCGGGAGCTGCTGGAGCGCGACGGCTTCGCGGTGCGCTACGTCGGGCCCGAGGAGCGGCTGCGTTTCGGCGCTGGCGTGCTGGCCGGCGCCGCGCTGTACGTGCAGCCGGGCGGCACCAACGGGCAGGAGGTGAGCACCGCGTGGGGCCTGCTCCAGCGCGACCCCGGCTTCTCGCCGGAGCTGGTGCGCGACTACGTCCGGGGCGGCGGTCGCTACCTGGGCCTGTGCATGGGCGGCTACCTGGCCGGCGATCCGGGCTACGACCTCCTGCCGGGCGACTCCGGGCAGTACATCCGCTCCCGGGGGGCGACCGTCACCGACGAGCAGGACCGCCTCGTCGACGTCGCCTGGCGCGGCCGCCCGCAGCGGATGTACTTCCAGGACGGCCCGTACTTCGACGTCGACGGCCCGGGCGTGGACGTCCTGGCCCGCTATTCCAACGACCGCGCCGCCGCCGTCATCGCCCCCTACGGCTCCGGCCGGGTGGCGGTCAGCGGCCCGCACCCGGAGGCCCCCGCGGACTGGTACCGCGACTACCACCTGCCCGACGAGTCGAAGACCGGCCTGGGCCTGGGCGACGACCTGCTGCACGACCTGATGGCGGCCCCCGCGTCCTGACGTTCCGTCAAGTCCCCTACGGGCGGGCTGTGGTGTCACGCCCGCGCGGCGGGTCCTGCGGGGAACTCGGCGCGCAGCCGGGTGCGGGTGCGGGTGCGACGGGCCTCGGCGGGGGCGGGGCAGGGGCTCGGCGGGGTGCGGGAGCCCCCTGGGCCGGCCGGTGGCGCTACCGCCCGGCGGGGTGCAGGACGCGGTCGGCCACCAGGTCCGGCCGGTCGGTCGGCAGGGCGTGGCCGGCGCCGGGCACGATCTCCGTCCGGGCCGAGGGCACGAGGCGGCCGAGGCGCTCGGCGACCGCGTGCGCGTCGTGCATGGCGCTGCGCTCCCCGAGCAGGAACAGTGCGGGGACGTCCAGGCGGCGCAGTTCCTCGTCGGACAGGACCGGGGGCACCGGGAGCGCGCGGCGGAACCCCATCGACGCGCGCATCAGGGCCATCAGTTCGGTCTCCAGGATGGCGCTGTTGCCGACCAGGCGGGCCAGCCGGGGGCGCAGCGCTCGCGGCGCGGTGGCGGCGAGGCCGCCGGCGATCACCCAGGCGTAGAAGCGGGCGCCGATGTCGGCGAAGCCGGCCGGGTCCACCAGGGTGAGGGAGGCGACCCGCCCGGGGTGGTGGATCTGGTGGTGGAGCGCCAGCCAGCCGCCGTAGGAGCAGCCGACGACCTGGGCGTCCGTCACCTCCAGTGCGGCCAGGAGTTCGTCCAGCCAGGCGGCCGCGTCCCGGCCGTCGGCGATCGGGGCGCTCTGCACGCTCGCGCCCGGTTCGCCGACCGTGTCGACGGCGATGACCGGGCGGTGGCGGGCCAGCGTGTCGATGTAGCGGTGCCACATCAGTGCGTTTCCGCCCGAGCCGGGCAGCAGCACGATCGGCTCGCCGTGCTGCGGGCCGGTCCGGTAGACGCGGGTGGTCCCGAACGCGGTCGGGAGGTCCAGCGCCGTCCGCGGCCCGGGCCACAGTTCCGTCAGGGCCCGCTCGTAGGCGGCGCGAAACCGGTCCCCGGCCTGGTCGTTCTTGAACTGGCTGATTCGCATGATACATGTGTATCACGACATGATACGGGTGTACCAGGGAGGTCGTTCATGAACGCGCGGGTCGATCACGAGGAACGCCGGCGGCAGATCGCCGAAGCGCTGCTGCGCATCGCCGACACCCAGGGGCTGCAGGCGGCCAGCATGCGGGCGGTCGCCACCGAGGCGGGCGTCTCCCTGCGGCTGGTGCAGTACTACTTCACGACCAAGGAGGGGCTGCTGCTGGACGCGCTGGAGCGGCTCGGCGCCCAGCTCCAGGCCCGCATGGCGACGTGGATCACCGAGGCCGCCACCCCGTCCACGCCGCGCGGCCTGGTGACCGCGGTCCTGTCCAGCGTCCTGCCCACCGACCCGGAGAGCCGCCGGATCACCCGCACCTACGCCGCGTACTACACGCTGGTGCTCAGCGATCCCGCGCTGGTGGAGAAGCACGGGACGCCCCAGCCCGACCTGCTGGAGGGCTTCCTCGCCAAGCAGGTCCGCGCGGCCCAGCAGGCCGGGCAGATCGACCCCGCCAGGGACCCGGAGATGACCGCCGCCGGGCTGCTGGCCATGGTCAACGGCCTCGGCTCCAGCGTGCTCGGCGGCCAGCGCACCGGCGACGCCGCGCTGGCGATCCTCACCCACCACCTGGACGAGCTGTTCCGCGGCCGTCCCCGCGGTGACGCCCCGGACCTGCCGGCCGCCTGACCTGTCGCCCCCCCGGACCGGCCGGCCTTCCCCCGCCGCCGGGGGCGGGCCGCCGTTCGGCCGGATCCCGTCCGGCCGCCCCGCAGGCGCCCTGTCCGCCCCGCCGCCGGTGCACGAGAATGTGCCGGTCCCGCGCGAGGGGCTGGCGAAGCGGCCAACTCCCGTACCGGGCACTCCTTTTCCGTTACCGAATGGGGAGGTTCACCGACCGTGTACAGGAGACTTCCGCAAGCCGTGCTGTCGGGTGTGCTGGTCGTGGCCTTCGCGGGAACGACCGCGTGGGCCACGACGACCACGGCGGGCACGGCCCCCGCGCCGGGCGTCGCCGCCGGGTGCGGGGCCGACGCGACCGCCCAGGGCCTGGCCAGTACCGCCCTCCCGAACACCCTGCTGGAGACGCCGCGCTCCGACGGGCGGACCGAACAGTTCCAGCAGTTCTACGACAGTTCGGCAGCCTCCCTCCTGCCCTTCGTCTGGCACCGCTCCCAGGAAGCGCCCGGGGGCGCCTACAGCGGCTGGGAGCGCGTCAGCGCCACCCCCGTGGGCCCGAAGCTGTACCAGGTGAGCGCCGTCGAGAACAGCGTCGGCGCCCTGGAGGTGTTCTTCGCCTCCTACGGCGGCTTCTGCCACACCGTCCTGCCCGCGCCCGGCGACTCCTGGACCCCGACCGAGAACTTCGAGCTGTCACCGCCGCCCTACCACGGCGGGCTCACGCTCTTCAGGGAACGCGACGGCCGGCTGCACGCCTTCGCCTCCGGCGCCGACACGAACGCGGCCATGGAGGTGCGCAGCCAGGACGGCGACGCCCGGGACTCCTGGGGCCCGGTGCGCCGGCTGCCCCGGCTGCCGGACCCCAACGCGGGCCTGGGCGCGCCGTCCTCGGTCGTCCAACTGCCGGACGGGCGGCTGCGGGTGACCGTCCGCGAGTGGAACCGCGACCGCTCCTGGCGGACCACCGAGGCGGACCGGTTCGTCTCCTGGGAACCGTGGCAGCTCTGCGCGGACAGCACCTGCGCCTGACGGCCGGGCGGCGGGCAGTCTGACGGCCGGGCCCGGGCAGGCGCTCCCGAGCGGGCACCGACCCGGGCGCTCGCCCGTCCGGGCGGGCTGCGCTGGCGGCCGGGTGGGGCCGCCGGTATGCCTGGGGGGACGGCGAGGCGGCGGAGAGGACGGCGGGGTGGGCGGCGCGGACGGGGACGGGAGCGGGGAGCGGGACGGCGGGGGGACGCGGGCGCCGGGCAACCGGGCGGTGGTGCTGGGGGTGCTGGCCTCCACCGCGGTGGTGCTGCTCGCCCAGGCGGCGAGCGGCACCAGCGCCCGGCTGGTGCTGCTGCTGGTGTTCCTGCCGGCCCTGCTGGCGGGGCTGGGCACCGTCGCGCAGACGGTCGCGGCCTCGGTGTGGGTGGCCGGGGTGGTGGCGGTCAGCACGGTGCTGTTCCCGCCGTCCTCGCTGGCCGCCCGGGTGGGCACCCTGGTGGGGGTGGTCGGCGCCGAGGCGGCCGTGGTCGGGCTGTGCGCGCGCCGGGTACGGCGCGAGCGGGAGCTGTTCCGGATGCGGCAGACCGCCGTCGCCCTGCAACGCCAGCTGCTGCGCCCGCTGCCGGTGCTCACCCCCGACGTCCAGCTGTACGGGCTGTACCGGCCGGTGGAGGAGGACGCCCTGGTCGGCGGCGACCTGTACGACGTCGCCGACACCCCGTACGGCACCCGGGTGCTGGTGGGCGACGTGCAGGGCAAGGGCCTGCCGGCGATCGGCGCGGGCTTCGCGGTGCTGAGCGCCTTCCGGGAGGCGGCCTTCCGGGAGCCGGCGCTGACCGGCGTCGCGGACGCCCTGGAGGCGGCGGTGGAACGGCACAACGCGTACGCGTTACAGGGCGGCGAGAGCGAGCGCTTCGTCACCGCGACCGTGCTGGGCGTGGAGCGCGGCGCGGACGTGCAGGCCGTCAACTGCGGCCACCTCGCCCCCTACCTGCTGCACGGCGGCCGGGTCGAGGCCGTGCCGCTGCCGGCCGGGGTGCCGCTCGGGCTGGCGGAGCTGACCGACGAGGTGCGCACCGTCCGGTGGTTCGCGCTGCCCGAGGACGGCGTGCTGGTGCTGCTCACCGACGGGATCACCGAGGCCCAGGACGCCACCGGCGCGTTCTACCCCGTCGAGCGGGGCCTGGCCGCCCTCGCCGCCGCCCCCGCCTCCCTGCTGCCCGAGGCCCTGGACCGCGAGGCCCGCCGCTGGAGCGGGGGCCGCAGCCGCGACGACGTCACGGCACTGTCCCTGCGCCGCGCGCCCTGAGGCTGCCGGGGTTCCCCCGAAGCGCCCTCACCGCTTCAGGAACTCCAGCAGGTCAGCGTTGAAGCGCTCCTTGTCGCCGGGGACCATCGCGATGCCGTGCGAGCCGTTCTCGTACACCTTCAGGACGGCGCCGGGGATGATCCGGGCGGCCCGGCGGGCGGTGGCCTCGACGGGGACGATCCGGTCGTCGTCGCCGTGCACGATCAGGGTGGGGATGTCGAACCCGGCCAGGTCCTCGTGGAAGTCGGTGTAGCCGAAGGCGTCCACGCAGTCGACGCCGCCCTCGATGGTCTGGTGCATCGCCATGAACCAGAAGGCGTCCCGGTTGCCCTGGGTGGCGCGGGAGCCGGGGCGGTCGGCGGAGAAGAAGTCGACGGAGGTGTCCTTCCAGAACTGGGAGCGCTCGGTGAGGATGCCGGCCTTGAGGTCGTCGAAGACGGTGCCGGGCACGCCGTGCGGGTTGTCGGGGCCCTGGAGCATGGACGGGGTGATCGCCGACAGCAGGACGGCGGAGCGGATCCGCCCGGTGCCGTGGCGGCCGATGTAGCGGGCGAGCTCGCCGCCGCCCATGGAGTGGGCCACCAGGGTGACATCGCGCAGGTCGAGCCCGGTGAGCAGGCTGTCGAGGTCGTCGGCGAAGGTGTCGAAGTCGTAGCCGCCGTAGACCGGGGCGGAACGGCCGTGGCCGCGCCGGTCGTGGGCGATGGCCCGCAGGCCGGCGTCCGCGACGGCCTTCAGCTGGTCCTGCCAGGCGTCTCCGTTGAGCGGCCAGCCGTGGATGAACACGACGGGGCGTCCGCTGCCCCAGTCCTGGTAGAAGATCTCGACGCCGTCGCGGGTCCTGGAGATGGGCATGCTCCTGCTCCTTCGGGTGGTGCGCCGGGGGTGGGGTGGCCTGCCGGGGTGACCTGCCGGGGGCGGCCTGCCCGGGGCCTGCGGGCCGCAGGTTCATCCAACGGGAGGCGGCTGGGGCCCGCATCCCGCGGCGGCCGGGGCCCGCGCGGGAGCGGACGCGGCGCTACGCCGTTCGGATGAGTTCGGGCGAGGGCGGTTCAGCCGCTCTCGCGCAGGCGGGTGCCGAGGGCGTCGGGGGGCAGCAGGGGCGCCGGGTAGCCGGCCGGGGGCTCGGCCAGCTCCCAGGGGCGGTGGACGGCGCGGGCGGGCAGATGGGCGAGCTCGGGGACCCAGCGGCGCACGTAGGCGCCGTCGGGGTCGTAGCGGTCGGCCTGGCGCAGCGGATTGAGGACGCGGTTGGGGCGGGTGTCGGTGCCGGTGCCGGCGACCCACTGCCAGTTGAGCTGGTTGTTGGCGAGGTCGCCGTCGACGAGCAGGGCGAGGAAGTGGGCGGCGCCGGGGCGCCAGTGGTGGCGCAGGCTCTTGGTGAGGAAGGAGGCGGTGAGCAGGCGGGCCCGGTTGTGCATCCAGCCCTCGTGGGCGAGTTGGCGCAGGCCGGCGTCGACGATCGGGTAGCCGGTGCGGCCCTCGCGCCAGGCCTGGAGCTCGCGTTCGTCGTCGTACCAGCGGACGGGGCGGGGGCGGTAGTCGGCGTGGGCGGCGTCAGGGCGGGCCGCGAGGACCTGGTGGTGGAAGTCGCGCCAGGCGAGCTGGCGCACCAGCGCGGCCGCGCCGGGGGTGTCGGACTTCCCGGCGCGGTGGGCGAGTTCGGTGGCGGACAGGCAGCCGAAGTGCAGGTACGGCGAGAGGCGGGAGGTGGCGTCGGCGGCGAGGTCGTCGTGCAACTGCTCGTAGGCGTCCGGGTTCCAGGCGCGCAGGCGGCGGCGGGCGGCGCTCTCGCCGCCGGGGGCGCGGCCCGGGGAGGTGCCGGCGGGGGCGGCGGGCAGCGGGGCGCTCGCGGGGCCGTCGGGGGTGGCGAGGGTGCGCGGGGCGGGCAGGACGGTGCGCCGGGGGGCCTGCTGCCAGGCGCAGTGGTAGGGGGTGAAGACGGCGTAGTGGTCGCGCCCGGCCGGGGTGACGAGGCCGGCGGGGACGATGGTGAGCGCGGCGTCGTGCAGGTGCAGGCGCTCGCCGAGGGCACGGCGCAGGGCGTGTTCGCGGCGGGTGGCGAAGGCGGAGACGCCGGCGTTGGTGTGGACGGTGTCGGCGCCGCACTCGGCGGCCAGGCGGGCGGCCTGTTCGGCGGGGTCGCCGTGGCGCAGGACTAGGCGGGAGCCGGCGGCGCGCAGCGCCCGGTCGAGGTCGGCGAGGCTCTCGGCGAGGAAGGCCTGCCGGTTGGGGGCGGCGAAGCCGGCCCGGGCGATGGCCGGGTCGAGGACGAACAGGGGGACGACCTGGTCGGCGCGGGTGCGGGCGGCGTGCAGGGCGGGGTTGTCGTGCAGGCGCAGGTCCTGGGTGAACAGGACGACGGCGGTGCTCATCGGGGGCCTCGTGCGGTGGGGTGCGGGTACGGCGGCGGGTGTCGGGCGGCGGGTCGGGGTGGGGGTGTCAGCCGGCGGGTCGGGCGGGTCGGGCGCGTTCGGTGATGTTGCGGGCCATGGCGCCGAACACCAGGGCGTGGAAGGGCGCCACCGACCACCAGTAGAGGTGGCCGGCCAGTCCGTGCGGGTGGAACAGCGCCCGCTGCTGGTAGAGCGCGCCGCCGGCGCCGTCGGGTGTCACGCGCAGTTCGAGCCAGGCCAGGCCCGGCAGGCGCATCTCGGCGCGCAGCCGCAGCAGGTGTCCGGGTTCGATCTCCTCGACCCGCCAGAAGTCGAGCGCGTCGCCGACCCGCAGCCGGTGGCGGTCGCGGCGGCCGCGGCGCAGGCCGACGCCGCCGGCCAGGCGGTCCAGGCGTCCGCGCAGGGCCCAGGCCAGCGGCAGGGAGTACCAGCCGTTCTCGCCGCCGACGCCCTCCACCACCCGCCACAGCGCGGCCGGGTCGGCGGCCACCCGGCGCCGGCGCAGGTCCTGGTAGAGGCTGCCGCCGGCCCAGTCGGGGTCGGTGGGCAGCGGGTCGCTGGGCGCGCCGGGCAGCGAGGCGGAGGACCAGCGGGTGGAGACCTGGGCGTCGCGGATGCGCCGCAGGGCCAGTTCCACGGCCCGGTCGAAGCCGGTCAGGCCCTCGGGCGGGTCGGAGATCCAGCGGGCGATGTCGTGTTCGCGGCACACCACCTCGTGGCGCAGCGACTCCACCAGCGGTCGGGCGAGCGAGCCCGGTACGGGGGTGACCAGGCCCACCCAGTGGCTGGACAGGCGCGGGGAGAGCACGGGCACCGGCACGATCAGGCGCCGGGGCAGGTCGGCGACCTCGGCGTAGTGGCGCATCATCAGCCGGTAGGTGAGCACGTCGGGCCCGCCGATGTCGAAGGTGCGGTCGACCTCGGGGGGCAGGGCGGCGGCGCCGACCAGGTAGCGCAGCACGTCGCGTACGGCGATCGGCTGGATGCGGGTGTCGACCCAGCGGGGGGTGACCATCGCCGGGAGCCGTTCGGTCAGGTGGCGCAGCATCTCGAAGGAGGCCGAGCCGGAGCCGATGATCACCGCGGCCCGCAGTTCGGCGGTGGGGACGCCGCCCGTGCGCAGGGCGCGCCCCACTTCGGCGCGCGAGCGCAGGTGGGCCGACAGGTGCGGTTCGGGGACCCCGGCGGGCAGCAGTCCGCCGAGGTAGACGATGCGCCGGGTGCCGGCGGCGGCGGCCGCCTCGGCGAAGGTCTCGGCGGCCTGCCGGTCCCGGGTCTCGAAGCCGGGCCCGGTACCCAGGGAGTGGACCAGGTAGTAGGCGGCGTCGATGCCGTCGAAGGCCGCGGGCAGGGACTCGGCGCGGGTGACGTCCCCGGTGACGGCCTCCACGTCGGCCCGCCAGGGCTGGTCCCGCAGCCGGAGCGGGTCGCGGACCAGGCAGCGCACCCGGTACCCGGCGGCGAGCAGTTCGGGCACCAGGCGCCCGCCGATGTAGCCGGTGGCGCCGGTGACCAGGCAGTGCGGGCGCGTCCGGGTCGGCTCGTCCACCTGCGGCTCCTCTCGTGCGGGCGGGTGCGCCCCCCGTGCCCCGCCAGGCGCGGGGGGCGCTGCCGGGGTGTTCGGAGCGGACGCGGCCGGGGATTGGACACGGCCGGGGATTCGAGTCTTCCAGGGGTCTCCTGCGGGCGCCTGGGCGTGCGCGCGGGGGGGCCGGGAATCCGGGCGTGCGCGGGGGCCGGGAATCCGGTGTCCTTGGCGGGCAATCCGCGCCGGGTGCGGCTTCGAACGCCTGACGTCGCCGTGTTCCGTCGGCCCTGCCGGGTGTCCGCCCGGCCGGGATTCCCTGGAGGTCGTGCCATGCCCACCGTCCACTGGCCGGGGCCGTCGCCCGTGTGTTGCGAGCGCGAGGCGGCCGGATGAGTACGGTCGTTCACCTGTCCGGGCCGGGGCGTCCGGGCTCCGACCTCAAGGAGTTGCTGAGCAGGACCGCGCGCGGCGACCGGGAGGCGTTCGGTCGGCTGTACGACGCGGTGGCGGGCCCGGTGCTGGGGCTGGTCCGCCGGGTGCTGCGGGATCCGGCGCAGTCCGAGGAGGTCGCGCAGGAGGTGATGCTGGAGGTGTGGCGCACCTGCGCCCGCTACCGGCCCGAGCGCGGGGAGGTGCTGGCGTGGGTGCTGACCATCGCCCACCGCCGCGCCGTGGACCGGGTGCGGGCGGCGCAGGCGTCCGCCGACCGCGACCGGCGGGCCGCCGCCGCCTCGCACGCGCCGGCGTTCGACGAGGTCGCCGAGCAGGTCGAGGGGCGGCTGGAACGCGAGCAGGTGCGGCGCTGCCTGAAGGGGCTGACCGAGCTGCAGCGGGAGTCGATCACGCTGGCCTACTACCGCGGGTACACCTACCCGCAGGTCGCCGAACTGCTCGGCACCCCGCTGGGCACCGTCAAGACCCGGATGCGCGACGCGCTGATCCGGCTGCGCGACTGCCTGGGAGTGGGAGCATGAGCGGCGCCGACCTGCACACGCTGACCGGCGCCTACGCCGCGCACGCCCTCGACGCGGACGAGCGCGCGCAGTTCGAGCGCCACCTGGCGCAGTGTCCGGCCTGCGCCCGGGAGGTGGCCGAGTTCACGGCGACGCTGGCCAGGCTGGGCGCCGCGCAGGCCGTCGCGGTGCCCGGGGAGTTGAAGTCGCGGGTGATGGGCGCCCTGGACACCGTCCGGCAGGAGGCCCCGCGCGCCGCGGCCGGACCCGACGGTGCCCGGCGCCCCGGGCGGCTCGCCCGCGGCTGGCCGCGGCTGGCGCTGGCGGCCTGTCTGGCGGCGGCCGCCGCCCTCGGCGGCGTGGCCGTCCAGCAGCACCGGGAGGCGGACCGGGCCAGGGCCCTCGCCGCCGCGCTGCAGCGGCACCAGGACCAGGTCACCGGGCTGCTGGCGGCACCCGACGCCCGGCGGGCGAGCGGCCCGGCGGCCGGCGGCACCGGCACCGGGGCGGTGGTCTGGTCGCACGACAAGGGCCGGGCCGTCCTCCTGGCCTCCGGCCTGCCCGCCCCGGCGGACGGCACGGCGTACGAGCTGTGGTTCGACGACGGCGCCGCGATGCGCCCGGCGGGGCTGATGCCCCGGGGCGACGGCGCGTTCCTGCTGGACGGCCCCCTGGACGGTGCGCGCGGTATCGGGGTCACGGTGGAGCCCTCGGCCGGCTCCGCGCACCCCACGGGGGCGCCGGTCCTGCTGATCCCGTTCACCTGAGCGGGAGGGCCGGGCCGGGCCGGGCGGCTGGCCCGGCGGAAGGCCGGGTCGGGCCGGGGCCAGGAGACCGTGAGGGTGCCGCTCAAGGGCGCCCCGGACGTCCCCGGGCGCCCTTGAGCGGCCTCGGCCCGGGGCGCCGGGGCCGGGTCTCCCGGCGGTCCGGCCCGTTCCGCAGCCCGTTCCGCAGCCCGTCTGCGGCCCGTCCGCGGCCCGTCTGCGGCCCGTCCGCGGCCCTCAACCCTGGCCGGGCGGTGTCACCCGGCCAGAGCAATGTCACCCGATCGGGGGGTATCCGGACTCGCACCCATCCGGTGGAGCCGGACCGCCGAATGAGGACCGTGACCGATGAGACGAGCAGCAGCCCGCCGGGCGCCCTCCCCCGAGCACGCACCCGTGCCGCCGGGCCGGCCGTGGCGGCGCTGTGCGGGCTGGCGGCCGCCGCCGCGGCCGTGGGAGCCGGTGAGGCGGCGGCGGCGTTCACCCGCCCCCAGGCCTCACCGGTGGTGGCGATCGGCTCGGCGGCGATCGACCTCGCGCCCACCGCCGTCAAGACGTGGGCGGTCCAGCGGTTCGGCACCGGCGACAAGACGGTCCTGCTGGGCGGGATCTACACCGTCATGGGTCTCGCGGCCGCGGCCCTCGGCGTGCTGGCCGTACGCCGTCGCGGCGCGGCCGCCGCCCTGTTCACGGCCTTCGGCGGCCTCGGCGCCTGGGCCGCGCTGGCCCGCCCGCAGGCCCTCCCCACCGACCTGCTGCCCTCCGCCGCCGCGGCCGGCGGCGCGGTCGCCGTGCTGTGGTGGCTGGCCGGACCCGCCCTCTCCCCCGGCCCTTCCCCCGGCCCTTCCCCTTCCCTTGGCTCGGGCCCGGTCCGGCCGGCCGGGCCCGAACGGCGGCGCGTCCTGGCGGCCGGCGCCACGATCGGCACGGCCGCCGCCCTCGGCACGGCCGGACGCGTCCTGTCCGACCGGCGCGGCGACGTCAGCGCGGCCCGCGCCGCCGTCCGCCTGCCGCCGCCGCTGCGCCCGGCTCCACCGCTGCCGCGCGCCGTCGGCGCCACGGTCCCCGGCCTGCCCCCGTTCATCACCCCCACCGCCGACTTCTACCGCGTCGACACCGCCCTGACCCTGCCGCGCATCGACCCGCGCGCCTGGTCGCTGCGGCTGCACGGCCTGGTCGACCGCCCGCTGCTGATCGGCTTCGACGACCTGCTCGCCCTCGGGCTGGAGGAGCTGGACCACACCCTGTCCTGCGTCTCCAACGAGGTCGGCGGCCCCTACGCGGGCACCACCCGCTGGCTCGGCGCCTCGCTGCCCGCCCTGCTGCGCCGCGCCGGCGTCCGCTCCGGCGCCGAGCAGCTCGTCGGCCGCTCGCAGGACGGCATGACGATCGGCACCCCGGTCGAGACGCTCCTCGACGGGCGCCGGGCGCTGCTCGCGGTGGCGATGAACGGCGAGGCGCTGCCCGTCGAACACGGCTTCCCCTGCCGCACGGTGGTGCCCGGCCTCTACGGCTACACCTCGGCCACCAAGTGGCTCGTCGACCTGGAGGTGACCACCTTCGCCGCCCGCGACCCGTACTGGGTGCGGCGCGGCTGGGACCGCACCGGCGAGGTCCGCACCGCCTCGCGGATCGACGTGCCCGCGCCGTTCGCCCGCGTGCCGCCCGGCGACGTGACGGTGGCCGGCACCGCCTGGGCCACCCACCGCGGCATCGCCGCCGTCGAGGTGCGCGTCGACGGCGGGCCCTGGCGGCAGGCCGAACTGGCCGCCGACGCCGGGCCCGACCTGTGGCGCCAGTGGACCCACACCTGGACCGGCGCCGCCCCCGGGACCCACCGCCTCGAGGCCCGTGCCACCGACGGCACCGGGGCCGTCCAGCCCGCCACCCGCACACCTCCCCACCCCTCGGGCGCGACGGGCTGGCACAGCGTCGTCGTCACCGTCACCTGACCCCACCTCACGACCTCCCCACCCCTTCGGCATCCGGGATCCGCCCGATGCCACCTGACAGGAGAATCCGTCCATGAACACGACCGTCCTGGTCCGCAAGCCCTTCGCCGCCGTCCTCGCCGCCGGCCTGCTGGCCGCCTCCCTGAGCGCGTGCAGCAGCAGCGGCGAGGCGAAGTCCTCGGACACGGCCAAGAGCACCAGCGCGACCGCCGCGGCCCAGCCGTCCGGTGCCCCGGCTTCCGGTGCCCCGTCCGCCGAGCAGGTGACGGCCGGGCAGCCGTTCGGCACCGCGTGCGCGGCCGTCCCCAAGGACGGGGCCGGCAGCTTCAGCGGCATGGCCAAGGACCCGGTCGCCACCGCCGCCTCCAACAACCCGCTGCTGTCCACCCTGGTCACCGCCGTCAAGCAGGCCGGCCTGGTGGACACCCTCAACTCCGCGAAGAACATCACCGTCTTCGCCCCCACCAACGACGCCTTCGCCAAGCTCCCGAAGAAGGACCTCGACGCCGTCCTCGCCGACAAGGACAAGCTCACCAAGATCCTCACCTACCACGTCGTCCCCCAGCGCCTGGCTCCCGCGGCACTCGCCGGCGGCCACAAGACCCTGGCCGCCGACGACCTCACCGTGACCGGCGCCGCCCCGGACTTCACCGTCAACTCCGCCGCCAAGGTGCTGTGCGGCGACGTCCAGACCGCCAACGCCACCGTCTATATCGTCGACACCGTCCTGATGCCCGCCTCCTGACCCGGCATCAGCCCATGAACCGCGGCCCCCGGCGAACAACCCCCCGGTAGCCGGGGGCCGCACCCCCCACCTCCCGCCCCCGCCTGCTTGCCCACCAGCTGACTATGTAGACCGACCGACATATTCTCCCCACATCCCGCAGGCCCGCCCGTGCACAGGAAGTCGGACCCGCCGACTTCCTGTGCACGGTGGCATGGCGGCACTGCGGCGCTGCGGCCCCCACCAGGGAAATATGTAGACCGACCGGCATATTTCTTCTGGGCCACGATTCCGGCCGCGCGAGAAGTCGGCAGGTCCGACTTCTCGCGTACGCCGAACCGCTCCCATTCCCCAGGCTCTCGCCGCTCCGTGCATGTGCGGCCGAATATGTAGACCGACCGATATATTTTTCCGTTTCACAGGCCGCCCGCCCGCAGGCCCCGCCGCGTGGCGAAGCCGAGGGCGAGCCACCCCGCACAGGAAGTCGGGCAGGCCGACTTCCTGTGCGCACTGCGGGCGCGATCGAATCTGTAGACCGGTCGGTATATTCACTCCGGAGCCGACGGCGCGAGCCCGCGGGCAAGGCTGTACGGCGCACGTTCCGCGGTTCCGCAGGGGCGGGGGTTCAGCGCAGCAGGTGCTCCAGCTGGTCGAGGGCGGTGGGCAGGTCGCGGGGGCGCAGGGCGCCCGGGGGGCGGCGGGGGCCGGTCCAGCCGGGGCCGGCGGTCAGGACGACGGGACGGGTGCGGGCACCGTGGGGGCCCCAGGTGGTCTCGGCGACACGGCGGGCCAGGGCCCGGTCGGCGGTGCGGGCGACCTGGGACCAGAGCAGGACGGCGGGCGGGCCGGTGCGGCGGACCGCTTCCAGCAGGGCTTCGGTCGGCAGTGCCGGGCCGAACATCCGAAACGGCAGACCCCGTTCGGCCAGCCCCGCAGCCAGCGCCTCCAGCGGCAGGGCATGCAGTTCGGCGGGCATGCCCGCGAGCAGGACGGCCGGACCCTGCGGCGGCTCGACCCGGTCGGCGGCGCGGCGCAGAGCAGCGGCGACGTGCCAGGACAGCAGGTGCTCGACCTCGACGTAGCGCTCGCCCTCGGCGGCCCACTTGCGGCCGGCGGCGCGCAGCGCGGGCATCATCACCTCGGTCCAGGCGGCGACCGGGCCGAGGGTGTCGACGCTGTGTCGCAGGATCCGGGCGAGCTCGGGGGCGTCGAGGCGAACGGCCGCGCGGGCCAGCCCCCGGCACTCGGGGCGGACGGTGCCGACGGGCAGGGCGTTCCCGCCACCGGGGGCCGGCCCGCCGGCAGGCGGCCCCGGCGGCTCGGACGGCCCTGACGACCCTGACGCCTCGGAACTCTCTGGCGGCCCGGACGGTCCTGGAGCCTTGGCGGCGAGGGCGAGGCGGGCGGCCTCGGCCGGGGTGACGCCGCGGGCGGTCAGGCGGCACATCTCCGCCAGGACGGCGACGTCCCGAGGGCTCCACTGGCGGTGGCGCCCGGGGTCGCGCCGGGCGGGGCCGATGCCGTAGCGGCGTTCCCAGGAGCGGACGGTGGTCGGGGAAACGCCGAGCATGCGGGCGAGGGCACCGGTGGTCAGGCTGGCCTGGGCCGGCGGCCGGTCGGCGGAGGCAGCCGCGGGGACGGGGACCGGGACGGGGACGGGCACATGCGTGAGCCTATGCGGGGCAGGCCGGGGCAGCGGGCGTCGCGGATGCGGGCGGCAAGCAGGGCTCGTTCCCCGGAAGCCATCGGCGCGCACAGGAAGTCGGACCCGTCGACTTCCTGTGCGCACCACGACCGCGGGTCCGAGCGGAATATGTAGGCCGGTCTAGAGATTCGCCCCCCCGGCGCGCCGAGGACCCCGGCAGGGCAGGCCCGGGCACAGAACCATGCCGCCGGTGCGCACAGGAAGTCGGACCTGTCGACTTCCTGTGCGCACCACGATCGCGGGGCAGAGCGGAATATGTAGGCCGGTCTACAGATTTGGCAGGCAGGTGCGGGCGCGGGGCTGTGCCGGGTGGGGTGGGGGGTCGGCGAGTTGGGTGCGTAGGCGTAGCAGGGCGTCGCGGATGCGGGTCTTGACGGTGCCGAGGGGGGCGCCGAGGGCTTCGGCGGTCTGGGCTTGGGTGCGGCCGCCGTAGTAGACCAGCAGCAGGCATTCGCGCTGGACGTCGGTGAGGGTGGCCAGGGCGCGGCGGACCCGTTCGCGTTCCCGGCCGCGGTCCAGGTCGCGTTCGACCTGGTCGGCGACCTCGTCGAAGACCGGGGTGTAGGCGCGCAGGGCGGCGGTGCGGTCGCGGTCGGCGGTGGCCTGGGCGGAGCGGACCCGGTCGACGGCGCGCCGGTGGGCGAGGGTGAGCATCCAGGGCAGGACCTCGCCGCGTTCGGCGCGGTAGCGCGCCGCCTCCCGCCACACCTGCAGGAACACCTCCTGGGTGACCTCCTCGGCCTGGGCGTGGTCGCGCAGCACCCGTAGCACGAGGCCCAGGACGGTTCCGGCGGTGGCGGCGTACAGCTCCTCGAAGGCCCACTCGTCGCCGCCGGCCACGCGTGCCGCCAGGGCGCGCAGCCCGGCCTGTCCGCCGCCGCCCGGGGGTTCGATGCCGGGGGGTTCGGTGCCGGGCGTCTCGTCTGCCGGGGGCCGGGGTGCCGGGGGCCGGGGTGCCGGCCGGTCGATCAGTGCGTGCACACTGCGACCGTCTCGGAGCGGCCACCGCCCGGGCTACTCGCATCGTTTGCGCATCGCTGTGCCCGCGCGCGTGCTCCCCGGGCTGCCGCGGTGGTCCGGCCCGTTCGGCCCGTTCGACTTCGAAGCGCTGTGAGCCGCGTCACTTTCGCGGTGGCGGTGCAGCAGGGCGGTGCCGGGGGCCGTCATGGGGGCGAAGGTGACGGCGGAAGAGTGAAGAGAGCGAGGGCGGCGGGTGAGGCTGCGCAGGGCCAGTCCCGGGATCGACTTCGTCGAGTTCGTACAGCAGCGTTCGGGCGCGCTGTTCCGGACGGCGTACGTGCTCACTGGGGACGCGCACACCGCGGAGGACCTCGTCCAGGAGGCGCTGGAACGATCCTGCCGCAACTGGCGGCGGGTGGCGGCCGCGGAAGCGCCCGAGGCGTACGTGCGCCGGATCCTGGTGAACCTGGTCAACGACCGCTGGCGGCGGCTGAGCCGCTCCGGCGAGCGGCCTGCCGCGGCGCCCGGCCCCGAGCGCGCCGACCCGCGCGACGCCTACCGGTCGGTGGAGTTGCGCGCGGAGCTCGTCGCGGCGCTGCACACGCTGCCGATGGGGATGCGCACCGTGGTCGTCCTGTACTACCTCCACGACCTGGGGGACCAGGAGATCGCGCAGACGCTGGACATCTCCCCCGGCGCCGTGCGCTCCCAACTCGCCCGCGGCCTCGCGAAACTGCGGTCCGCACTGCCTCGGCAGGACGTCCCGTCCGCGCCGCCGACCTCGCGCGGAGGTGCGTGATGACCCGCTTCCCGTCCCACGATCCCGGTCGCGACGCCGACCACCCCGACTTCGACCCCGACCCCGACCCCGGCTCCGACCCCGACTTCGACAAGGAACTCCTCGCCGCCATGACCGCATTCGCCGACAACACCCCGGCCCCCGTCATCGACGCCCTCGCCATCCGGCGCACGGTGCGCCGTCGCACCGTGCTCAGCGGCGCGGTGGCGGCGGCCGCGGTGGTCGCCATCGGCACAGGTGCGGCACTGCTCGCGCCGGGTTCGGGTCCGTCGCCCTCCGGCGGCCTGCCCGCGGGCCCCGCGAACGCCTCGGCGCCGACGTCGTCCGGCACACCCTCCCCCGGCGCGCCCTCCGACACGCCCGCGCCCGGGCCCTCGATGGCCTTCGGCACCCCCACGCCGCCGCCGATGCAGCCGACCGACGGGGTGCAGGTGAGTGTGCCGCCGCTCGCCAACCTGGCCAAGGACGCGGCCATCAGCGCGCTGGAGACGGCGGGACTGCGCTACGAGGTCCACGAGTTCACCGACTGGAACGTGCCCGCCGGGTCGGTCATCAACTCCGAGCCGCAGGCCGGCCGCACCGCACCTGCGCACTCGACGGTCCAGGTGTTCGTCTCCAAGGGCAGGCCGGGCCGCTGACCGGCACTGCCACGTCCAACGCCGCCACACAGGAGGCGAGTTGACGATATCCTCCGGCCTCCCGCCACGCGGGCGGCGAAGGGGCCGGGCGAGGCCGTGCGCAGCGGGGTGGGCGGGCCGTGGACTGGGCCGGCCGGGTGAGGAGCGACGCGGTGCCGGGCCTCTGCCCCGGCCCCCCTGCTGCGGGCCCCACCTGCGGCGATCTAGGGTGCAGGCATGATCTCCTCACCGATATCCGGCCCCGACCAGGCGATGCGGGTGCTGATGGAGGGCAATGCCCGTTTCGTCGCGGGCAGCCCGGAGCACCCCAACCAGGACGCCGGGCGCAGGGCCGCCCTCGCCCCGGCGCAGCGGCCCTTCGCGGTGCTGTTCGGCTGTTCGGACTCCCGGCTGGCGGCCGAGATCATCTTCGACCGGGGGCTGGGCGACCTGTTCGTGGTGCGGACGGCCGGGCACGTCACCGGGGCGGAGGCGCTGGGCAGCATCGAGTACGGGGTGAGCGTGCTGGAGTGCCCGCTGGTGGTGGTGCTGGGGCACGACTCGTGCGGCGCGGTGGGCGCGGCGATGGAGGCGCTGGACCAGGGGCGGCTGCCGGGCGGGTTCGTGCGGGACGTGGTGGAGCGGGTCACCCCGAGCGTGGTGTCGGCCCGGGCCGCGGGCATCGAGGACCCGGACGGGATCGTCGACGAGCACATCCGCCAGACCGTGGACCTGCTGCTGGAGCGTTCCCAGCTGTTGGCCGCCAAGGTGGCCGAGGGCGCGGCGGCCGTCGTGGGCCTGTCCTACCGGCTGCGCGACGGCCAGGCCCGTACGGTGGCCGCTCGCGGTCCGGTCAGCGCCGCGTTCTGACCGCCGGCCCGTACGGGTGCTGAACCCGCCCGTACGGCCGAATCGGCGTGTCGGGCCGAGCCGACGCGGGCAGGGCCGTCCGGCGTAGGGCCGTCCGCCCCGCCGGGGCCGGGAACGCCGTGTCCGATCACCGCCAGCGCCCCCTCCCGGGCGGGGGCAGAGTCGGAGACCGGCAACGGTTTCCCACCCAAGGACGGCATTCCCGTGCACAAGGCCACCGACCTCAAGGTTCTCTACTTCGGCACCCCGGTGGTGCTGATCAGCTCGCGCAACGAGGACGGCGGCGCCAACCTGGCGCCGATGTCCTCGGCGTGGTGGCTGGGGCAGTCCTGCGTGCTGGGCCTCGGCAACACCGCCCAGACGGCCGTCAACCTGCGGCGCGAGGGCGAGTGCGTGCTCAACCTGCCCTCCTCCGGGCAGGTCGACGCCGTCGACGCCCTCGCGCTGCTGACCGCCAACCCGGATCTGACCGAGCACCGGCGGCAGCAGGGCTACCGCTTCGAGCGGGGCAAGTTCGCCGCCGCCGGGCTCACCGAGCAGCGGTCGGAGCTGGTGCGGGCGCCGCGCGTCGCCGAGTGCCCGGTCCAGCTGGAGTGCCGGTTGGAGGCGGCCGCGCCGCTGGCGGGCAACCCGCACTGCACCGCCTTCGAGGTCACCGTGGTGCGCGCGCACGTCGAGGAGCGCCTGATCGTGCCCGGTACGGACCACTACGTGGACCCGCTCGGCTGGGATCCGCTGATCATGAAGTTCTGCGAGTTCTTCGGCGACGGGCGCCGGCTCGCCCCCTCCCGTCTCGCCGAGGGCTGGCAGATGCCGGGCCGCCTGCCCGCCGGTGCCCGGGCCTGACGCCCCGCCGCGGGTCCGCGAGCTCCCGCCGCCCGCCCGGCCGTCCGACGAGCCGCTCGCCTACCCGACCGCCCGCCCGGCCGACCGCCTAGTCGGCCGCCGCGGCGGGCACCAGGTCGTGGAGCAGGAAGTGGAGCTCCGTGTCGTCCGTCGACTCCACCCACAGCCCGTCGGCGTCGAGCACTGAGGCCGCGACCATCCGCGCCTCGGCGACGAGTTCGGGGTGGGAGTCGAAGCCCGGCCACGGCAGGACGGGGAAGTCGTTGTCCTCGCCGAAGCGCCGCACCCGTTCGATGTCGCCCAGGACGGCGGGCGGCAGCGACTCGTTCGCCCAGGACCACAGCCAGGTCTGCCGGGCGAGGCTGACGCTGCCGATCATCGTGAGCCGGCCGGTGAGGAACACCTCGCTCTTGCGCGACCACTTCCTCCTGCGCGACCAGGTGATCCGCGCGTCGTCCATCGACCAGTGGTACTGCACGTCACCTGACAGTCCGAAGCGCTCGACCATGAGGGCCTGCCGCGAGCGGGCACGTTCGCGGGCCGCGATCACGACGCCCTCCCACCGGGAGTGGTCGTGCTTCGAGTGGTCGTCCACCGTGCCTCCTCGTACGGAACTGCCGGCAAGATCATCCCATCCGGCCTGCTGCTCCGTCCGGGCCCGGCGTGATCCGCAGGAGAGCCCCTACGCGCTGGCGCCGCAGGAGTCGCAGATGCGGGTGGCGGGCAGTTGGAGGAAGCAGGAGGGGCAGATCGCCGGGGGGCGGGGCGGGGTGGCGGCGGCCGCCTTGCGGTTGACGGCCGCTTGCAGGCGCGGGGCCAGGGCGGGGGTGCCGCCGTCGGCGGGCAGCTGGGCGCCGAAGTGCCGGTAGCAGGCGAGGCGGGCGGCGGCGGCGTGGTGTTCGCGGTCCATGTCCGCTGCGAGCGGCGGCTGTCCGGCCACGGCCAGTACTTCCTGGTAGCCGACGCCGACCATGCCGTCGGTGGAGTGGACCACCAGTGCGGTCAGCGGCGGGTCCCCGCGGCGGTGTGCCTCGCGCACCACCAGGGCCAGGACTTTGCCGATCCAGGTGCGCTGGTGCACCCGGGTGCGCACTCCGGCCGCCTCCTGCACGGTCTCGGCCAGTTCGGAGTAGGTGATCACCGCGTGGTAGCGGCGGGCCACGTCCACCAGGGCCGGGTAGGCGGCCCTGGTCCAGGCGACCTGGGCCTGGGTGGAGCTGACCGCCGAACCGTCCGCGACCCGCCAGTAGCCGCGCTGTTGCTGTTCCATTCGACCGCCCCTGAAACCTCGTCCGCCGGCCCCCGCCGGGAGCGAGGCTACCCCGCCCTCCGGCGCCTCGGGCCGCCGGGGGCTTGACTTCAAGTGCTGTTGAAGTCGTCGAATGGGTCCCGACCGCAGCCGTACGGGCATCGCGGTCGATGCCCCGCCCGTACGGAACGACCCGGGTCCGGGGCCGCCTGCTTCCCGATCGTGCCGCAGGCGGCCCCGGACCCGTCGTCGTCCGCCGGCCCGCCATCCGCCACGGGGCGCAGGCCGGGCGTCACCAGCAGAGCCGGGCGACGGGCTCAGGCCGCGGCTTCGGCGAGGGTGTGGGCGACGAGGGCGTTGGCGTGGCCGTGGCCGAGGCCGTGCTCGGTCTTGAGCCAGGCGACGAGTTCCATGTGCTTGCCGAGCGGGGAGGCGCGGATGAGGTCCTTCCACTCGGCGACGGGTCGGCCGTACTTCTTCTCGATGGACGGGAAGTAGCTGGCGGGGCCCTTGGCGGGGGTGGCGGTCATGGTCGGTACGCCCTTTCGGGAACGGACGGGAACGGATGCGGTCGCGGTCTACACAGGTAGGACCGCGACCGCATCGTCAACTCATCGCCCAGCCGAAGTGATCTGCATCACACTCCGACCTTGCGCTTGGCCCGCCGTCCGGCGACGGGGGCGAGGGCGGGGTCGGCGTTCCAGGCGGCGACGGGGTTGCCGAGCCAGCGGGTGGTGCCGGGGACGTTCTCGCCGCGCATGACCAGGGAGGCGGGGCCGACGGTGGTGCCGGCGCCGAGGGAGGAGTTGAGCAGGACGATGGAGTGCGGGCCGGTGGTGGAGCCGGGGCCGAGGTGGACGGGGCCCAGGCGCATGACCCGGTCGTGGAAGAGGTGGGTCTGCAGGACGGTGCCGCGGTTGACGCTGGCGCCGGCCTCGACGGTGACGAGGTCGCTCTCGGGCAGCCAGTGGGTCTCGCACCACACGCCGCGCCCGATGTGGGCGCCGAGGCTGCGCAGCCAGGCGTTGAGGTAGGGCGTGCCGGTGATGCTGGAGCCGCCGAAGGGCATGGCGAGTTCCTCGACGAAGCTGTCGTAGAGCTCGTTGCGCCACACGAAGGTGGACCACAGGGGGTGCTCGGCGACGCGGAAGCGTCCGACGAGGAGCCACTTGGCGGCGGTGGTGACCAGGCAGGCGACGACGGCGGCGCCGATGAGGACGAGGCCGGCGGCGGCGAGGGCGCGCGGGAGACCGTAGTCGTCGCGCAGTTCCTGGAGGGTGGCGAGGACGAGGTCGCCGAGGAGGGCGGCGAGGACGATGGGCAGCAGGCGGCACAGTTCGACGCCGGCGCGGGCCCACATCAGGCGCCGGGGCGGGTTGTAGGTGCGGGCGTCGCCGCCGGCGGCCGCGACGCGCGGCAGGGCGAAGGCGGGACGGCCGAGCCAGGAGGAGCCTTCGGGGGCGTTGACGGGGGTGTCGGACAGGACGCCGACGAGGGAGTTGTCGGGCAGTCGGCGGCCGGGGCCGACGATGCCGGAGTTGCCGACGAAGGAGCGGCGCCCGACGTGCGAGGGGCCGATGTGCAGCCAGCCGGCGCGCAGCTCGTAGGGGGCGACGAGGGTGTCGTCGGCGAGGAAGGCGCCGTCGTCGACGCGCATCAGGCCGGGCAGGGCCAGGACGGTGGAGGCTTCGACGCGGCGGCCGACCTTGGCGCCGAGCAGGCGCAGCCACACCGGGGTGAAGAGGCTGGCGTAGAAGGGGAAGAGGGTGCGCCGGGCGGTGTCGCTGAGCCGGGTGACGGCCCAGGCGCAGAAGGCGACGCGGCCGTGGGCGGGGTGGAAGCCGGGGCGCAGCGGGATGGACAGGAGGCGGACCGTGGTCGCTATCAGCGTGGCGTGGCACACCAGGGTGAGGGCGGCCAGCGGGATGGTGGCGGGCAGGAGTTGGAGGAGGGCCGCGGTGAGGGTGCGGTCGGTGTCGACCATCGTGAAGACGATGGCGAGCGCGGGGAGGGCGGCGATGATCGGCAGGAGGCCGAAGACGGTCAGGCCGACGCCGTAGGCGAGGTTCCAGAAGCGGGAGCGGGGGGTGGCGGCGGCCGCGGGCCAGGTGGTACGGGCCTCGGTGGAGGGCCGGGCCGGGGAGCCGTGCCAGTGTTCGCCGGCGGGTACGGCGCCGGTGACGCAGGAGCCGGGGGCGATGTCGGCGCCGGCGCCGATGCGGGCGCCGGGCATGAGGGTGGAGCGGCCGCCGATGCGGGCGCCGTCGCCGATGTCGATGTGGCCCAGGTGGAGGGTGTCGCCGTCGAGCCACCAGCCGGCGATGTCGGCTTCGGGTTCGACGGTGGCGCCGGCGCCGATGCGGGCGAGGCCGGTGACGGGGGGCAGGGTGTGCAGGAGGACGCCGGCGCCGATGCGGCAGCCGAGCGCGCGGGCGTAGCGCAGGGCCCAGGGGGTGCCGGCGAGGGCGCCGACGCCGAAGAGAGTGACGGCGCGTTCGGCGGCCCACAGCCGCAGGTGGGCCTGGCCGCCGCGGGGGTGGCTGCCGGGGCGCAGGCGGGCGGTGAGCAGGCGGGCGGTGCCGGCGGCGAGGAGGGTGCGGCCGGGGGCGCTGTAGAAGAGGAGGAGGCCGGCGGCGACGGGCCACCAGGAGCTGTGCGGGGCCCAGCTGAGGTGGTTGCCGATGAGGTTGTCGAAGGCGGTGAGGGCGAGGATCCAGCGCAGTCCGGAGATGCCGAAGACGCCGAGCAGGATGAGGGTCTGCCACAGGCCGGCGCTGGCGGGGGTGCGGCGCACGGTGCGGACGGGGGCGGGGGTGGGGGTGCGCGCGGCGCCGCCGGTATGAGGGGGGCCGGCGAGGTTGTCGAGGTAGTCGGCGAGGTCGCCGAGGACGGGGTGGGCGTAGAGGTCGGCGACGGAGACGCCGGGGTGGCGGGTGCGCAGTTCGGAGACGAGGCGGGCGGCGGTGAGGCTGGAGCCGCCGAGGGCGAAGAAGTCGTCGCCGTGGCCGGGGGCCATGCCGAGCATGCTCTCCCAGCGGCCGGCGAGCCAGCCGGCGGTGCCGTCCAGGGGGGCGGCGGTGCCGGGGGTGGCGGTGCCGGTGGTGGCGAGCGGCCAGGGCAGGGCGTTGCGGTCGACCTTGCCGGACGTGCGGGTGGGCAGGGAGTCGACGAGGGCGAGGACGGGCACGAGCGGGGCGGGCAGGCGTCCGAGCAGGTGCTGGCGGGCGGCGGTGAGGTCGGGGGTGGTGCCGGGCTGGGCGACGAGGTAGCCGACCAGCAGGTCGGCGCCGGCGGGGCTCTTGCGGACGGCGGCGGCCGCGGCGCGGATGCCGGGCAGGGCCTGGAGGGCGGCGTCGATCTCGCCGAGTTCGATGCGCCGGCCGCCGAGTTTGATCTGGTCGTCGGCGCGGCCGACGAAGACGAGGCCTTCGGGGTCGTTGCGCACGAGGTCGCCGCTGCGATAGACGCGCGGGGAGGCGAGGGCGGGGTGGGCGCTGAACTTCTCGGCGTCCTTGGCGGGGTCGAGGTAGCGGGCGGTGCCGATGCCGGTGATGAGGAGTTCGCCGGTCTCGTACCAGGGGACGGGGTGGCCGGCGGCGTCGACGACGGCGATCTCCCAGCCGTCCAGGGGGGTGCCGATGCGTACGGGCTGGCCGGGGAGCATGCGGGCGGCGGTGGCGACGACGGTGGTCTCGGTGGGGCCGTAGGTGTTCCAGAACTCGCGGCCGGGGGTGGCGAGGCGCTCGACGAGTTCGGCGGGGCAGGCCTCGCCGCCGACGATGATCAGGCGCACGGCGTCCAGGCACTCCTGCGGCCACAGGGCGAGCAGGGTGGGGACGGTGGAGATGGCGGTGATGCGGCGCTCGACGAGCCAGGGGCCGAGGTCGGTGCCGGCCTTGACGAGGGAACGGGGGGCGGGCACCAGGCAGGCGCCGTGGCGCCAGGCCAGCCACATCTCCTCGCAGGAGGCGTCGAAGGCCACCGACAGGCCGGCCAGGACGCGGTCGCCGGGGCCGAGCGGCTGCTGCTGGAGGAAGAGGCGGGCCTCGGCGTCGACGAAGGCGGCGGCGGAGCGGTGGGTGACGGCGACGCCCTTGGGGCGGCCGGTGGTGCCGGAGGTGAAGATGATCCACGCGTCGTCGGCGGGGGTGGGCCAGGCGGGGTTGCCGCGGGGCTCGGCCCCGGAGCCGGGGGCGAGCCGGCGTTCGGCGCCGAGGACGGCGCACACCTGGGCGTCCTGCCAGATCATGTCGGCGCGCTCGTCGGGGTCGTCGGCGTCGACGGGCACGTAGGCGGCGCCGCAGCGCAGCACGGCCAGGATGGCGACGTACAGGTCGGCGGTGCCGGAGGGGATGCGCACGCCGACCCGGTCTCCGGTGCCGATGCCGTGCCCGGCGAGGACGCCGGCGAGGGTGTCGACCTCGTGCATGAGGGCGCGGTAGTCGAGTACGGCGGTGCCGGTGTCCAGCGCGGGTGCGTGCGGGTGGGCGTCGGCGGTGGCGGTGACGATGTCGAGCAGGCTGCGGGGGTGCGCGGGCCGGACGGCCGGCCAACCGGCGGCGTGGGCAGGCCCGGGACGGTTCAGCGTTCCCGGTCCTGCCATGTCCTGGCGTGCGTCCATAAGGAGTGTCCTCGGCTGGGAGTAGTCATAAGGATGAATGCGGGGAGTCACCTTGCGTGGTGCCTCACTCACCATGACTCGACTGGGAGCCCGCTGGATGCCGTGAAGGTGGAGTCAAAGGAACTTTTCATTTTCGGCGACATATGGGGGCATCAGGGAACGATTCGAAAGTCATTTCGGGGTTTTTCGATCGCTTTCGGTGGCGAAGGGTAATCGCCGGAGGCAGGAGGCATATGACGGGAAGGCGAAGAGTGGTCTACGCCATAGCGGCGGGGACGCTACCGGTAGTGAAAGCGGACCCACCAAATCTGGAGGTTTAGCGATGATGGTGGCCGGATCCCGCCGGTGGCCGGCCGACGCCGGGAGCAGCGTCGGGAGCGGCGTCGGGAGCGGCGCGTCCGGTAGCGCGGAGGGCGACGCGGCGGGCGACGCGCGGCTCGTCTGGTACGCGGCGTACGGGTCGAATCTGCACGCCGCCCGGCTCGCCTGCTACCTGCGCGGCGGCCGCCCCGACGGCGGCGCGCGCACCTACCCCGGCTGCCGCGACCGCCGCCCGCCGCGCCGGGACGTGGCCACGGTGCTGCCCGGCACGCTGTACTTCGCGCGGGAGTCGGCGGTGTGGGGCGGCGGCAGCGGCTACTACGATCCGGACGCACCGGGTGAACTGCCTTGTCGGATCTATCTGGTGACGGCCAGTCAGTTCAGTGACATCGCCGCCCAGGAGATGCACCGCTCCCCCGGCGCCGACCTCGACCTCACCCGCGCCCTCGCGCACGGACGCGACCAACGCGGGCCCGGCCGGTACGAGACGCTGGTGCACGCGGGCGCACTGGACGGGCACCCGCTGCTGACCTTCACCGCCTCCGAAGGCCTGGTCGGCGCCGCACTCAATCCACCCTCGGCGCCCTATCTGCGCACCCTGGCCGCCGGCCTGGCCGAGTCCCACGGCTGGAGCACGCGCCGCTGCGCCGACTACCTGGCCTCCCGCCCGGGCGCCGCCGGGCACTGGAACGCGGCGGACGTCCTGGCCGTACTGGGCGGTGGTCTGGACCTTTAGGCGTTGTTCACCCCGTGGTGACCGTACGGTGACAACTACACGGGTTCCGGCCACATCAGGCAAAGGAAGCGCCAGGCCACCGCACGGGTGAACCGGCACTTCCCGCCGGCGGGTGGCGGCGACCGGCGGCGGCCACCCGCCGGCTTCGTCAAAGGCGGTTTTAAGATCGCGCCCTTCAGCTTGAGCGTTGGCCGTGGAGGAGGAGAGGGACGGCGCGGTTGGCGAGGGCTTCGGCGGCGCGGGCGGCCTGGGCGGGGGCCATGACGTCCGGGAGTTCGTGGGCGGGGACGAAGCGGGCGCCGAACAGGCCACTGCGGTGCCGGGGCGGGACGGTCAGGCAGGTGTCGTCGCGCACGGTGCCGCCGTCGAAGACCAGGTTGAGGCGCTCCAGGTAACGGTCGGCGGGGGTGAAGTCGACGGCCAGGACGTCCGTGAGGCGCAGGTTGAGGCCGGTCTCGGCGTGGAGGTGGCGGGCGGCGGCGAGGTGCGGGGGCTCGTTGGGCTGCGCGGCGCCGCCCGGGAGGATCAGGCCGTCCATGTAGTCCGGGTCGACGAGGAGGACGTCGCCGCGCGGGTTGCGGACGAGGACGAGGCAGCCGAGCCGGCACACCGGCGGCTTGGCGAGCAGACGGGGGTCACGCATCGGACGGTTCACCTTCTGAGGGCGGCGAGGAGCACGAGGGAGAAGCCCGCCCACCACAACAGGCGGACCAGGAGTTCA
Source organism: Kitasatospora sp. NPDC088779 (assembly GCF_040685395.1). Taxonomy (NCBI): domain Bacteria; kingdom Bacillati; phylum Actinomycetota; class Actinomycetes; order Kitasatosporales; family Streptomycetaceae; genus Kitasatospora; species Kitasatospora sp. NPDC088779. The sequence goes on along the minus strand of NZ_JBFBHW010000030.1, from coordinate 5,240 downwards.
GCCGTCATACGTCAGGCGCTCGTAACGCAGGCCCTTGCGCAACAGGTCCACGACCCGGAGCAGTGCGGACGGGCGGGCGCAGCCGAGGCCGATGAGGTAGCAGCCCGTCCTGCGGCCGTGCTCCCAATCCACCTCGACGGAGGGCAACTTCACCCCGCCCAGGGCGAGGACGGTGATCAGGTCGTCCAGGACATCGGCCGCCTGCCGCCGCTGATCGGCCGTGGCCCGGTAGACCTTCTCCCCCATCACGCCCCCACCTGCCACCGAACCTCGAACCCCCGCCACGCACTGAAGGCGGCGGAAAACGAGGAGAAGGACGCCAGCTCACCCGAGGTGCCGCTGCGCAGCCACTCCCCCGTCGCCTCGTTCCGCACCCGGTAACACCGGCCCTCCGGGTCCCAGCGGACCCCGTAGCCGTGCAGCTTGATACCAGCAGTCACCTTTTGACTCCTCTCTGTATTCGCACTGAGAGGTTCTCGTGACGGCCACGACATCAACAGGGACGGAGCGTCCTAGTTTTGGGATCTAGCCAGCCAGCCCCAGGGAGCGGGCGAGCCTCTTCAGGCCGGGCGGGCGCGCCGGGCCTGCCCAGAGGTCGGAGACGATGGCCACGGCGAGGGTGTGGTGCCGCATCCAGCCCGGCGCTACTCGCTGGAGCTTCTCCAGGGTCGCCACCGCTCCCGCTGCGTCCCCCATGTCCGTGTACGCGCGTGCCACGTCCAGGAGCAGCCAGGTCCGCCAGGACACTGGGGTGTCGTTGCTGAGCCGGATTCCCTTCGCGAGTCCCAAGGCCTCCTCCGGCCTGGCGAATTGGACCGCGAGCCGAACCCGCTCGATGCGCACCGAGGAGCTGTTGAACACGCTGACCATCCGGCCGTCGGCCGAGGCGGGAAGCTTTGACAGGCGTCTGGTCGCTTGTTCTGCGGTCAGCATCATCTCGGATGCTCCGTCATAGTCGCCGCCTCGGGCCGTGCTGGTCGCTGCGGACATGATCAGTCCGCCCCACACCTTGAGCCCCTCCGCCTTCGACGAGTGCTCGTTCTCCACTCCGTCCGCTGCGTGGATGGCCAGCGTCTGCGCGTCGCCGAGCCGGTTCTGGCGCTGATACGCCCAGGCCACCGAGTTGCAGATCATCGCCCCCAGCAGCGGGTCTTCCGCCGAGTCCGCTGCCGCTATTGCCCGTTCGAGACTGGACAGGCCGAGATCCGTCTTACCGAGACGGATCGCGAGATGCCCGCCCAGTTGGAGAGCCTTGCCGAGCGCATGGTTACCGGCCAGGCGGTCCTCGCCGCGACCCACGGCCGCGGCGAGGCGGGCATCCGCGATTATCGCCGGCAGTGTCTCCATGACCCTGCCGAAGTCGGCCGCGTGATACAGGGTCCAGGCCTCTGCGATCTCGCCACGCAGCAGCGGAATCGACAACTTCTCCACGCCGTCCGCCACCGGCAGCGGCGTGAACAAGGGCGGCATGATCGCCCGCCGCACCGCGACCAGCCCCGGCGGATCCGCATCACCTGTCGACGGCACCGCCGGTGGATCGCCCAGAAGCGCAGTCAGCTCAACACCAAGCCCCTTGGCCAGCGCGTGAAGTGTCGGAAGCCGCGCCGAATGCTTCCGCAGCTGCTCAAGTTTCCGAACCACATCCACCGACACACCCGACTTCTCAGCCAGGCCCTCCTGCGTAAGATCGGCCAAGCGCCGCAGCCGCTTGACCCGATCCCCAAGATGATCGCTCGCCATACTCCCGACACTACGCGCACGCACGCCCCGACCAGCGCGAGTCACCAACCTCGCACCCCAGCTCACCACCCCGCCCGCCGCCGCCCCTACGCAGGGGCGGCGGCCACCACCTCACCGCCCTGGAACGCCCCGCGTGGGAAGTCGACCCCACCGACTTCCCACTCCACCACTACGGCGGAGGCCAGTTGGCACCACTCGATCAGGAGGCAACCGGTGTTGATGAGCAACCACCCCACCACCTGGCGCAAGAGCACGTAAGCGGACAGGGCGGCGAATGCGTCGAGGTAGCCGACGGCTTCACCGGCGTGCAGCCCGTCCGCGACTCCAAGGACCCCGACGGGCCCGCCCTCCTCTTCCCCTCCCCCGCCTGGCAGGCCTTCGTCACCGCCGTCCGCGCCGACGAGTTCGACGCCCGGTAGACCCGCCTCTCGGCGAACTGACCCGTGGCCTGCGGAGGAGAAGGCTGACTGCGGCGTGGACCCGGCCGTTCTCCAGCCGGATCCACGCGGCCTTCTCGATCGGCTCGGGCATCGTTCGCGCCCTCGTCAGGCCGCGACGGGCGCGCCGGCGACGCGGCGTTCGCCGCCGTTGCGCTCGCGCCACGTCCGGTAGACGTCGATGGCCGCGTCGCTGGGCAGGTAGCGCATCGGCAGCCGGCGCTCGTCCCAGTTCTTGGCGAACTCGGTGTAGAAGGTGGCGAGTTCGAAGTACTTGCGGTCGTCGACGTAGTGCGGTTCGTAGTCGTCGCGGGTGGTGAGGAAGACGACCTCGTCAGGGCTGCAGTAGTAGAGCGAGCCCAGGCACATCGGGCAGGGGTGGGCGAGGACGTAGATGGTGGTGCCGGTCAGGTGCTCGGTGCCGAGCCTCGTGCAGGCGTCGCGGATGGCGAGGATCTCGGCGTGCGCGGTGGGGTCGCCGGTCTGGGCGACCTTGTTCGGACTCTCGGCGAGGATCTCGCCGTCCTTGACGATGACGGTGGCGAACGGGCGCCCGCCTTCGGCGACGTTGCGGCGGGCGAGGTCGATGGTGTGCTGGGCGAAGTCCACGGTGGCGGTTCCCTGCTGGTCGGGGGTGGGGCGGCGGGCCGGGGGACCTGTCGGGTCCACCCCGGCCCGCCCGGGGATCAGAACGGCTTGGTGGGCAGGTACTTGCCGTCCAGGGTGATGACGGCGCGGTGGCCGCCCTCGGGGTCCTCGACGGTCTTGACGTCGAGCTTGAAGTTGATGGCGCTGATGATGCCGTCGCCGAGCTGCTCGTGGACCAGGGCCTTGAGGGTGGTGCCGTAGACCTGGAGCATCTCGTAGAAGCGGTAGATGGTCGGGTCGGTGGGGATGCCGCCGGGGATGCTGCCGCGCAGCGGGATGGTCTGGAGCAGCCGGGCCGCGTCCTCGTCCAGGCCCAGGAGCTCGGTGACGGCCTTGGCCGCGTCGGCGGGCAGGGCGTGCTGGCCGAGCAGGGCGGCGGTGACGAAGGCGACGGACAGGCCGGTCGTGTCGGCGAGCTCCTGCCAGGTGAGGTCCTTGCGGGTCTTGGCGTCGACGACCTCCAGGGCGAGCTGCTGACGGGCGGTCTGGTCGAACTGCGCGTGCACCATGGGGTGGGCCTTTCGGGGATGGGGTCCGGGGCGGGTGCCCGGACCTGGTCTGGGGATGGTGGGAGGGAGTGGTCGGAGGGGACGCGGCGGTCAGCCCGCCAGGGCGACGAACCGTCCGCTGTCGGTGTCGAGCGTCTCGGCGGAGCCGGATCCGATGTCGTAGACCCAGCCGTGCAGGGTCACCCTGCCCTGCACCAGGGCCTTGGCCACCGACGGGTGGGTCTTCAGGTTGGCCAGCTGGGCGAGGACGTTGTCCTTCACCAGGGCGGCGACCCGCTCCGCGCCGGCCGGGTGCTCGGCCGCGTCGGTGCGGGCCTTGGCGACGTCCGCGTGGTGCAGCCAGGTGGCGACGGCGGGCAGGCCGGTGAGGTCGCCACCGGAGGCGAGGGCGGTCATCGCGCCGCACGCGGAGTGCCCGCAGACGATCACGTCCGTGACCCCGAGCACGCCGACCGCGTACTCGATGCTCGCCGCGACACCGTCCGCGCCCCGGGTGTACGGGGGCACGAGGTTGCCGGCGGTGCGGATGACGAACAGCTCGCCCGGATCGGTCTGGGTGATCAGCTCCGGCACGACCCGGGCATCCGAGCAGCCGATGAACAGCGCGGTCGGCTGATGGGTGGTGGCGAGCCTCTTGAACAGTGCCGCCCGGGTCGGGAACACCTCCCGGCTGAACCGCTGGAAACCCTGCGCCATCTCGTTCATGAGGTCACTCCTTCTTCGACGACCGTTGGTGCCTGCCGATGACCTCAACGATGCATGACCTGGTCCTATAGTGTCCAAGACGCGGTAGCCATCATTTCCATCAGCTCTGCCTATAGTTGGCTCATGGAACTGCGCCACCTCCGGTACCTGCTCGCCGTGGCCGAGCACGCCAACTTCACCCGCGCCGCCGAAGCCCTGCACGTCTCGCAGCCGACCCTCTCGCAGCAGATCAAGCAGTTGGAGAGCTCGCTGCACGTGCAGCTCCTCGACCGCTCCGGGCGCACCGTGCGCCTCACCGACGCCGGCCAGGCCTACGCCCACTACGCGCGCCGGGCCCTGCGCGACCTCGCGGCGGCCGAGCGCGCGGTGCGGGACGTCAAGGACCTCTCACGCGGCACCCTGCGCCTGGCCGTGACCCCGACCTTCACCGCCTACCTGACCGGGCCGCTCATCGGGGACTTCCACGCGCGCCACCCCGGGATCAGCCTGGACGTCCGCGAGATGGCACAGGAGCGCATCGAGTCCGAGCTGGCCGCCGACCAGCTCGACCTCGGCATCGCCTTCGGCGGAGCGCACCTGCCGGCCATCACCGCCACCACCCTGTTCACCGAGCGCCTCGGCCTCGTCGTCGCCTCCGACCACCCGTACGCGGCCCACTCGGGCCCGCTCCCGGTCCGCGAACTGGGCGACCAGCAACTCGCCCTGCTCAGCGGTGACTTCGCGACCCGGCAGCACATCGACCGGTTCCTCTCCGACCACCGGGTCCGGCCGCGGATCGCCATCGAGGCCAATTCCGTCAGCGCGCTCGTCGCGATCGTCCAACGCACCGGCCTCGCCACCGTGCTACCCGACGCCACCACCCGCGAACACCCCCACCTGCGCTCCGTCCCGGTCGACCCGCCGCTCCCCTCGCGCGCCGTCGCCCTGCTCCGCCGGGACACCGCCTACCAGAGCGCCGCCGCCCGCTCCTTCGGCGACCTCGCCCGACACCGGGCCCACACCTTCGACCACACCCCCGACGGCCCGGCCTGAAGCGGGTCGCGCCCGGCGGCCCCGCCCGGGAGAAGACCACCCCGACGACCGCGGAGTGGGGGGGGGGGCCCGCCCCCCGCCCCCCCCCCCGCCCCCCGGGGGGGGGGGGGGCCCCCCCGGGGGCCCCCCCGGCCCACCCACTAACCGAACACCCCCTAACCCCGCGCCC
>NZ_JBFBHW010000029.1:0-109865 GCF_040685395.1 Kitasatospora sp. NPDC088779 | reverse complement strand
ACGGTGCCGACCTGTCCATCGACGTCGAGGTGGTCGCCCGCGACAAGGAGCAGAAGGGCTTCGTCGTCCAGCCGATCCGCTGGCGGGTCGAGCAGACATTCGGGATCATGTCCCGGTACCGGCGGCTCCACCGCGACTACGAGGAACTGCCGGACCGGTCACGCTCGATGATCCACTGGGCCATGGTCAACTCCATGACCAACCGCCTGACCGCCAGCCCCGACAAAATCGGGCAATACCTCCGCCCGAAACCTCTCGCAGCAGCCTAAATCGGTATCGAACACCCTCTGAGCACGAAGGCGCCGCGCGGGGCCTGGCCGGACACCTCGACCGGCCAGGCCCCGCACCCGCGCCGTCTGCGCCCACCGGCGGTCACGAACGCCGGCCACTACCCGAGAATCGATCACACCATGGCCGACGGTCGGATCCACGCGACCTTTCCCGGACCCCGCACCGGACCGGCCGGCGCTCGGCCCGACGGCCACGGCCGTCGAAGCCTGATCCGCGCCCTGCCCGCCGCACTCCTCGTATTCGGCGCCTGCGGCCTCCTCACCGTGCTCGCGGGCGCCGAAGCCACCGGGGGCGGATACCTCGACACCCGAAGCCCCTCCGCACAGGCCGAGAGACTCCTACAGGACCAGTACGGCGCGGGCAGCCCCAACCTGGAACTGATCGTCAGCACCCCTGACGACGTGGCAGACCCCCAGACCGCGGCCGCGGGCCGCCGACTCACCGAACGTGTTGCCGCCGGCGCCGACGTCGTCTATGCCCAGTCCTGGTGGACCCTCAACGACCCCAGGCTTCTGGCCGGCGGCCGACGCGAGGCACTCGTCGCGGTACGGATCAGCGGCGATGACAAGCACGTCAGCGACCGCGCCGTGCAACTCGCCCACGAGTTCGGCGGCCGTCAGGAGGACAGACTCGCCGTCACCGCGACCGGCTGGGCGCTGAACAACCGTGCCCTGGAGGAACGCAGCAGAGCCGAACTTCCCGTCACCGAAATGCTCGGCTTCCCCCTGGTCGCCGGTGTGCTGCTCTGGGCCTTCGGCTCCCTGACAGCCGCCGCCCTGCCCCTGGTCATCGCCGCCCTGGCGATCGCCGGAGCCCAGGGCGTCCTCCTGCTCCTGCAACAGGTCAGCCCAGTCTCGGCTTTCGCCCCCAACCTCGTCGTGGCGCTCGGCCTGGGCCTCTCGGTCGACTACTGCATGATCATGGTCAACCGCTTCCGGGAGGAACTCGCCCTGAGCCAGGACCTCCAGGCCGCAGTCCTTACCACCACCCGCATCGCCGGCCGCACCGTCATCATGTCGGCCGGCACCGTGGCCCTGTGCCTGAGCGTTCTGATCCTCTTCCCCATGCCGATGCTGCGCTCGCTGGGCGTGGCCGCCGCCTGCGTGACGGTCCTCGCCGGGCTGAGCGCCGTCCTCGTCCTGCCACGCCTGCTCTCCAGGCTGGGACTGGTCCTGGACCGGGGGAGCCTGCGGTGGGCACGGCACCGTAACACCGACGATGCCGTGGCCCGCTGGTGGGGCCGTCAGGCCGGCCGGGTGGTTCGCCGGCCGGCAGCCGTCCTGCTCGCCTGCGCGGGCGTCCTGCTGCTACTGGCCGCGCCGTTCGCCCGTGTCCACTGGGGCTACATCGACGACCGGTGGCTGCCCCCGGGCGCCCCGCAGCGCACCGTCGCCGACCACCTGCGTCAGAACTTCCCCAACGTCGGAACGGCCACACCACTGGTCCTGCTGCCCGAGGTGCCGGCACACTCCGCACAGGCGGCCCATTACGCCGCCGAGGCATCCCGCACCGCCGGCGTCCTGACCGTCGTAGGCCCGGAGGGGCTCTTCGTCCACGGCTTGCGCTACGCCTCCGCCCCCGCTGGCGCCACCGTGCGCAGTACCGGCACCGGCACCTGGTTCGCCATCACCACCGAACTCCCCGTGGACTCCGACCAGGCCGCGGAACTGGTGCGCTCGCTGCGCACCTGGCACTCCCCTCCGGGTCCGGTGATGGTGGCTGGCGACTGCGCCGCGCTGGCGGACACCCGCTCCGCGATGGCCACCCTGACCCTGCGGGCCGCACTCGCGGTGGGTGCCATCAGCGCCGTGCTCATGGTGCTGTTCACCCGCAGCGCCGTCATCGCGCTCAAAGCGCTGGTGGTGAACCTGTGCAGTCTGACCGCGTCCTTCGGCGCGATGGTGTTCCTCTTCCAAGAGGGCCACTACGCGGCACTGTTCGGCTCGGCTCCCCCCGGCACCACCAACCCGCTCCTGCCACCGCTGATCTTCTGCATCGCCTTCGGCGTCAGCATGGACTACGAGATCTTCGTGGTGGCACGCATCCGCGACGCATACCTGCGCCACGGTGACAACCGCCGCGCCATCGTCGAAGGCGTCCAGCACACGGGCCGCCTCATCACCACCTCCGCCGCCGTACTCATCACCGCCCTCGTGCCACTCGCCGCATCGTCGGTCGCGGTGATGCAACTCATCGGTGTCGTACTGGTGGTGAGTGTCCTGGTGGACGCCACCATCGTCCGCTGCCTTCTGGTACCGGCAGCCATGACCCTGCTGGGGCGGTGGAACTGGTGGCACCCCCGTCGGACGCAGGGGCAGCGCCCCGACCGACATCAACCGCAGCCCCCCGCCCTGACCATCACCGAGCCCTGAGCTTGTCCTACCTTCCAAGCGCGGGGATCCGGGCCGCGGCGCTGGCCACCGCCGCCTCGCCCGCGACCGCGAAACCCTCCCCACCCGCTCCGAATCCGTGATCCACCTAGTAGGGGCCTGTCCAGCGACTGGCTCTGGCTCACTTTCGGTGGTGACGGAAGGTCATGGCAAAAGTGCCTGGTCAAACCACTCGCGTGCCCCAGGCCGCCCTCCCTGTCTGCGGCGCGCCCAAGAGTCGAGTCGCCGGCTCCCAGCGTGAACCGGGTGGATCACTGCAGGTAGCGGAAATTACCGAACGTCACCACCGAAAGTGAGCGAGAGCCGGTCACCGTACAGACCCCCTCGGCGGTTGGCAGGGCCTGCCCCTCTGACCGCCCCACCTCCCCTTTGGCGACCGGTCGGGAGCACCCCCCAGTCGGCCGGCAGGCATCGAACCATCAAGTCCTGGAGTGAAGTTGACGCAGGTCACGCCTCCTGCGCCACAGTGCCAGGCCGTACGCGGGCCTCTGGAGACCGTGCGATGGCCTGATCGGCGGTTCCGTGTCCTGAGCCGGCGTGCTACCCGGTCAGCGCCGCGTGCAGGGGGCCCAGCAGGGAGAGGTCGTCGGTGGTGACGGTGAGGTGGGTGGCACCGGCGGACCGCCAGGCGTCGGCGAGGGAGCGCCAGGTGTCCGGGCGGCCGGAGGCGGGCTGCGCCCACCGAAAAGCCCAGGCCGGGGACCAATCCCGACCTGGCCTTCGGTGTCTTCGGTGTGCTGTCAGCGGCGGGTGGTCATCGAGATCCGGGCGAGGACGGCGGTCGCCTGTGCCGGGTTGGCGCGGAGCCAGGCAGCCAGGTGCTCTCGGACGGCCTCGGTCACGCAGGCGCGGACGGGCCCGTTGCCCAGTCGGTCGCGGGTGGCCCCCTCGAACTCGGGGCGATCGAGCTTCACCGACACGACCGCCGTCAGGCCCGCGCCGAGCTGGGCGGGGGTGAGGTCGGGGTCGGACGGGGTGAGCAGCTGTTGCTCGCGGGCGTAGGCGTTGACCGCGGCCGCCAGGCCGTCGCGGAAGCCGAGCTCGTGCGTGCCGCCGCCGGTGGTCGGCCGGCTGTTGGCGTAACTTGCGACCCGCTCCTCGCGGGTGTCGCACCAACGGAAAGCCACCTCGACAGTTCCCTCCATTTCGGAGTACTCGCGCTCGAAACCGATCACGTCCGGGTGGAGGGGGGCGCTCTGCTCCGCGATGTGGTCCCTCGGTCCGCCCGGGAACCGGAAGCGGACGGCCCGGGGCGCCGCGGGGTCGCGGTCATCGGTCAGGGTGATGTCCAAGTCCCGGTTCAGGAAGGACATTTCCCTGAAGCGCTCGGCCAGTGCGTCGAACGAGAACTCCAGTGTCTCGAAGATCTCGGCATCGGGCCGGAAGGTGATCGCGGTCCCGCTGTCGTCGGCCGGTCCGGTGCGGGTAGGCGTCGCGACAGCTACGCCTCGCTCGTACTCCAACACCCAGCGGGCGCCGTCGCGCCGCACCTCGGCCGTCAGACGGCCCGACAGCGCGTTGACGACGGCCAGTCCCACGCCGAAGTAGCCGCCGAGCAGCGAGCGCCGGTTGGCAGGCTGTGCCCCGCAGCAGAGCACGGCCAACCGGCTCTCCAGCGCAGGGCCGTCGCTGTGGCCGGCGTGCCCGACCGGGAGGCCCGTGCCGTCGTCGGCGACGCGGACGCCACCGTCGGCGGTGAGGGCGATCTCGACACGGCTGGCGGTGCCGCCGAGGATCTCGTCCATCGCCCGCTCGGCGACCTCGAACACCAGGTAGTGCAGGCCGCGTTCACCGACCGATCCGATGTACATCCCCGGCCGCTTCCGAACGGCCTCCAGGCCCTCGATAACCACGATCGTGCTGGCGTCGTACGCCTTGCATTCCTCGCTCATGATGCCCCCTCCGAGGGTGTCCGACAGAGCTCCCCAGCCTACGAGATTCCGAGAAAACACCAGGTCAAAGCCACTTTGGCGAGGCCGCGGACGGGCCCCTGAGGGGCAATCGCGAGCGCCCGGCCGGGATGGGTGCGCACTGCCGCCGCAATCCGGCCGCGGCCCTCCGAGGGGCGTCTGCGGCACTGTTCCGGGCGGCTGCGGGGCCACGAGTTTCAGGAATTTTCACGTCGCCCCGGTGCGGTCGTGGATGACGCCCGAACCGTCCGGCTCCGCGGCCATACGGGCCCGCAGAGCCGGACGGCCCGACTGATGAGTGGGCCGTTCCAGCTGTCCGGATTCCTGGCGCCGGACGTGGAGGCACGACGTTTTCGCATGCGATTGAGTCCGCGGCCTCGGGTGGCGTCGGGCGTGTGTTGCGAGGCGATCAGCCGAGCCCCAGGGCGTCGGCTGCCCTTGGTCGTCGACGGTGGTCCGGGTGCCGTCACCGCGATCCGGCTGGTCCCGGTGGCGCTGACCCCGGCGTGCAACATCTCCCGCTGTCATGACGGGACGCCGAGATGGTGTCAGCGGCCTGTCGTACAGTCGCCATCTGTGACAACGACCCTGATGACGTACGCGGGCACCACCGAGCCCGACGCGCCGACCACCCGTACCGGCGGCGTGCCGCTGGCCCCGGCCGGGACTACCTGGCCGCAGTGCGCCACCTGCGACGGACCGATGCAGTTCCTGGCCCAGGTACTCCTGGACGACCTTGGCCGCCACGCGGGCCAGGGCACCGCCGAGGGACGGGGCACGCTCGCCCTGTTCATGTGCCAGAACGATCCGGGCATGTGCGAGGAGTGGGATCCGCAGGCGGGCGGCAACCGCGCGCTGATCTTCCCCGCAGCCGCGCTCCAGCCGATCCCGGTGCACACGCTGGACGAGGACGACGACCAGGAGCCGGTCCCCCTCGGCTCGGTGAGCGCCGTCACGTACGAGACTCCGTCCACGACAGCGGACTACAGCCAGGCCTGCAACGAGTGGGCGAGCCGGCCGGGCCGGACTCCTCTGGACGTCCTCGGCCAACTCGGCGGGCAGCCCGCCTGGCTGCAGAACGACGAGACCCCTGCCTGCCCCACCTGCGCACGGCAGATGAGGCTCGTCGTCCAGCTCGAGGAAGGACGGGACCACGCCACAGCGATGAACTTCGGCGGTCGCGGCGAGGCCTACGCCTTCGCGTGCGAGCCCTGCACACAAGCCGTGTTCCTGTGGCAATGCTGACAGCAGCAACCCTCCGCCCCCGCCCAGAGAGCCGAACCGCGCTGGAGCAGCTACGCACGCTGCTCGGGGAACCCTCGTGCTGGGGCTGGGCCAGACCCGCGATCTGGGATGCCAGCGAGCGGTACCTCGGTTTCCGGCTGCCGGCCGACTTCAAGGCGTTCCTCGACCTGTACGGCCCCGGCTCGGTGGACGGTTACCTGACAATCGACCGGCCGATGGACACCACACCGGCCGAGTTGGAGCGCCACTGGGGACCTCCACCCGAGCGTCCAGCCTGGTACGGCGAGATCGCCGAGGGCTACTGGGAGGTGGACGAGTCCGATGCCCGATCAGGCGTGCTACTGCTATGGGGAAGCGACGAGCACGGCAGCCGGTACTTCTTCCGCGCGGTCGAGGACGATCCCACTGAGTGGCGGATCATCATCAGCAGTGATGAGGGCGAGTGGTTCGAGACCGCCGGAACGTTCACCGAGTTCCTGGTCCGCTGCTTCCACCGGATCGACCGCCCCGACTTCATGGACTCCAGCTGGCCTCGGCCGGGTGCACGCTACGAGGTCCGCGGGTGAGCCCTCGCTCAACGGCCTGGCCGGGCCGCTGCGGAGTCTCGACGAACTACCTGAGCAGCGCTCTGCGGACCAGGACGAGGGCGACCAGCCGGGTCTCACCATGGCCCGTGGCGCCTACGCCGTCGATCCCGAACCATTCGGTGCCCCGTACGTCGTCCCGAGCGCCCCCGCCCCCGACGCGGTTCTGGCCAGCACGGACCAGGACCGCACCACCGCCCAGGCCACACACTGGTCCGACCGCAGCTGCCCGGCCCATCAGGACAGCGACGGCGACCTCCGCGCCAGCGCCGGGTGGCTCCTGGAGCCTGCCGGCTGCCGACCCGACCCGACCCGACCGGGCCGTCGCCGACGGCGTGCGCTGCCCGGAACGCCGGACTCTCACCGTCACCGCTCATGGGGCAGCCAGGGCTGCCGGGTTCGACCAGGAGCTCGCCGACCTCGCCGCCCGGGTCGCAACTGCGACCGGAATCGTCCTCCAGCCCGAGCCGACGCGCGTCGGCCTGCGGGTCACCGGCCCCTGACCTCCCGCTGGTCTCGGCCACTCCTCGGCTGCTTGTCGCCTCCGCCACAAGCCGGTCCGGGTGGCTGAGCTGGCTGAGCTGGCTGAGCGCACATTGCCCACCGTTCGGGCTGCTCAATCGGTCCGGACGTCCATCTCGCAGGGCCTGAGGCATTTCGACCAGTGCTCGACCTTCCCCAACACGCGCCGACGACAAGACGGTTCACGGCATCAAGGGTCTATTGGCCCGCCCAGTCCGCACTGCCGTGCACCTGGCCTCCGACCACCAAAAGGCCCACGGGGAGCTGCGGTTGTGGACGGGAGGTGCCGACCTCGCCGCGATCCTGGCGGAGCACGAGGCAACAACCGAGGCCCGAGGGCTTCGGGCGTTGTGGACGACCAGTTCGCCACTGGCGAGCAGCTGCCCGATCACCTGCTCGTCCAGGGCGTCCGACTGCAACTCCGCTGGCGGAACGGCCTCGACAACCCCGGCCGAGACGGTCCTTCCTTGATCTGGAGCTGACCGTTCCTCTTCACAGACTCCGCTACACCGCGCACGGAGTTGCCTGAGCTGCTCCTCCAGCTCGCGGGCGGACCGGGCGCGTTGCGCTGTCTCGACGAATAGTGCGTGTCGCAAGCACCGCGTTCCCACCAGGGGCCGTCGCGCCTCCCATGCTGGGGCGGATGCCGCCCCGCGTGGGCGGGTGGAGCTCGATGAGCTGGACGGAGACTGCTGATGAGTGTGATGGAACGCGTAGACGAGAAGGTCCTGGCGGTGGAGGGGGACGACGAGTCGGACGTCTACCCGGACGACCGGGAGTGGGTGAACGCCTGCATCCAGCGCATCCGCGGCGAACTCGCGCCCAAGGAGACGGCGGTGAAGGAGATTCCGCTGCCCCCACAGCTCAACGGGTTGAAGCTGCACATCAAGCGAGAGGCCGACCAGCCGTCCGGTAGCCACAAGCACCGGCTCGCGGCGGCGTTGCTCACCCACGCCCTGGCCAGCGGCCGGCTGGCGGAAGGCCGCCCCGTGGTGGAGGCGTCCAGCGGCTCGACGGCCATCTCCGAGGCGTGGTACTGCCAAAAGCTCGGCATCGACTTCTACGCGGTCGTGCCGAAGACCACGGCCCCGGAGAAGCAGAAGAAGATCGAGGAGTACGGCGGCACCGTGGTCCCGGTGTCGGGTGACATCGTCGAGTACGCCCACCGGGTGGCGAAGCGCTATGACGGCCACTTCATGGACCAGTTCACGTACGCGGAGCGGTCCTACGACTGGCGTGGCGAACACAGTCTCGCGGCGGAACTGCTGAAGGGCCTACCGAACCTGGACTGGTTCACCATGGGCGCGGGCACCGGCGGCACGACGACCTCGGTGGCCCGCTACGCCCGGTACACCGCCAAGAAGCTCCGGGTGTGCGTGCCCGACCCGGAGCACTCCGCGTACTTCGACGGCTGGTACTGGAAGGACCCCGCAGTGACCGACCAGGGCTCGCACATCGAGGGCATCGGCCGGCCCAGGGTCGAGGCCTCGTTCGTGCCGACCACGGTCAACCGCATGATCCGCGTCGCCGACGCGGCGTCGGTCGCCACCATGCGCTACCTCTCCGACCGGACGGAATGGGGCATCCACGCCGGGCCCTCGACCGGAACCGGCGTGTTCAGCGCGATCCAGATCCTGCTCGGCATGAACGACGGCCCCCAACTCGGAAGCGTCGCCACCGTGATGTGCGATCCGGGCGACCGCTACACGAACGAGTACTACAACGACGCCTGGCTGGCGGATCAGAAGATCGTCTACAAGCCCTGGTACACCACCATCAAGGACTTCTTCGAGAACGACGTCTGGGCCCCGCCCACCTCCGTTCCCCCCACGCCGCGCCCCACGACGGCCTTGTGGAACATGTGACGCCTACGCGCCGACAAGATGGCCCCGGAACGGCGGTGGAGCCGTTCCGGGGCCCGTTCACGGATTCCCGGCGGGATCGTGACCGGCTCGGCCGCCGGTGTCCGGGAAGGGCAGGCAGGCGCCGGGACGCCGTTCGGGGCGTGGATCTCGGAGCCCTGGGGCCGATGCGGCGCGGGCGGCCCACTGGCGGCGCCCGAGGGCAATCTGCGTCGCGGCAGGATTCTCGCGCCACGGCCGGGCCGCCGGCTCCCTTCACCAGCGGGACCACCGCGTGGACCGCCGGCGACGGGGAGCCCGAGCTGACTGACAGTCATGATTCCGGGACGCGGAGGCCGGTAGGCCTTTACGGTGAGCAGGCGACACCTCACAAGCGGTGCTCTGTTCGGGGACTTTGACCAGATCCGGGGGGATCATGGCGTACTTCGTGGAACTGCCCGTCGGCTCGGTGAGCGAGGGACAGGACGTGGTCCGGGTGGAGATCGAGCAGGTCGGGGAAGGGCTGGTGCAGGTCGCCCGGCCCGGACAGGTGGTGGCTCGGGCGACACGCTCGCTCGGGGACATGCTGGCCGGCGTGCGTCCGGTCGCGCAGAACTTCATCGAGGGGTTCCGGGGCCTGGCGCACGCCCCGGACGAGATCAGCATCGAGTTCGGCCTGTCCTTGTCGGCCGAGGCCGACGTGGTGATCTCCAGTACCGCCGCGGAGGCCAACTTCAAGGTCTCGCTCACCTGGAACCGGCAGACCGCCGAGGCATCGGCGCCTCCGGCGGCTTCGGACCCGGCCTAGTGTCCGCGTCCCGGGCCGACGCCGTCGACGGGGCCGGGCCCGATGCGCTGGCCTCCGCCGTCGTACGCATCCACGACCGTCGAGGCGTCCCGGTCGGCCTCGGCTTCCTGGTGACCGCCGATCGGATACTGACGTGTGCGCACGTGGTGTCCGCCGCGCTCGGCCTCCCTCCGGGAGTCGAGCCGGACGCCGACGCCCGCGTCGACGTCGACCTCCCGCTGCTCAGCGACCCGCTCACCGACCCGCTCGCCGCAGCTGACGGCACAGGCGGTACAGGCGGTACGCGCGTTCCCACGACGGTTGAACGGTGGGCGCCCGCCCACCCGCACGGCGCCGGGGACGTGGCCGTGCTGCACCTGTCCGCTCCGCTTCCGGGCGCCCGGCCGATCCGCATGGTGGAGTCCTCCGACGTCTGGGGACACACGGTGCGGGCGTACGGCCTGCCGAGCGGCCGCCCGGGCGGTGTCTGGCACTCCGGTGTACTGAGGGCCCGACAGGCCAACGGGTGGATCCAGGCCGACCTGGCCGCCAACGGCTACCGGGTCTCCCCGGGGTTCAGCGGCGGCCCGGTGTGGGACGAACAGCTCGACGGTGTCGTCGGCATGATGGCGGTGGCGGAGACCGGAGACCCTCCATCCGGCTACTTGATCCCCGCCGAGGGCCTCGCCTCCGTATGGCCGGAGCTTCGCGAACTGGCACTGCCGCCGTCACCGTTTCGAGGTCTGCGCCCGCTTCAGGAATCCGACGCCCCGGTCTTCCACGGCCGTCGGGCGGAGACGGCAGAAGTCACCGCCCTGGTCGCCCGGGAACGGTGGACCACCCTCGTCGGTCCCTCCGGTTCGGGCAAGTCCTCCCTCGCGATGGCCGGCGTCATACCCCGCCTGCACTCCCAGGGCATGACCGCCGTGGTGGTCCGGCCCAACGCCGGCGCGACCCCGCTGTCCGCGCTCGCCGCCGCGCTGTCTCCGCTGCTGGAACCGGATCTGACCGAACTGGAACGCCTAGAACGCCTTCCGGCGCTCACCGGCCTTCTGCGCTCCCAGGGGCTCGGAGATCTCGCAGCTCTCCTGCTGGCCCGCCTCGGCACCGATCAACTGATCGTCTTGGTCGACCAGTTCGAGGAGATGCTCACCGGGACCGACCCGGCGGCTGTCGATGAGTTGGCGGCCGTGCTGTTCGGCCCGTCGCTTCCCCGGACCGTGCACGTGCTCACCACGCTCCGGGCCGACTACCTGGAGACCGCGCTGGCCCATCCGAGTCTTGGCCGGGCCTGCAGCCGACAGGTCTACGCGCTGGGGCCGATGACCGGTGACCAGCTCCGGGAGATCGTCACCGCACCGGTGGCAGCGATTCCGTCGGTGCGCTACGAGGCCCACCTGGTGGACCGCATCCTGACCGATGCGGGCGGTGAGGCGGGTGCCCTGCCGCTCCTCGGCTTCACCCTCGACCTGCTGTGGAAGCGTCAGGCGGCCGGGGTTCTCAGCCACCGCGCGTACGAGGAGATCGGTCACGTCAGCGGAGCTCTCGGAGAGTACGCCGAGCAAGCCTGGGACAGACATGTCTCCGCCGGGGAGGAGCCGGCCGCCCGCCGGCTCTTCACCCGCCTCGTCCGCGTCCCCCTCGGCGCACCCGGTGCCACCCGCCGGACCGTTCCCCGCCAGGAGCTCGCCGAGGACGAATGGCACATCGCCCAACGTCTGGCCGGCACCCGGCTCCTGGTCATCGATCACAGTGCCGAGGGCGTCGAGACCGTTGAGCTGGCCCACGAGGCCCTGATCACCGCCTGGTCCCGGCTGCGCGACTGGGTCGGCGAGGACCGCGCGTTCCTGGAGTGGCGGGAGTCCGTCCGGCACGACCGCCAGCGCTGGGACCACGCCGGTCAACCCGCTGACCTGCTCCCCACCGGGCCCACCCTCGCCACCGCCCGCACCTGGCAGCGCGAGCGCGGTGCCGAGCTGTCCGAAGCCGAACGCACCTACCTCGAACTCGCAAGGCGGCACCACCGGGCCCGCGGCCGTCGGCGCCGTACCTTCCGGACCGCCCTCGTCGCGGTGATCACCGTCTCCCTCGCCCTGGGCGTCCTGTTCGCCACGGCCCGCCGCGATGCCGCGGAGCGCCAGGCCGACTCCGACTCCCGCGCCCTCGTCCAGGCCTCCCAGGACGACATGACCTACGACCCGGTACGGGCCGTGATGATGGCCCTCGCCGCGTACCGGACGAAGCCCACGCCGGAGGCCCGGAACCAGCTGATGCGGCAGTACCTCCTCCGGGCCGGCGCGGACTCCCTGTTCTCGGGCATGTCCGGAACCGGCGGGACGTTCAGCACCAGCCGGGACGGTGACGTCGTCCTCTCCCGCGACGCCATGGCCCACGTCGTCCTGTTCGTCCGCGGCCGGGACGGCACCGTCCACAGCCGGCCGGTCCCGGCCGGGTACGCCTTCTACCTGATGGTCTCCCCGGACGGACGCCGCGCCGGATTCGTGACCGACGACGGGGCGGGAGGCTGGTTCGACGTCGACAAGGAGAGCACCACGCCCATCGGCCAGGTTCACCAGCTGCCCCGAGTGGACGGGGTGCTGCAGATCTCCGCGGCTCCTGCCGACGCGACCGCGATGTCACCCGACGGGCGCTACATCGCGGTTCCGACCCGCGACAGCCTGGTCTGGTGGGATCTGGAGGCGGGGGCGGTCGCCGGCCGCGTTGCCGCACCTCAGGACATGGGAAGCGGGCTGTGGTTCGGCTCCGACGGGCATTCCCTGCTGGTGAGGACCAGCAACGGTGGTACCGGACTGGCCTCCGTGGACATGGCCGGCGGTGCCGCGCGGAACGTGGTGGTGCCTGCTGATCACCAAGGGATCCTGCCCTCCGGGGACCGGGCCACCGTCGCCGTCGTCCGGACCCACGAACCCGGACAGGGCAGCGGCACGAGGAGCACCGTACGACTGATCCGGGTGTCCGACGGATCCGTGGTGGGAAAACCGTACGAAACCACGGAGACGATCGCCCCGGCGACCGAACTGATCGCGGCGAGCGCCGACGGCCACCGGATCGTGATCAACGAAGCCGCCAAACTGACGCTCCTGGACCTCGACCGGGGAAAAGCCGTCGCGTTGGTGGACGAACCGGGCCACCTGTACGAGCACGCATCCGTTCTCCTCTCCACCGGCGGGAAGGAGTATCTCGTCGGTCAGGGACGGAGCTCCATCTCCTACACCGAGATCCCCGCGGGCGAGGAGGACACGGCCGTGGCCGACACCGTCCACCTCAGCCGGGACGGCAGGAAGATCACCATCCGCCTGACGGGCGGCTCCGACCTCGAACTCCGCGAGCCCGGGCTCGACGTCGGAAGGCTCCTGACCAGAACAGCCCTGCCACAGCCCGCCTGGAAGGGCAAAGGCGACCGCCTCCTGTCCAACCGGGACGACACGCTCATCGCGCTCCGGGACGGCCCGAGCACCGTCTCCGTCCGTGACGCGTCCACCCTACGAGCGGTCGCCCGCATCGCCGCGGCACCATCCCAGGTCGACTCGGCAGCCGAGGACTTCAGCTACTTCTTCGACGGGGACGACCGCCTGGTGACGGTCTCCGGCACCCAGATCCAGCAGTGGGAGGCCAGAACCGGCGTCCGGTTGGCGCAGTTCGACGCGGCCGCGTTCCATCCCCCGGCCGACAAGCACGGCACGCCACAGATGTACGTCGGCCCGCACTGGCAGGAGGGAAAGCTGACCGTGGTCGTGCACGACGACCCCGTGATCCGTGTCGTCGACATCGGCACCGGCCACACCGTAGCGTCGCTGAACCCGGGCATCACCGACCTGATCGCGGCCCGGTTCGACGAGAGCGGCCGCTACCTGGCCGTTCTCCGCAGGAACAGCGTCGTCGAACTGTGGCGGCCCGACCCCCTGCAGAGGGAAATCGGCCCCCTCCCCACCACCAGCACACCGGGCCAGAACTCGGCCATAACCCGATTCGTCGACGCCCAGGGTCGTTTCATGATCGCGGCCAACAACGCCATCCGGATCTACCAGGTCGGCGGCCCGCCTTCCGTGGACTCCTACGACTTCCGCAACGTGACCGACAACAGTCTGCAGGAGCCGCTCACGTTCCTGGACGCCACCAACGACGGAAAGACCCTCCTCATCCGCACCGAGAACGACTACGTCCACCGGATCGTCCTCGACCCCGACGCTTGGCAGCGGGACCTGTGCCGCATCATCGGCTACCGCTCCTTCACCGCCGATGAACGACGCACCCTGCCAGTCCGGGTACCGGACCGTCCCCTCTGCCTTCCCCCCAAGCCCTGAAGCCGCGGACGGCACCGGATTCGACGCCGACTGCGCGGTGAACGCGCAGATCCGGGCTTCCGCCCGCAACGGATGGACGTGGTGTCGCCCTTGTCACCCTCCCGACCGCCCGCGGCGTCACTTCGGCTGCGGGCGGTGGTTGTGGAACAGGACGATCCCCTCCACCAGCCCCTTCTCCACCACCGCCGGGGTGGCGCGCAGCCACTGGAGTGCTTCCGCGCTGGTCGGGGTGTCGACGACCAGCTTGTAGAAGGACAGGTAGCCCGCCACACGTTCCAGGAGCACGCTGTCGGGGATCGGGATCCCCGCCCCGAAGGCGTCGAGGGGGTCCCGGTTGGCGGCACGGTAGCTGTCCATCATGTGGAACTCGCCGGCGAGTCGACTGCGCTCGGGCGTGAGCCGGTCCCCGGGGATCGTCTTCAGGATCGCGGAGAGCTTCCCCTGGCTCTTGCTGTAGCCGTCGCCCATGGCGAGTTTGAGCGCCGCGGCCGCCTCTTCGCCGAACGCGCGCAACTCGGTGGAGATCTTCCGCTGCGCCATCGTCTGCGGCTTCTCCTGGGACTTGAAACGGCCGGTGACCGAGTCGAGCGCGTGCTGCATCTCGTGGGTCACGGTCGCGGCGAATTCCCGCAGTTCGAGCGGAGAGGCGTCGTCCTTGGGCGGGGTGATCCTCAGCGCGCCGCCCTCTCCCTCGTTGCTGAGCGCGAACAACGCGCGCGCACTCTTGATGTCCGTCTGCTCGTCGATCTCGATGGTGATGGCGGACTCCTCCAGGGCCTTGAACAACTCCTTGTAGGGGACGCTGAATCGGACACCTTCCTGCTCGCCGGACGCCTGGTGGAGCAGGTCCGCGAAACGGTCCGGCGAGAGGTGCTGCCGTGACCAGTCGGCCTTGGCGTAGGTGATGGCGCGCTGCACGACCGGCGCACCGGGGCGGGCGGCTGGTGCGTCCCCCGTCCTCCGCTGGGCGGGGACAGCGCCGCTCAGCACCCGGGTCGCGTTGGCTTCGGCCTCCCGCTCGAAGCGGTCGGACGGGGAGGAGACCTTCAGGCCGTCGCCGTTGTCGGTGCCCGCGACGGGGCCTTGGCGCTGTTGCACGACGTGCGTCAGCTCGTGGGCGAGGGTGTGCCGGTCCATGCCGCCGTCGCCGATGACCACGTGGTTGCCCGAGGTGTAGGCGCGGGCGCCGACCTCAGCGGCAGAGGCTCGGGCGGCCTGGCCGGTGTGGATGCGGACGTCGGAGAAGTCGGCGCCGATCCGGGCTTCCATCTCGGTGCGGGTGGCGTCGTCCAGCGGCCTGCCGCCCGTGCTCAGGACGTCGTGGACGGTGGACCGCTGTACTGGTGCGCCCGCCCCGACGGCGGCCTGCGGGTGATCGCACCCCGCACCGTGCTGGTGCCTGGACCGCTCGATCACGCGCGAGACCGCGGCGTTGCCGATGCCGCGCTGCAAGGCGAGGGCCGTCTGCGCAGACCCGCCCCCGAGGCTCAGCCCCAGCCCGTCGGCCGCCGGAGCGGCCTTGCGCGGCAGGTCGCGGCGCCGCTGCGGCTCCGACGGCTTGCCGGGGTCTTTCGCGTGCATGGGAACCCCTCCAGAGGCGCGACAGGTGTTCCCTCTGACATATCCGGCCGGACTGTCGTCGCGCAGCACAACGGACGATCGGGCACCGTTCTGTGCTCCAAAGGGCACGGGAGAGGGCCGGGGCGCGCACCCGTGCGTGGGAGCGCCGACCTGCGAGCAGCGCCGGCGCTTGGCAGCCCTGTCGGTTTCACCGTTCGACGGTGATGTCACTTCGACGACGAGCACGGTCTGGTCCGGGAGGAGCGCTCCCTCCGTCTTCGCCGGCTCGGCGGGCACGACGGCCAGGTCACGATGCGTCGGTGTGACACGGGCGTCCAGCGCCCGGCCGGCGGCCGTGTTCAGGGGGCCGCGAACAGCCGGGGGAAGCCCGGGGCCAGCCACGGCCTGCGGCCCCAGGCGAGCACCTTGCCCCGGGCGAGGGCGCCGGTGGCGGTGTAGCGGCCCAGCGCGATGAGGAAGAACGCCACCGGCCCGGTGAGGATCGTGCAGTCCGGGCGGCGCGGCGGCTCCTGGCTCACCACGGCGACACCGTCCGTGAAGGTCACCGCGAACCCGCCCAGGCCGCGCACCCGCAGCCGGTAGCAGGCGCTGTGGCCCGCCGCGGCGCGCGCGTCCAGCACCCGGGGCATCGCCGTCCGCAGGAAGGGCATCGTCAGCCCCACGCGGTGCCGGTCGATCGGGTGCGGCCGCCCGAGAGCGAGGGCGATGTCGTAGAGGTGGCCCAGCATGTGGGTCAGCAGGTAGGCGCCGAGGGTGTCCAGGTCCATCGGGCCGAGCGGGGTCAGCACCGGCTCGGTGCCGGCACGCGCGCCGGCCGCCGCCGTGAACTCCCGCGCCTGCCGGGCGATCTCCCCGCCGAGCACGGTCAGGTCCCGCTCCGGCCGCCTGGCCAGCGAGGCCGCGTTCGCGGCAGCCAGCGCACCCGGAGTGCCGTCCCCGTACGGCCGTTCCTCGCCGGCGGCCAAATCGGCCATCAGCTCGTTGGCCATCGCCAGGTGGGCGGCGGCCTCGCCGACCGTCCACTCGGCGCCGGGTATCGGGGTGTCACCGCGACCGCCGGCGAGCAGGGCGACGGCCTCGTCGCCGACGGCGGTGACGGCTTCGAAGAGCGCGGTGCGCGCGGCACCGGGGACGTGCTCGGGGAGCGGGAGGGTCATGCTGGTGAAGACTGGCCGACCCCCGCACCGCTGTCCAGACCCGCGACACGGTCCGGTCCGGCCCCTGACCATCGCGGCCCGCCCGGACGACGAGAGCCGGTCAGCCCGCTATCGGGCCCGCAGACCCCTACACGCGGCTGAAGCCGTGGCTGCGCTCCACTTTCGCCACGTGCAGCGTGTAGTTCTGGTACCACTCGGCTTGCCCGCGCTTCTGCGCCGCGCGGTGCTCGACGTTGCTCCGCCACTCCGTGAGGGCGTCGGCGTCGCGGAAGTACCCGACGGTGATGCCCAGGCCGCCAGGGGTCTGGGCGTGGTCCATCCCCAGGTACCCGGGGATGTCCTTCACCAGGTCTTCCATGCGTGCGCTGGTCTCGCTGTAACCGTTCTGGTCCTGGGTTCGCACCGTCGTGAAGACGGCCAGGTAGTAGGGGGGTTCATAGGCCTCGACGGGCACGACAGGTGCTTCGGGGTGATCACTCATGGCGCCACCGTAAGGCGGGATGCGCCGAACGATCCAGCTCTTTCCTGAACGGCGACGCGCATGACGTCCTCGTCCCGGTGTCAGCTCCCGGGGGTGGCGGCGGGGGCGAAGGCGAGGGCGGTGTTGTGGCCGCCGAATCCGGCCGAGGTGCTCAGTGCGAGGTGGAGGCGCTGGCGGCGGGGGCCGCCGTGGACCAGGTCGATCGCGCCGGTGTCCCGGTCGGGGACGGCGAACCCCGCGGTGGCGGGGACGAGTTGGTGCTGCACGGTGAGCACCGTCAGGGCGGCTTCGATGGCACCGGCGGCGCCCATCGTGTGGCCGAGCGCGCCCTTGGCGGAGGTGACGGACGGGGGGCGCCGGGCGAAGAGCCGGTCGATCAGGCGGGCCTCCGCGGAGTCGTTGAGCGGGGTGCTCGTGCCGTGGGCGTTGACGTGGTCGACGTCGTCGGGGCAGGCGCCGGCCTCGGCGAGGGCCAGCCGGACGGCCGCTTCGAGTCCGCGGGCTTCCGGGTGCGGTGCGACGGGGTGGTAGGCGTCGGCGGCGGTTCCGGTGCCGACCAGCAGGGCTCTGGGTGTGGCCTGCCGCGACGTCGCGTCCGGCCGGCGTTCCAGGACGAGGAAGCCCGCTCCCTCGCCGATGACGAAGCCGTCGCGGTCCGCGTCGAACGGGCGGGAGGCGCGGACGGGGTCGGTGTTGCGGGAGAGGGCCTTCATCCGGGCGAATCCGGCGACGCAGACCGGAGTGATCATGGCGTCGGTGCCGCCGGCCAGGGCGATGTCGCAGGCTCCGGTGTGGAGCAGCAGGGCTGCGGTGTGGATGGCGGCGGCCCCGGAGGCGCAGGCGGTGGCGGTGTGCAGCACCGGGCCCGTCGTGCCGAGCTCGATGGCGAGTTGAGCTGCTGCCATGTTCGGCAGGAAGGCGGGGAGCGCCAGTGCGGACACGGCGGAGGGGCCCAGGGTGCGGAGTCGTTCCGCCGCGTGTTCGTAGCTGCCGACTCCTCCGGCGGCGGAGCCGAGGACCAGGGCGACCCGGGCGCCGTCCCAGCGCGCGGGTTCGAGGCCCGCGTCGGCGACGGCCTCCCGCGCGGCGGCGATGGCGAAGCGGGTGGCGCGGTCCAGCCGCCAGGGCTGGCGACCGCCGACCAGCGCGGCGGAGTCGCCGGGGACCCGGCAGGAGAGAACGACGGGGAGCCCGGCGAGCGCCGGGTCGGGTGCTGCCGTGCTGCGGGCGTCGAGGACGCCTCGCCAGGTCGGCTCCGCCCCGTGACCGGCCGGGGTGGCCAGGCCGATCCCGGTGACGGCGAGCGGTGGGCGGGACGCGGTCATGCGGCCGGGCCGGGCGGCTGCTCGGGGTCGACAAACAGGTCGGGCTCGACGGACGCGACGGGCTCGACGGGCCGGACGGGCTGCGCGAGCAGGGCGTGGATGCGGCCGACGAGCTGGCCCACCGTCACGTCGGCGGCGGAGTCGAGGTCGTCGTCCAGGGCGACGCCCCAGTGGTCCTGGAGGGTGACGACGAGTTCGATCCGGGCGAGGGAGTCGAGGTCGAGGTCGTCGAGGGCGGCGTCGTCGCCGATCGTGTCGGAGGGGGTGTCGAACTTCTCGGTGAGCAGGGTGACCAGGTGCTCGCGGACGGGGTTCACGGTGGGCTGACCTCCTCGTGGTCGTGGTCGTGGTCGTGGCCGTGGTGCGGGGGCCGGGGTTCCGGGGCGGCCGTCCGTACGGGTGCGTCCGGCCACAGCAGGGTGGCGGAGGCCCAGGTGAGACCGCCGCCGAAGGCGGTGAGCAGGGTCGGGGCGCCCGGGCGGCAGGCCCCTCGGGCGGCGGCGTCGGCGAGGGCGAGCGGTACGGAGGCGCCCGCCGTGTTGCCGACGTCGCGGATGTTGCCGAAGCGGTGCCGTGGCGGGATGCCGAGGCGGTCGGCGACGGCGTCCAGGATCCGCTGGTTGGCCTGGTGCCCGATGAAGGCCTGGACTTCGCGGGCCTGCCAGCCGGTCGCGACCAGGGCGGCCCCGGCGGAGGCGGCCATCCGGCGTACGGCGTGGGCGTAGACCTGGCGCCCGCGCATCCGGAAGTAGCGGTCATCGCGCCCGGGGGCTTCGGTGGCGGGGAGTCGGGAGCCGCCTGCGGCCACGGTGATCAGGTCGCTCTCGCCGCCGTCGCTGCCCCAGTCGGTCTCCAGCAGGGCACCGGGTTCGGTGGTGTCCCCGGGGCGGAGCACCACTGCGGCGGCGGCGTCGCCGAAGAGCGGTGCGGTGTCGCGGTCGAAGGGGTCGACGATGGCCGAGTACTTCTCGGCCGCGACCACCAGGGGGGTGCGGCAGGCGCCGCTGCGGAGCAGAGCGGAGGCCGTGGCCAGGCCGTAGAGGAAGCCCGAGCAGACGGCCGCGAGGTCGAACGCGGGGACCGGTCCGAGGCCGAGGCGGTGGGCGACCTCCGGTGCGGTGGCCGGGCAGGGGCGGTCCGGCGTGGTGGTGGCCAGCAGGAGCAGGTCCGGGCGCAGGCCCGGGGAGCCGGTGGAGTCGATCGCGGCGCGCGCGGCGGCCGTGGCCAGGTCCCCGGTGCTGACGCCGGGTCCGGCCAGCCGCCGGCGGTGGATGCCGGTCCGGCCGGTGATCCACTCGTCGGTGGTGTCCAGGCCGCCCCGGGCGATGACCTGGGTGTTGGTCACCTCCCGGGGCGGGAGGCTGGATCCGAGGCCGGCGATCACCGCCGTGGCACGGCGACCGGGGGCGGAGGCGAGGGTGGGGGCGGGGACGGGGGGTGGGGAGGTCATGCCGCGGCGAACGGGGAGGGCGGCTTGGGGGTGCCCGCAAGGCCGCCGTCGGGGACCGAGAGGCCGCCGTCCAGGGCGATCGCCTGCCCGGTGAGGAAGGCGGAGGCGGGCGAGGCCAGGAACAGCGCCGCCGCGGCGACCTCCTCCAGTTCGGCCCAGCGCCCCATCGGCACGTGGGCCAGCAGCCAGTCGGTGAGCGCGGCGTTGGTGTGGACGGCGGCCGTCATGTCGGTGCGCACCCAGCCGGGGCACAGCGCGTTGACCCGGATCCCGCTGCGGGCCCAGCCGACCGCGAGGCTGCGGGCGAGGGAGACCTGGGCGGCCTTGGTCGCGGCGTAGACCTCCATCATGGGCGTGCCGACCAGACCCGCGACCGAGGACATCAGCACCAGGCTGGCGCCGTCCGACTGCGCCAGGTACGGGTGGGCGTGCCGGCAGATCGCGGCGGTGGCGTTGAGGTTGACCGCGACCACCTCGTCCCAGACGTGCTGCGGGAGGTGCTGCAGCGGTGCGAGGAGTGTGCTGCCGTCGGGGTTGGTGGGCAGGATGCCGGCGTTGTGGACGACGATGTCGAGGCCACCCAGCGCCTGGGCGGCCTGGTCGACGATGGCGGCCTGCCCGGTGTCGGCGAGGTCGCCGGGCACCAGGACGGGGGTGCCCCCGTAGCGGGCCACCTGGTCGGCGGTGTGCTTCAGCGCGGGCCCGGTGCGGGCGGAGAGGGCGAGCCGGGCCCCGGCCTGGGCGAGCGCGACGGCGACGGCCTGGCCGATGCCGCGCGAGGAGCCGGTCACCAGGGCGC
The DNA here is from genome assembly GCF_040685395.1 of Kitasatospora sp. NPDC088779. Taxonomy (NCBI): domain Bacteria; kingdom Bacillati; phylum Actinomycetota; class Actinomycetes; order Kitasatosporales; family Streptomycetaceae; genus Kitasatospora; species Kitasatospora sp. NPDC088779. The sequence continues at coordinate 89,177 of NZ_JBFBHW010000029.1, read as the reverse complement.
GGCGGCCGTCGAGGCGGAAGCGGTTGAGGATGGTCATGGGGGTGTTCCTCCGGTTCCGGCGGGGCGTCAGTCGGTGGCGTTCCGGGCGGGGGTGTCTCGGACGGGAGTGTCCCGGGCGGGGGTGTCCAGGTCGCTGCTGGACCGGACGGGCGCGCGCAGGGCGCGAGCGCCCGTCCAGGTGAGCAGCGCACTGCCCCAGGTCAGGCCGGCGCCGAAGACGCAGACGAGCACGCGGGCCCGGTCGGCCAGCAGGCCGCGGGCGGCGGCGTCGGCCAGCGCGAAGGGGGCGGAGGCCGCGCCGATGTTGCCCGTGAGGTCTCCGGTGATGTGCAGGCGTTCGGCCGGGATGCCGATCCGGTCCGCGACGGCGCGCAGGAGCAGCGGGTTGGGCTGGTGGGTGATGAAGGCGTCGATGTCCTTGAGGGCGAGGCCGTGGTCGGCGAGGGCCTGGTCGACGAGGCGGGGGAAGATCTCGGCGATGAAGTCGCGCACGACCCGGCCGTCCATGTGGATGTGGTGCAGCCCGGCGTTCAGGCTCTCGGGGCCGGCGGGTATCCGGCTGCCGCCCGCGGGGATCAGCACGTGGTGCGCGCCGCGGCCGTCCGAGCCGAGGCGGAAGCCGTGGAAGCCTGCGTCGTCGTGGACGGGGCCCAGGACGGCCGCGGCGGCGCCGTCGGCGAAGAGGACGGCGGTGCCGCGGTGGGCGGGGTCGACGAACTTCGAGTAGGCCTCGACGCCGACGACCGCCGCGTACCGGGCGCCGGGGGTCGTGGCCAGCCAGGCGTGCGCGATCTTGGCCGCGAACAGCCAGCCGGAGCAGGCCGCGCTGACGTCGAGTGCGACGGCGTTGCCGGCGCCGGTGAGGGCCTGGACGCGGCAGGCGGTGGCCGGCCCGAGTTCGTCGGGGGTGGAGGTCGCCGCGACGACGAGGTCGAGCCGGTCCGGCGGGATGCCGGCGGCCTCGCAGGCGGCCAGTACGGCGGCCGCTGCCAGGTCCGAGGCGGCCTCGTCGGGTGCGGCCCGATGCCGTTCGACCACGCCGGTGCGCTCGGTGATCCAGGTGGCCGAGACACCGGCGGGCGGGCCGACCTCGTGGTTGCCCCGGACCTCGGCGGGCAGGTACGTGCCCATGCCCAGGACGCCGGTCATGGGGGGCTTCCTTCGGTTCACGACGTGCTCCCGGTGCGGTCGGAGGAGCCGGTGGAGGAACTGGCGGGGGCGCCGGCAGGGGCGCCGTGGGCGGCCAGGAGCGCGGCGGCGTAGTCGGGCTCGTCGAGGGCGGTGCGGGCGAGGCCCGCCCCGGGGTCGAGGGCGGCCACGATGTCCGGCAGGGCCTGACGCAACCGGTCGCACAGGGCGTCCATGGCGGCGGGCAGGGCGCGTACGGCCGAGGGGGTGAGCACGCCGGTCGCCAGCAGGGGGCCGGCCAGGCGCCGGGCCTGGCGCAGGCCGTCGAGCGCGGCGAGGTCGGCCGCCTGCGGAACGGGCCACCCGTGCGCGGCGGTCCCCTCCACCGCGGCCTCGGCCGCGAGCCGGCGGGCCTGGACGTCCCCCAGCTCCAGGGCGTCCTCCAGCAGCGGGTTCCACAGCTCCAGGTCTCGCTGGAGCGAGCCGTGGAGCGCCTCGGTACGGGCCGACGCCGCGGCGGCGAGGTCGTCGGCGAGCCGGTCCTGCAGCGCGGTGACGACCGCGGGCCACCACGCCGCGTCGGTCGGGTCGGCCGAAGACAGGCCCGGGTCGGCCGGGAACCGGCCCGGACCGGCCCTCCGCCGATCGGGGCGTGCCCGCTCCTCGGCGAGGGCGCGGCCGGCGTCGAGCAGGATGAGGGTGTTGTCGCCGCCGGCGTTGTCGAAGGCGCGGGCGAAGCCGAGGTAGCCCGGCAGCCGGTTGTGGTCGAAGAGGCCCGACACCCCGCAGCGGTGCTGGAGGGAGTCGACGAGTTCCGCCACGGCCCGGGTGCTGTGCGCCTTGTGGAGGGCGAGCGAGCGGTCGACCGCGGCCCAGGGGGAGAAGGTCATCGCCGTGCCCGGCCCGTCGGAGGGCTTCGCGGCGCGCAGCCCCGCCCACGTGGACAGGGCCGCCCGGGCCGTGCAGCGCAGGGAGAAGGCCGCGGCCAGCGCTCCGACGACGGCGTGCTGCTGGGTGCGGTACTCCAGGACCGGGCTCCCGGGCGCCAGCCGGCCGTGCGAGCGGCGGCCCGCGCTGAACCGCCAGGCCATCGCCGCGCTGCGGCCCGCCAGGCCCGCCATCGCGGACGGCAGGGTGGCCCACAGCCCCTGGCCGCAGCTCAGGGTCCGCTGGAGGCGGGCGTCGGCGCTCGGCTGCGGGTCGTGCAGCACGCCCGTGGCGTCGATCCCGGCCCCGTCCGCCAGCCAGCGGTCGTACGGGATTCGGGCGCCGTGGAACCGGACGAGGCCGTAGGGCAGCGGGAGCGCGCCCACCGGGAGCGGGCCGGAGACGGACACGCCCGGTGCCGGGCGGCCGTCGACCCCCGTGATGTCGACGAGGAAGGAGAACACTCCCCCGTCCCGGGCGCCGGTCAGCAGCCGTGCGCAGACCACCGCCTGCTGGGGCAGGCCGAGCGCCGCGACGGAAGAGAACTTCGCGGCCCGGTGGTCCGGGGTGTGCAGCGTGAACGCGCGGCGGGCCGGGTCGAACCGGGCCTCGGTGCGGATCCCGAGGTGGCTGCCGGCGTCGCCGATCTCGGTGACCAGGAAGGATCCCTTGGTGCGTGCGTGTGCGAGGGCGCCGTCCGGGTCCGCGGCCTTGCCGCCCAGGAGGACCAGCGAGCCGACGCACAGGGTGTAGTGGGAGAGGAAGGTCTGGTAGAGCGATGGATCCGCCAGCGCCGTCGCCTCGCTGAGCGCGGCCAGCAGTTCCGCGTCGGCGACCACCTCGACCGCCGGCGGCAGCGAGGCCGCCAGGCGGGCCAGCCGCCGGTGCGCGCTGACGTCCGTGCGCAGGGCTGCCGCCCCGTGTTCGGCCCGGTGGTCCGCCAGGAGCTGTCCGAACTCCGAGGCCCGCCGGGGAGGGAGCAGCGCCGAGAGGCGGGTCAGGACGTCGATCGCGCCGGCCTCCTCGCCAGGCTTCCGTTCGGTGTTCAAGAGTCCCCCCGTGCGGCCGTCGTGGTCGGGTGGTGGTGGTGCGACGTGCCCTCCCCCGGCGCGGCGGGAGGCGGGCAGGAGCACGGGGGCGGCAGCGGCGTCTGGGGGCCGGTCGGCCACTGGCCGTCGGCGACCGGCGCGAGCGCGTCCTGCCGCGGGTCGATCCTGCGCACGCTGTTCGTCAGCGTGCTGCCGGTGCCCGCCTCGACGACCAGCGAGGCGTCCGCCATCGACGCGCCGAACACCGCAGGCAGGTCGAAAGGCCTGACCAGGCACGCGGACAGCGCGCTCGGCAGATCGCTGTCCGCGCGGTAGAACTGGCCGGCCACCGCCGAGTACACCGGTCGGCGCGGCGGGGACAGGCGCAGCCGCCGGGCGAAGTGCGCGAACGCACCGGCCTCGTGGACGAGAGCCGGGTGGTGGCTCATGAACGGGAGCCGCAGCCGCTGCGCCCCCACGCCGTGCGCCGTCGCCGACCGTTCGACGACGGCGAGCCCGTCGAGCGGGCCGGAGACCACCGTCTCCCCGCCGTGGTTGACGCAGGCCACGACCACGCCCGTGCCCGGCCCGGCGGCCGCGAGCAGCCGGCGGGTTGTGGCCGGGCCCGCGCCCAGCAGTGTCATGCCGCCGCCGTGGCCGGTCAGCAACTGCCCGAGCCGGCAGGCCAGACGGGCCCCGTCGGCGACCGAGCAGCATCCGGCCGCGGTCAGCGCGGGGATCTCGCCGAAGCTGACCGCCAGGAGACGGTGCGCCCGGCAGCCGTCGGCTTCGAGTGCGCGGTGCACCGCCAACGACACACCGAACAGCGCGAGTTGTACGGTCCCGGCCGGCTCGGCGGCCAGCGCGCCGGCACTGAGCGGGGAGTCGCCGGTCAGGTGGGAGCCGCCACCGGAACGGGAGTCGCCGGTCAGGTGGGAGCCGCCTGCCAGCCGGGGGCCGATCGGCGCCACCCCGAACTCGGCGGCGACCACGTCGGCCTCCTCGAAGACCTCGGCGACCGCGCGTGCCAGCGACCCGACGCGGGGAAGCGTCCGCAACAGCGGGGTCAGACTGAAATCCCCCTGCCCGGGGAACATGTGAACGAACTTTCCGGTGGCCGTGGGACTCTGCGGACGCTGCGGGCCGGACATCACGGATTCCGCCTCCACCCTGGGGCACGTTCGAAGGAAACGCCCCGACGCCACCGATGGTGGAGGCTGCGGCCGCCCTCGCGGGCCCTTTTCGACGGCCGGCCCGTCAAGCTTTTCCGGGCGTCAACTTCCCAGGAATTACATCGAGTTGAGAATCCCATTCGGGCATCCCGGCGGCGCTGCGAGCGGATAGCATGGCGGGATGTGCGCAGCGCGACCGCGTACCGCGGAGGCCGGACCGGGCCGCCGTGAGCGCGGCGTCGACGACCCGCCGGGAGAGACATGGCCGTCCGCCGTGTGCCGAACGCCCGCCTTCGCGAACTCCTCGAAGAAGCCCGATGGACCGGAGAGCAACTGGCCCGGGCCGTCAATCAGATCGGCGCCGAATCCGGATGGGCCCGGGCCTACGGGCGCGCCTCGGTGCACCAGTGGCTCACCGGAGCCGTTCCCCGCAAGCCCGCCCCCCACCTGGTCTGCGCGGCGCTGGGCCGTCGGCTCCGACGGCCCGTCACCCTGGCCGACGCCGGATTCGGAGATCCGCCGCCGGACACCCCGGCGCCGGATTCCCCGGCGGTGCTCGCGCGGCTCGCGGCGGCGGCCGTCGCACCCGATCGCCACGGGAACCTCCTCTCCTACCAGCCGCCGCCCGCACCGCCCGCAAGCCCGACCGGCCTGGCCGAAGCCCTGACCGGAGGCCGGACCGAAGCCCCGACCGGCGCGTCGGTACCCGCGGGCGCGAAGGCGCCCCCGCCCCAGCCGGACGCGCTCGCCCTGCTGCTGCCCGTCTTCTCCGCGATCGACCGCGTCCACGGCGGAGGCCAGGCCCGCACCGCACTCGCCGCGTTCCTCGCGACCACGGCGGCGCCCATGCTCGCCGCACCCGCCCCGCCCGTCCGGCACTTCGGCATCCTCGGAGCCACCGCCCGACTGTGCTACCTGTGCGCCTTCATGCACATCGACGACGACCTCAACGGCCTCGCCGGCCAGTACTACCGCCTCGCCCTCGACCTGGCCCGGCACGCCGGCGACACGGCCGCCCAGGCGATGACCCTGCGCGCCATGGCCACCCAGGCCTACGAACTCGGCCACCGGCGCCAGAGCCTGCGCCTGGCGCAGGCCGCCGCCGACTGCCGCATCAGTTCCTCGGCGCCGCGGCTGCGCGCCTCCGTCCTGGGGCAGCTCGCCCTGTCCGAGGCCGCCCTCGGCGATCGGACGGCCGCGCTGCGCCACATCGGCGACGCCCGCGACCTCCTCACGAACGCCACGGGCCCGCCACCGCCGATCGGCGACTACCACCGCGCCTCGTGGGACCACCAGCGGGCCCTCGTCGGAGTCGAACTCGGCGACCCCGCCGGGGCGATCAAGCTCCTGGAGGTGTCCGCCGCCCGCAGGCCCCGGGGCGAGTCCCGCTCCCGTGCCGTCGTCCTCAGCAGACTGGCCGAGCGCCAGCTGGCGGCCGGACACATCGAAGCCGCCTGCGCCACCTGGCACGAGTTCCTCGACGTCTACCCGCTACTGGCCTCCCGCCGAGCCCACCTGGCCAGGGCGCGGATGCCCGGGCTCCTGCTCCCCCACCGCCGGCGGCCGGCCGCGGACCACCTCATCCAACGGGCCACCGCCCTGGGGCGTGCCTGACGATTCGCGCACGCGGTAGCGGCCGAGCCTTCTCCCCGTCAGGGCCGGCGCGGAGTCCGCGCGAGGACGTCGGTCGCGACCTCCGTGACCGTACGGTGGTAGGCCACACTCACCGGCCCCAGGCCGCCGATCGCCCCGACCACGGCGTCCGTCGCGTCGACAGCGCCCTCGGCAGCCCGCAGCGGGGCGATCACACCGACGGTCGCCGCCGCCGCGATCTCCTCCGGCCGCAGGGCGTTCAGACCGTTGAACGCCACGAACGCGCCGGAGCGGATCGACGCCGCCAGGGTGCTGCCGGCGGAGACCAGCACCAGGTCGCTGGACTCCGCCACCGCGCGGACGGCGCGCCGCCGGTCGGAGGAGCGGTAGCACCACTGATCGGGGTGCTGGCCTCGAAGCAGCGGGAACCGCGCGCGCAGCACCCCGAGGATCTCCGCGACCTCCTCGACCGGTGAGCACGGGTGCTGGACGAAGGACAGCCGCTCGGGATCGACGGACCGCAGGGCCTGCGCCCCGGCCACGTCGGGCACCCGGACCCGCCCCGCCTGCTGCGCGGCGGGGTCAGCCGGGGCGAAACCGCCGCCGAGCACGAGGACCGTGTCCCCGCGAACCTCGTACTGCCGGACGGCGGCCCACGTCGCGGCCGCCCGCGGGCACTCGGCCTGCCCGGCGCCCCCTGCGGACGGGGGAAGCCGGTTCAGGGGCTGGGACGGGACGACCGGGGTCGGCCCGCACGCGGGCGCCGACGCGCAGACGATCAGCCGCCTGGTCCGCACCGTGGCCGACCAGACGCGGACGGCCTCCGCCGCCACCGCCTCCTGGCGGGCCGGAGCGATCACGGCGATCCCCACCACGGCCCCGTCCAGGTCGATGTAGGTCGTGGCGAACAGCCGCCCACCCCGGCCCGCCGGCAGGATCCCGCCGGCACCGATCCGGGCGGCGAACCCGCGCTCGTGGAGCCACCCGGCCACGAGCGGGGCCGCCGGACAGGTCACCGGTCCGCGCGTCGGATGGACGTAGCCGGACAAGACGGTGATCGGACCGTCAGGGCCCGATGCCACGTCGGACTGCTCCGTCAACCGGGACCGGTTCATGCCAGCTCCTCCCCAGGGTGGATGGCCACGTCGTTCGGCTCCGGCGTAGGTCGCGGATGCCGTTGGTGATCTTCCGAGTGTGCCCGGTGGAGCCGCGTCGGCGAGCTGCGGACAGCGCCGTGGACAGAGGTGTCGCCGGCGGGTGTCCGGCGGGCGCAGCCGGCAGCGCTCCGGCGGGGGCGGCGGGGGCTGGAGCGGGCGACGGGCCGGATGTGAAAGTCGGATTCTCCATGAATCCGACCCGCTGGTTCGCCGTATACGAATGGAAGTCGCATTGTCCGGACGGCCGGACGGCCGGAATCCACCCCACACCACAATGGTTCACCAGCGACAGGATTAACCTGAACGCCACATTCGGACAAGAGGCCGAGTCGACCAAGTGGGCCGCGAACACCCTTGCAGTGGAGACGAGTTGAACGAAGGGCCGACCGGTCGCGCCGGGCGCCCGGGCGAGTCTCCGGAGTTCGGGGCGCAGGTACGGTGCGCACGCGAATAGTCCAGCCCGCGGCGGCCTGCGTGGCGCGATGCCACCGGCGCTGGAATATTGCTAGAAGTGACGGCAGTCACACGCAATGGAGTTCGATGTGCGCTTCGCGACGCGCGATGTCCGCCGCTCGGTCATCGTCAGCCTCATGGGTACCACGCTCGTCTGGTACGACTTCTTCCTCTACGTCAACGCTTCCGTGCTGGTCTTCAAACACCAGTTCTTCCCCTACCTCTCCCCCTTCGCGGCGACCCTCACCGGCATCGGCCTCTACGGGGCCGCGCTGGTGGCACGGCCGGTCGGCGGGGCGCTCTTCGGGCACCTCGGCGACCGCCACGGCAGGCGCCCCGCCCTGGTCGGCGCGCTGCTGCTGACCGGGGCCTCCACCGGCCTGGTCGGGCTGCTGCCCGGATACGGCCAGATCGGCTTCGCCTCCCCGCTCCTGCTGGTCACGCTGCGCCTGCTCCAGGGGCTCGGCCTGGGCGGTGCGTGGGGAGCCGCCACCGTCGTCGCGCACGAGTGCGCCGAACCGGGGCGCCGGGGGCTGGTGTCGAGCTGGGCCCAGATCGGCGCACCGGCGGGCAACCTGCTGGCGTTCGGGGCCATGACGGCGGTCTCCGGTGCGCTGACGCCCGCACAGTTCATGACCTGGGGCTGGCGACTGCCCTTCCTGCTCTCCGCCGTGCTGGTGGTGGTGGGGCTGTGGGCCCGGGCCCGGATCGAGGAGACCCCCGCCTTCCGGACGCTCGCCCTCACCGGGGCCCGCAGCAGGCGGCCGGTCGTCGAACTGATCGCCCGGCACCGCAGGCAGCTGCTCGTCACCACGGCGATCACCGCCGGAGCCGACGTCGTGCTCTTCGGCTTCTCGTTCAACTACGTCCTGACCCTGCTGCGCGTCGCCGGCCTGTCGCTCAACGCCCTGATCGCGCTCTCGCTCCTCGCTCCGCTCGCGCTGATCGCCCTGATCCCGTTCTTCGGCGCGCTGTCCGACCGCTACGGGAGACGACGGGTCTGCCTGGCCGGGACCATCACCATGGCGCTCTGGGCCGCCGCGTTCGCGCCCCTGCTGCGCTTCGGCTCTCCCCCGGTCCTGGTGCTCGCCTACCTGCTGTCGCTGGTGGGATTCGCCGCGATGTACGCCCCCCAGGCGGCCCTGGTCTCCGAGCTCTTCCCGAGCCGCGTGCGCCTCAGCGGAGCCGCCGTCGGCTACCAACTGGGCGGACTCCTCGGCGGCACCCTCGCCACCTACCTGACCGCCGAGGCCGCCGACTGGTTCAAGTCCCCGGCCGTGACCCCGCTCTACGTCCTCGCCGTCCTGGTGGTCAGCGGTACGGCGCTCCTCACCCTCGCGCGCCACGGCGAGGACGACGGCTCCCCCGCAGTGGCCGGGCCGTCGGGCTCCGGGCTCCCCACCCCGTCGAGCCGTCCCCCAGCACCGGCCCCCGGACTCCCCGGGTGATCCGGCCCGCAGCACCACCGGGTTCCCCCACCCCGAGAAAGGCACGACCCCATGAAACACCCCATCGGTATCGCGGCCGCCGCCCTCACAGCCGGCACCCTGGTCGGCGGACTGCTCGTGTACGACACCTCCGCCGCCGGAGTGCCCCAGGTCATCACCTGTGAGGACAGCTTCACGATGACCTTCAGCTCCGGCCTCACGCTCGTCCCCCAGGACAACATCACGGCCACCCTCGGCGACCCCAAACTGCTCAACTGCACCGGTGACGCCCCCATCACCCAGGCCGACTACGTGGGGACAGGCCTCGGCAACGGCGTGACCTGCGCGGCCGGCAACTACCAGAACGCGCCCGGCACCCTGCAGCGCGTCACCTGGGAGACCGCGAACGGCCAGCCCACCACGGAGGACCCGGGCACCACCGACTTCACCTGGGACATGCAGCCGATCCAGGACCTGCTCAAGTCGAGCAACCCCCTCAGCGGCGGCATCACCGCGGGCCGCTACAAGGGCGCCACCTGGACGGTGGTCCTCGACCCGGTCAAGTCCGACATCGACCTCACGGCCTGCAACACCCCGACCGGCCTGAAGTCGATGACGCTGGACGGGACGGTCACCATCACGCTGCCCACCGGCACGCAGTCCCCCACACCGACACCGACCTCCACATCCAGCCCGACCTCCACCGCCACCCCCACGCCCACCCCCACCCCCACGCCTACGCCTACGCCCACGGTCACCCCCACCGCCACCCCCACGGCCAGGCCCATGCCCGTCCCCTTCGTCCCCGCGCAGGACGCCTGATCCCGAACGGGCGCCCCACCGCCGCGCTCCCGCAAACCCCGCCCCTCGCTGCGGAGCGAGCGGTGCCCGGCAGGCTCGGGCCGGGCGGGACGAGTCTCCTGGACACGGCGGCCTGACGAAGTGCCGGGCCCCGACGCCGATCAAGCCGGCGTCGGGGCCCGGCCCGCTGTTCTAGAAGGTGAGGGTGATGCAGCCGCTGCCGCCCTCGGTGCCCGCGGTGCCGTCCTCGCCGGGGGTCTGGGGGTCGTCGAAGTTGCCGACGTAGTCCTGGCCGTCGCCGCCGTCCCCGCCGTCCCCGCCGTCGCCGGTGCCCACGGGGCAGGCGGCCGGCACAGGAGCCCCCGCTGCACCGCCTTCGCCGCCCACGCCGCCCGTGCTGCCGGGGACGGTCTCGCCGACGGTGGCCGGTGTCACGTCGACGCCTTCCTCACCACCGGCGCCGAGGTCACCGTCGGATCCGCCTGTGCCGCTGGGTCCTCCGCCCTTGCAGGCGGAGGCGGGGACGCTCCCTCCGCCGTGGCCTCCCTCGCCCCGGGCGCCTCCGAGCACGCTGCCCGCGCCCCCGCCCCCGGGCCGTGACCCGCCGTCCACGGCTGCCAGGACGGCTGCGCCGCCGGTGAGAGTGGACCGGCCCCCGGCGCCCCCGGCACCGCCGTCGGCACCCGGGTCGGCCTCCTCACCGCTGGCGCCTCCCGCCCCACCGGCTCCGCCGGTGCCGACGGTGAGCGTCAGCACGTCGCCAGGGGTGACGGCCAGGGTGCAGGTGACCCGGGCGCCTCCCCCGCCGCCGCCTCCCGCCCCGCCCCCGCCGCCGCTCTTGAAGAGGCCGGTGCCACCTCCCCCGCCCCCGCCGCCTCCCCCGGAACCCGCCGCGACGAGGGTGACGGTGATGCCGGTGACACCGTCCGGGACCGTGAACGTGGCGTCGGTGGTGAAGGTCCGGGTGGTCGCGTCCCGGGCGGGCGCGGTGACGCCGGCTGGCAGGACCAGCGCCCCCGCGAGGCATCCGGAACCGAGGGCGGCGCGCACCCTCCGGGGGCGGGCAGGCCTCACACGGGCTCCGGCCGTCACCCCATGGTCGTAGCTCATGCTCAAACAGTGCTGCGGCCGCGGTTCTCCCGCGACGCCGGAGGGGAGATCGGGTGACCCGGCCCGCCCTCAGCGGGGCGCCGGCAACGGCCACCGGGCCCGCCCGCCCCGCTGCACCCCGGGCTCGCGCACGTAGACGAACAGCCGAACGGCAGCAAGGCTTCTCGGTCGACTGGGTACGCCTGTCCGGATGAGACACGGAGTGCGCCGACAGCGCGCATGTACCGGTTGATCGAGTACCGGGGATTCTTGGCGCCAAGGCACGACACCGACGAACAGGAAGAAGAGCACACGATGAGGCGTCTGATGGTGGCGGCGGTCGCGGGCGGGTTGCTGGCCGTAGCGATCCCGGGGGCGGCCGGGTCCGCGCACGCGACGGAGGTACTGAAGGACCTGACCTGCTCAGGGCCGGTGACGCTGACGTTCAAGAACCCGGTGACCGACGCGGCGGCATCGAACTCGTACACGGTCGAAGGCAGTCTCGACGACTGTTACAGCGCCGCCGGAACCAACTCGAACGTCGACCACGGCACGATCTCCTCGGTCGGCACCGGGACGTTCTCCTGCGTGTCCTACCATCCCTTCTCCGGAACGGCGACCTTCACCTGGTACGACGTCAACAACAGGAACCTCGGCCGCACCACCGTCTCCTTCCAGGGCGGGGAGAAGGGCAACTCGGGTGGCAGCGAGGTGACCAACGACGAGACCGGCATCACGGACGTGACCAGCACCCTCCTGCCCCTCAACAGCTACCAGGGCAGCTTCGACCTGTCCGGCATCACCGGCTCCTGCGACACCGGGGTGACCGCCCTGACCGGGAAACACGAGGTGGACTTCAGCCTCGCCTCGCTCTGAGCGCACAGCACGCGCTCCCGCGCCCCCGGGCAACATCCGACGCCCGGGGGCGCGCCATTCCTGTGGCCACTGCTCGGAAGGCGTGCACCGTTGCCGCGTCGACTCCGGCACAGTGGCGGACCGGATGCCGTCAAGCGCGTTGACCGCCCTGCGACATGACCACATGTCAGAGTACGAACCACTGGCCTGGAAGCCCGCTTCACCGCTACGTGCCGATGGAGGCGCAGACATGGTCGATGGAATCCGCGAAGAGGACGAGTCCGGCGGGCCGGGGGCAACACCGGTGGCACGCCGAAGCCTCCTCAGGGCAGCAGGACTGGGTGCGGCCGTGGTGGGCTTGGGCGCAGCCGCGCCAGCAGCAGCCGCAGCCGCAGCCGCAGCCGAGGACCGGTCCGTGGCCCCCGCAGGTGCCACCCGTCGGCCGGACGCGCTCAACAGCGTGAACCTGTACTGCTCGGCGGACGCGGGCACCTACATGGGCGGCGGGACGGCCACCGTGCAGGTCACGATCGGCAACTTCAGCAGCACCGCGGCCACCGGACCGGTGTCGCTGAAGGTCATCACCCCGTTCTACGCCAACGTCGCGACGCTGCCGTCCGTCAGCGGCGGCACCTCCCGCTGGCTGTACCAGAACAACGCGCCCGACGTGCCCTCCGTCATCCAGGTCTCGTTCAACGGCTTCCCGGCGAACACGGCCGTGACCGTTCCCGTCACCTTCGCCCTGCTGCCCGGTGCCCCCAACATCCCCCCGATCGGCCGGGCCATCTTCACCACCGACGCGAACAACACCACCGACATGGACAGCGATCTGACCCGCAACGTGTGGGAGTTCGGCTTCGTCCGCTCCAGCCTGGGCGCCCCACCCCCCGGCAACGCCAACCTCTACTTCACCTCCCCCCAGCTCCCCCTGATCGCCGGAGGCGCGTCGGCCGAGGTCCCGTTCCACTTCTACAACGGCGCCGGCACCCTGTTCGACGGCACCCAGAGCCCCGCGAACTTCACCTTCTCCACCCCCTTCTACACCCAGATCCCCACCACCGGCCGCCCACCCGGCCTCACCGCGCTCTACGAGAACAACGACCCCGCCATCCCCTCCGTCTACCGGCTCTCCGTCCCCCCGGGGCTCGGCGCCCTCGGACCGCAGACCCCCGCCACCATCGGCATCCCCTACCTGATGCAGAGCGGCGGCCCGAGGGAGTACACCGTCTCCTCCGCCATGATCACCCCCACCGGCGGCGACACCCAGGGCGACCTCTCCATCGCCCACCACCACTTCGGCATGGTCTCCGTCATCAACACCCCCGTGTAGCCCGGTCGGATCACCGGTACTGCTCCTGGTGTCCTGCGCCGGATCTCCGGCGCAGGACACCAGTGCTCCGAGCCCGCTCCGCACGCCTCCGAGCGCCAGGCCCGCCCGGAACCCACTCGTACGCTCACTCCACCGCTTCCAGGCCCGGCAACGGCGCCGGACGGGGCCCGCTCGGCGCCGCCGGCCGCCGCAAGCGCGGTGTCCACCAGTTGAGTTCGCCGAGCAGGCGCATGGTGGCGGGGACCAGCAGCATACGCACCACGGTGGCATCGACGGCCACGGCCACCAGGACACCGAGGGCGATCTCCTTCACGGTGACGACGGGGCTGGTCGCGAAGGCCGCGGCGACCAGCACGATCAGGGCCGCCGCGGCCGAGATCAGCCCTCCGGTGCGCCCGAGGCCGGTCACCACGGCGCTCGCGTTGTCCATGCCGCCGCGGTGGAGCTCGCGGATCTGCGCGATCAGGAAGAGTTCGTAGTCGACGGAGAGCGCGAAGACGAACATCAGCATGATGGCGGCCTCCAGCGCGCCGACGTATCCGGTGGGTCGAAGGCCGAGCAGCCGGGCGCCGTGGCCCTCCTGGACGGTCCAGGTGACGGCGGAGTAGGCGATGCCGAGGGACATCGTCGTGGTGATGACGGCCTTGACCGGGACCAGCAGCGATCGGAAGGCCAGGAAGAGCAGGCCGAGCGTGACCACCAGCAGGTACCCGACCAGCGCCGGGAGCCTGGCCCCCAGGGCGTCCAGGACGTCGACGTTGGCGGCGGCCGGTCCGCCGACCAGGACCAGGCCGCCGTCGGGCGGGTCGAGCGCCCGCACGGCGCGCACCAGTTGCTCGGCGGCGGGAGCGTCCGGAGCCTCGTCGGTGGCCACGGTCAGCAGCGCGCTGTGCGCGGTGCTGACCCGCAGCCGGACGTCCTGGGCGTCCGGCAGTCCGGCGAGCCGCTCCTGCCAGCGGGCCAGTTCGGCCTTGCCCGGCTCGCCGCCGATGTCGTCCCGCAGGTGGGCGACGACCTGGAGTTGGTCGAGCGCGGCCGCCGGGAAGTCCTCGTGCAGCAGCTCCTGGGCCCTGCGGCTGGCCGCCCCGGCGGGCAGGGTCCGCTGGTCGCTCGCCGCGAGGTGGAGCCCGACGACCGGCGCGCTCAGCACGGCGATCACCGCGACGGCGGCGGTGAGCCAGGCCCACGGGTGGGTGACGGCGCTCCGGCCCAGCCGGTACCAGAACCCCGTCTCCTGGTCCGCCGCCCAGGCCCGTCCGAGACCGGCCCGTCCGAGGCCCGGCAGCCGGATGCGCCCGGCGTCGACCCGAGGGCCGAGCACGGCCAGCACTGCGGGCAGCATGGTGAGGCTGACGGCGCCGGCCAGCGCGACGGTGACGGCGGCGCCGATGCCGAGGGAGCGGGTGATGGGGAACGGAAGCAGGGTCAGGCCCAGGACGGCGAGCGAGATGGCCGTCGCGGAGTAGAGCACGGTGTGCCCGGCGGTGGCCATGGTGGCGGCGACCGCCCGGTGCCGGTCGCCCCGGTGGCGCAGCTCACGCCGGAAGCGGACGACGACGAACAGGGCGTAGTCGACGGACAGCCCGAGAGCGATCATGACGACGACGTTGCGGGTGACGTAGCTGACCGGCACCAGCGGGGCGAGGAGCCGCAGCACCCCGAAGGCCATGGTGAGGCTCGCGCCGGCCACGGCCAGCGGCAGCAGGGCCGCGGCGAGGCTGCCGAAGAAGAGCAGGAGCAGCAGGAACAGCAGGGGGAAGACGTAGAGTTCGGCCCGGGTGAGGTCGTCGTCGACGGTGCGGTCCAGGTCGGCCTCGAGCGGGACCTGCCCGGCGTAGGTGACGGTGAACCCATCGGCGTGCAGTAGACCGCGCATCCGCTCGTAGGAGGCGGCCTTGGCGTGGTCGCCGGTTCCGGCCAGTCCGACGACCACGCAGGCCGCGTGCCCGTCGGTGGAGACGAGTTCCCGCTTGCCGGTGTTCCAGTAGTGCTGGGCACCCGCCAGCACGGTCCTGGGCACGGTGGCGAGCGCGGACCGCACGGCTTCGCCGAACTCCAGGTCGTCCACGGTGAGGGTTTCGCTGCGGAAGACCACGATCGTGCTGGTCCCGCCCGCGTTGTAGTGGTGTTCGATGACTTCGAGCGCCCGGCCGGACTCGGCCCCGGGGTTGGTGAAGCCGCCGTGGGACAGTCGCGCGGGCAGCCCGGCCCCGACGACCGCGGCGACGGCCAGTAGCAGGGCGGTGGTCCACAGCACCGCCCAGCGGTGGCGGGCGACGAGTGCGCCGAGCCTGGCCCCGCTGCCGTCGGGCGGCGCCGGGGTGGTTCGGACCGTGCCCGCCCGGGGGTCAGTCCCGGCGCAGGGCGAGGACGACATTGTGGCCTCCGAAGCCGAAGGAGTGGCTGAGCGCCGCGTCGATGCGCTGCCGGCGCGCCGTCCCGGTGACGCAGTCGATGTCGAACTCGGCGGTGTCGGGGGTGAGGTTGGCGACCGGCGGCACCAGTGCGCGTTCGATGGTCAGCACGGTGAGCGCCGCCTCGATCGCTCCGGCCGCGCCGAGGCTGTGGCCGAGCACGCCCTTGGGGGCGGTGACGCTGGGCCGGTGCGGCAGGGTGCGGGCGATCAGGCCGGCCTCGGCGGCGTCGTTGAGCGGGGTGGAGGTGCCGTGGGCGTTGACGTGGCCGATGTCGCCGGCGCCCAGGCCCGCGCTGCGCAGCGCCGTACGCAGCGCCTGTTCCGCACCGGCGGCGCCCTGGGGCGGCGCGGTCGGGTGGTGGGCGTCGTTGCTGGCGCCGTGTCCGGCGAGCACGGCGCGCGCCCGGGCACCGCGCGCCTTCGCGTCCGCGGCGCGCTCCAGGACGAGCACGGCGGCGCCCTCGGCCAGGACGAAGCCGTCCCGGTCGGCGGCGAACGGCCGGGAGGCGCCCGGCACGTCGTGCCCGCGCGCCGACAGGGTGCCCATCCGGTGGAACCCGGTCGCCACCAGCGGGCTGAGGGCGGCTTCGGCGCCACCGGCCAGGACGATGTCGCAGGACCCGGCGACCAGCAGGTCGTGGGCGATGGCCAGCGCCGTGGCACCGGAGGCGCAGGCGGTGGCGCAGGCGAGCGTGGGACCACGCGCGCCGAACTCCTGGGCCACCTCGCCGACGGCCATGTTTCCGATGACCATCGGGATCACCGTCGGCGAGACGTGGGCCGGCCCGCGCTGATGGAGTCGGCGCAGCTGGTCCTCCCAGTGCGGCGCGCCGCCGAAGCCCACCCCGAGCACGACGGCGACCCGGGCGCCGTCCCACCCGCCGGTGTCCAGTTCCGCGTTCTGGACGGCCTCCCGGGCCGCGAGCAGCGCGAGCTTGCTGAACCGTCCGATCCGCCATGCCTTCTTTCGCCCGACCGCCGTGTCCAGGTCCATGGCGGGGATGCGGCAGGAGAACGTCACCGGGGCGGCGTCGAGGTCCGGGTCCGGTGACGCGGTGGGTGTGCCGGCGCAGACCCGCTGCCAGGTCTCCTCGGCGCCGAACCCGGCCGGGGTGACGAGCCCCAGGCCGGTGACGGCGATCTCGGGGCGGTTCACGCGACGGGTTCGGTCGCGTCGCCGAGTCGGGCCTGGACGATCCGGGCGACGTCGATGAGCGTGCTCTGCCGGTCGGCGTCCTCCTGGCTGATCAGGATGCCGAACTCGTCCTGGAGCACGAAGGCGAACTCGGCCAGCGCGAGCGAGTCGACGTCCATCTCCTCGAACGTGGCGTCGGGGCTGATGACGTCGGCGGATACGCCGAACCGCTCGACGAGCAGGGTCTGGGCGGTGTCGCAGACGTCGTCCACGGAGAGCGTCGTGTCCATCGTGGTTCCTTTCCGGAGTGTGAGGGGGGCGGGCTCAGCCGCCGGTGGTGCGGTGGTGACGGGTCAGTTCGGCCATGGCCTGGTCGAAGGTGGTGGGCGGCTCGAAGCCGAGGTCGCGCCGGGCCGCCGTGAGGTCGAACCAGTGCGGCCGAGTGAGCTGGTGGAGCAGGAACCGGCTGAGGCCGTGGTCGGTGTGGCGGCGGAGCACCGTCGTGGTGGCGTCGGCCAGTACGGCGGCGGCCAGGGCGACGGGGTAGGGCACTGGACGCCAGCTCGCGCGGCGTCCGGCCGCGGTGAGGAGCCTGGCCACCACCTCGCGCAGCGGCCGCGGTTCGCCCTGGGCGATGAAGTAGGCCCGCCCTGCCGCCGGGTGGCCCGGTCGCAGCCGGTCCAGCGCGAGCAGGTGGGCGTGGGCCGCGGTGGCGAGGTGGCAGGTGTCGACGAGGTTGGTGCCGCGGCCCGGCATCAGCAGTCGCCCGGTTTCGGTCGCCCGCAGCAGGGCGGGCAGGAAGTGCGGGTCGCCGGGCCCCCAGATCAGGTGGGGCCGCAGCACCGTGGTCGCCAGGTCCGGGCCGTTGGCGGCGAGGACGGCCGCCTCCGCCTCGGCCTTGGTGCGGGGGTAGGCGGCCGAGTGGCTCCGGGGCCCGGGCAGGGACTCGTCCGCTCCCGTGACGCCCTCGGGGGTGAAGGCCACGCTCGCGGTGGAGGTATAGACCAGTTGGCGAATGCCGAGGGCGCGGCAGGCGGTCAGCACGTGCCGGGTGCCGTCGACGTTGACCGCGCGGTACGGCCGCTCGGGGCCCCGGACGCCGGCCAGGGCCGCGTTGTGGATCACCGCCTCGCACCCGTCGAGGGCTCGCCGGACCGTATCCGGGTCGGCGATGTCGCCCAGGTGCTGACGGACCCCGAGGCGCTCCAGCTCCGGACTCCAGCGGCGGTTCAGCGAGACCGCCACGTCGCCGCGCCCGGCGAGGCGGCGGCACAGCTCCAGGCCGAGGAAGCCGCTGCCCCCGGTGACCAGGATCCTCATCGCCCGCCTCCCAGCACGCCGCCCGGGCGTCGTCGGCGCAGCCGGCGGCGGGCCCAGCGGGCGAGGCGGTCACGGTCGACGCGCGAGTTGTGCCTCGGGTCGGTGGGCAGCCGGTGGTGGAGCAGGACGGTGGAAACCCGGTGGCCGCCCGGCACCGCCGACAGGGCGTGCCGAAGCCCCTGGAGGACGGCCGTCGCCGAGTTGGCCCCCGATGGCGCCAACTCCACGCACAGCACCGGCCGTTGACGGCCTGCGGGCCCGAGGCCGATCAGCGCGGTGCGGCCGATGCCGGGCACCGCGTCGGCGATCCGCTCGACCACGGCGGTGTCGAGCGCGAACCCGGCTCCGTGCACCCGGTGCGCGGAGCGCCCGAGGAACCACAGCCGGCCGCTCTCGTCGAGCCAGCCGAGATCGCCGGTGCGGTGCAGTACGTCCTCCCCGGTGCCGACCTTGGCGGCCGCGTTCGCTCCCGGGCGGGCATGGTAGGCCCGGCTGACCTGCGGGCCGCCGACCGTGATCTCCCCGTAACTCCCTTGCGGCACTGTCCGGTTGTACGACACGGGGCCGACCGGCACCAGGACGTGGGCCGCGATGCCGGGCACCGGGCGGCCCAGGCAGACCCCGCGGTGGGCGTGCAGCGGTTCCGCGTGCGCGGCGGCCAGTTCGGCGCTGTCGATCACGCTGACCGGCAGGCATTCGGTGGCGCCGTACGCGCTGAGCAGCGTCGCCTCCTCCGGCAGCGCCCGGCGCAGCGCACGCACCAGCCGTTCGGACGGCGGGGCGCCGAAGGAACAGGCCAGCCGCACCGGGGCGAGCGACAGACGGCCGTGCTCGCACTCCCCGGCCAGGGCCCGCAGCACCGCCGGGGAGGCACACACCACCGAGGTGAAGTGTTCGGTGACGGCGCGCGCCAGGTCGGCGCCCCGGGTGCGGGCCGGTCTGAGGTGGTCGATGGCCGGGACGACGGTGGTGGCGCCGGTGGCGGGCCCGAACAGGGCGAAGGGCAGGAACCCGGCGAGCAGCACCTCGCCCGGGCCCAGCCCCAGCAGCCCGGTGAGGGAGCGGACCTGGGCGGCCAGCTGCCGGTGCTCGTACTCCACGCCCTTGGGCACTCCGGTGGAGCCGGAGGTGAAGGCGATCAGCGCGAGCGAGGCGGCGGGCGGCGGGCTCGGCCATGACGGTTCCGGCCGCTCCGTCTCCAGCTCCGGCCGACGCGCGCACCACGCGCGCCACGCGCGGCCCGTGAGCAGTGAGACGGTGACGTGCGGGCGGGCCCAGCCGAGCAGCAGCCGGGCCAGCTGGGCGAGCGGGTCGCCGATGAACACCTCGGGCCGCGTCTCGTCCAGACAGGCCCGCAGCGCCGGACGGGGCAGCGCCGGGTCGATCAGCACCGGCACCGCACCGAGGGCGAGCAGCCCGTACACGGTGGTCACCAGGTCGTACGGGTCGCGGGCCATCACCACGGCCTTCTGCCCGGCGCCGACGCCCGCCTCGCGCAGTTCGCGGATGCGCGCCCGGCAGGCGGCCTCCAGCGTCGCGAAGTCGACGGTGTGCCACCGGCCGCGCGGAGCGGGCCAGACGAGCGCGGTGCGGTCCGGCTGCAGGCCGGCCCAGCCGGCCAGGTGGGCGGCGAGCGTCTCCGGCCAGGCGTCCCGTTCCTCGGTCGCCCCGGGGACCGCGCTCACCACCGCAGGGCCATGACGCCGAGGCTGGTGCCGCTGGCCAGGCCGAGGATCCCCACCAGATCGCCCTCGTGCAGCCGGCCCCGCTCCTGCGCGAGGACCAGCTGCAGCGGGATGGTGGCGGTGGCGACGTTGCCGTAGTCGGGGAAGGTGGGGATCACGGCCTCGGCGGGGATGCCGGCGGATGAGCAGAGGTCGCGGGTCATGGCCGCCGAGGGCTGGTGGACGCAGAACAGCGCACAGTCGGCCACGGAATCGATCAGTTCGCCCGCGGCCTTGAAGGCCTGTCCCCGCAGCTCCGCGAAGGAGGCCGTCAACGCGGCGTCGTCGACCTCCAACTCGTGCATCCGGCCGGTGGCGTACGGGCTGCGCAGTACCGCGCTCGGCCACGCGGCCGGATTGGCGAAGAAGCGGCTGCCGAGGATGCCGGGCCGTTCGCTCGCCTCCACCAGCACGGCCGCCCCCATGTCGCCCAGCGTGAGACTGGCCAGCGCCGATGCGAGCCGACCGCGGTCCGGAATGCGCCAGCGGGTCATCCGGCTGGGCACCTCCCCGGTGACCACCAGCACCCGCCGGTAGGAGCCGAGCCTGATCAGCGCATCCACGCTCTCCAAGGCGCTGAGCACGCCGTTGCAGGCGTTCATCAGATCGAAGACCGGTGCCGTGACACCGAGCTTGGCGGCCACCACGTTCGCGGTCGCCGGCTCGTCGAGGTCCTTGCTGATCCCGGTATAGACGAGCAGGTCGATCGCCTCGGGCGGGAGGCCGGCGTCGCGCAGGACGGCGGCGCCCGCCCGGGCCGCCAGGTCCGAGGGCATTTCCTCCGGCGCCGCCACGCACCGCTCGCGCAGCCCGAACATGTGCTCCAGCAGTCCCGCCGGCAGCGCGGCCCCGGGGCTCTGCCGGCGCAGCTCCTCCTCGATCTCGCGGGAACTCTGGCGGGCCTCGGGGACATGGACCCGCACGAGACCGATCCTGCTGTGGGGCGAGGGCATGGGCACCTTTCCGTGATGGTTCGTCATCGCGTGGACAGGAAGCGCCGAAGCGGCCTGATCAGGGAATCGCCGGCGTCCTCCAGGACGAAGTGGCCCGCGT
The DNA here is from genome assembly GCF_040685395.1 of Kitasatospora sp. NPDC088779. Lineage (NCBI taxonomy): Bacteria > Bacillati > Actinomycetota > Actinomycetes > Kitasatosporales > Streptomycetaceae > Kitasatospora > Kitasatospora sp. NPDC088779. Next base: position 68,569 of record NZ_JBFBHW010000029.1, on the reverse strand, counting down.
CGGCGAAGGCGTGCACCTCGGCGTGCGGGAGTCTGCGCCGCCACTCCCGCAGGACGAGCGGTGTGAACACCGGATCCCGCAGGCCCCAGCCGATGAACACCGGCAGCCCGGCGAGGTCGGCGCTGTCGTCACCGGGATCGACCAGGGACCAGGCGGGATCCGCGCCGCTGCGCGGGATCTGCCGCAGGAAGTCCCGCACCGCGCGGCGCTGCCACGCGCCGCGGTACGGCCGCAGGTAGGCGGAGCGGACCTCGGCGGGCAGCGGCCGGACCACTCCGGCGCGCAGCGCCGCCCGGGGGAAGACGTTCAGCAGGTGCGCCGCCTCGCCGAGCGGTCGGACGTCGCGCAGCAGGGCCAGCGAGCGCGGCAGCCGGTAACCCTCGGGCCAGCGGAAACCCACGCTGTTCAGCACGACCAGCTTCGTGACCAACCCGGGATGCCGCCTCGCCCACGCCAGGCCGATCGGCCCTCCCCAGTCGTGTACCGCCAGGGTCCAGCCCGCCGACGGCGCCCGGCCCTGCTCGATCAGGTGGGCCGCCAGCGCGTCGAGGTGCTCCAGCCGCTCTGCGAGCGGAATCGGACCGGCACCGGTCCTGCGCTGAGAGAGCCCCATGCCCAACTGGTCCGGCACGATGCAACGGAAGTCCTCGGCCAGCGCGGTGATAAGACGCCGCCACAGATATCCCCACGTCGGGTTTCCGTGCAGCATGAGCACGACGTCGCCGGATCCGTGGTCGACGTAGTGCAATCCGGATTCCGCCTCGCGCCGCCAGTGCTCCGCACCCGGAAAACCGGGCAGCCGATCCACGGCCGGAATCCGGGGGCCGCCGGGCGGAAGAGGTGGACTGGGCGGCATTGATGTCTCCCCTCATCCGTCGGGCGACCCGGCGGGCCGACTGTGAAAAGGTCTGCCGCAGAACGTAGCCCGACACCGGCGGAAGACCCGGCAGGCACACGCCGCTATCCCTCGACTGCCTGATAGTAAAGGTCGTTCACGATCTTCAGTAGCAAAAAGGAAGCTCCATAGGAGCCCGAGGGCGCACTGTGGCAGTCGGGTCAATGTCGCACCGCAAAGACGAATCCGGCTCCTCCTGGATCGCACAGCGCCCCACTGGCGGTGATTCTGACAGCAGCAGTTCGTATACATAAACAGAAGGAGAGCAACTATGGGCGCTCAGCCCACCGCCCCGGGCACGCCGTCGGGGCCGCACACCAGAAATCTCTCGGTCCGGCGGTGGCGTCTCGCCACCGTTCCGCTCGCCCTGGTCGCCACGGCCGCCGGTGCCGGCCTGCTCTTCCAGCAGGCCGCCCCCACCCGGGCCGCCGCCAGCGAGTCCACCGGCCACCGCGACACTCTCCTGACCAAGCTCACCTGCTCCGGGCAGGCCGTCGGCACCAGCAGCGCGCCGATCACGAACACCGCCGGGACCGTGTCCCTCTCCTGGGTCGGCACGTTCGACGAGTGTTTCGCCGAGAACGGCGGGCCCACGGACGTACTGTCGGCGACGTTGACCTTCGCCGGCACCGGCACGCTCTCGTGTTCCTCCCCCAGTACGTTCAGCGGCACCGAGACCATCACCTGGTACAGCGGACTGAACCAGACCGGCAGCGTCGTCGGAACCTCCACCGTGACCACCAACGGCGCACAGGACGTCGAAGGCGACCCCGCGCGCGGGGACATCCTCAACTCGAGCGACGGCACGGTGTCCCTCGGCAGCAAGGTCCTGCCGCTCGCCGGCGTCCTCGCGACCTTCGAGCCCACCAGCGACATCAACCACTGCTCCAACGGCCTGAGCAGCCTCACCGCGAAGCACGACGCCCAGTTCTCCGAACTCCTCTGACCCTCAGCCGCCCGACTTCACAGAACAGGAACACCATGCCCTTGCACTCCTGGGACTCCGACCCCGTGCCGACGCGTGAAGCAGCGCCGTCCAGGCCCCGCCGGTGGCGCCTGGCCGCCGTCCCGCTCGCCCTGGCCGCCGTGGCCGCCACCTCGGCCGTGCTCCTCCAGCAGCCCGCCCCCGCCTCGGCCGCCGACACGCCGGTCGTGACCGACGGGGCCAACGGGGTCGCCGAAACCCGGGCCAACCCGCTGCTCCGGCTCATGTGCGCCGCAGAGGGTACGGTCAACAGCACCACGCCGATCACGGACACCCCCGCCGCGGTCGACCTGTCCATGAACAACGGCACCATCACCAGGTGCCTGACGAAGAACGGCGGCCCCAACCTGTCCGCCGGATCGATCACCCTCACCGGGTCGGCGACCCTCGCCTGCAAGCAGCTCGGCCAGCTCACCGGCACCATCGTCGTCGACTGGGCCGACGCGAACGGCAACCCGGCCGGCACCTCCACCATCAACGCCGCGGGCATGCAGGACGTCGAGGGCGACCCCTCGAAGAACGAGATCTCCAACAGCCTCAACGGCACGGTGTCCCTCAACAGCTCCGTCCTGCCCGGCGCCACCGTCACCGGCACCCTCTTCCCGGGGGCCGACATCACGGACTGCAGCAGCGGAACCATCTCCAGCCTCCCGGGAAGTCGCATGGTCATGCGCTTCAACCTCTGAGGCTCCCTCGACACCCGGCCGGGGCGCGGCACGTGCCGCGCCCCGGCCTCGGATCATCCGGATCAGGAGTCCCGCCCGAAGCAGTCGCCGATCACCGCCGGACGCCCGGCCCGACGCTCTCGACGCCGTTGGTGGACGGGGTGAAACGAGCCAGGTGACGGCGGTGGCAGGGTGGTGGCAGGTCATGCCTCCTGCGCAACAGGCTTCGGGGGGAGCGGCCCCGGGTCAGCTCGGAGAGCCGGACCAGATGACGTCCTTGCGCAGCCGCCCGAGACCGTAGTCGAACTGGACGGAGAACCGGTCGGCCGCGCTGCCCGGCAGGGCGTACGCCGTCAGACCGGTGGCCTCCTCGCCCGGGGCCAGCGAGCCCTTGAGGATCTTCATCCGTCCGCTTCCGTCGATCAGCGTGAAGACGAGGTTGCCCTTGGCGTCCCTGATGGTGGGCAGCCCCGACCCGTTGAGCGAGACCTCCTCCGACCCGGTGTTGACGACGGTGATCCTCACCTGGATGATCTTGGCGTTCTTGGGGGTGTCCGACACGCTGTCACTCGGAACGTACGGCGTCGGCGCGGCCATCGTGACCTTCAGGCCGTCCCCGTACGTGTAGGACTGGCCGAACGACAGACGCCGGGCCCTCTCGTCCGCGGCCGCCTTCTCCTGCTCGGCCTCGAACCTCTTCCGCTCGGCCCCGATCCGCTCCCGCTCCTTCGCCGCCCGCTCGTTGGCGGCCTGAGTCTCGGCATCGGCGCGAGCGCGCGCGGCGTTCTCCTCCGCCCGCCGCTCCTCGTCGGCCGCCTGCACCCGCGTCACGACGAACACCCCGGCGCCGACCGAGACCAGCAGACCGGAAATGCCCAGGATCACACCCGCGAGCGCCATCGCCCGGTTGGTCGCCAGGCCCTTGCGGACGTAGCCCAGCCCGATGGCACCGAAGACCACGGCGAGCAGGGCCGGCAGCCAGGACAGCCAGAAGAAGATGACGGCCAGGCTGAGGACGCCACCGACGATCCCGAGCACCATGGCCGCGGTGCCCAGCCCGTTGCGAGGCTGCGGCGCCGGCATCGGATACGCGTACGGCGGCCAGTACGGGCCGTTCGGAGCCGCGACTGGGGGCGCAGCAGGGGCGGGGGTAGCGGTCGGGGCAGGCACCGTGGCCTCGCCCTGACCCCGGGCCTCGCCCTCACCCTGACCCGGGCTCGGTGCCGCCCATGCGTTGGTGTCGGCCGGCCCCTCGGCGGACTGCGGGCTGTCGGGCGGGGCAGGAACGGTCATGCAAAATCCTTCAAGCGCTTGAGATGATGAGCGGCTGTTCAGCCTCGACGCCAAAGGATCACCTGATCCCCCGACGACAGCGACCGGATTTCCGCGAAGCGATCACCACCCCAGGCCGGATCCGCGCGTCGACACCCTGGGACGGGACACCGACAGGGTCGGCGGGTGATCAACATACAGGTGCCCGGTGACAGCTCCGACGTCGCGGTCCAAACTCAAGCCAGGAACGGGTCAAGCCACCTGAAAGGGAAACACCCGCCATGGCCATCAGGACCGCACCCGTCACCGGGACCAGCCGTCCGGCCGGACTCGGCTTCGCCGTCGCCCGCGAGCTCGCCGAACAGGGCTACCACGTCATCCTCACCGCCCGCGACCACTCCACGGCGGAGTCGCCGGCCGCCCGACCGCGCCGGGACGGGCACCCACCCCGAGCGACAACGTGCACCCAATCCCCAGTCTCAGTCGCTTCAGTCCCTGCCGCCGCCCTGACCTGCGTGAATACGCAGCGACCAAAGGGCCCGGACAGCCCGTGGAAGCCGACAGTCGCTCGATCCGCCCCGGACGACTCCAGCCGTGAGCGCCCGAACAGCCGGTGCCTGAGCTGAGACAGTCAGAGCCCGAGTGGAGTCGGTTCAGGGGGCCGTCGCGGGAACGAGGTGGTCGAGTCCCTGCGCGCTGCCCGTCGCGGCCTCGATCGAGCGCGGCAGCATGATGCTCTCGTAGGCGCGGACGGCGTCGTCGACGCTGGGTTCGGTGGCGAGGGCGTGGGCGAGGTCGGAACCGTCGAGCATGGCGAGATTGGCACCCAGTCCGACCGGGGGCATCAGGTGCGCGGCATCGCCGAGCAGCGTGACGCCGGGGACGTGCTGCCAGGTGTGCGAGGCGGGCAGGACGAACAGGGGCCGGTTGACGAGCCCGCTGTCGCTGTCGCGCAGGACGTGGCGCAGGCTCTCGTCCCAGCCGTCGAACGCCCTCAGCAGGTGCGTCCGCACGGCCCGCTGGTCGCCGAGGTCGATACCGGCGGCCGTGTGCCAGTCCTCCGGCACGCGCAGCGCGATGTAGGCGCGGATGTGGCCGTTGCTGTTGCGCTGGGCGACCAGGGACCTGCCGACGCCCTTCGCCAGCATCGATCCGCTGCCGACCAGCCGCGCGAGGTCGGGGTGACGGGTGTCGCAGTGGTCGAATCCGGTCTCGACGAAGGTGACACCGGTGTAGCCCGGTACGGCGGGCGACAGGGCCGGGCGGACGCGCGACCAGGCGCCGTCGGCACCGACCACCAAGTCGAAGTCCTCGGCGGTACCGTCACCGAAGCACAGCCGGCAGGTGCCGTCCGCCAGCGGGGTGACCCCACTGACGGCGCGGTCCCATCGCACCGTGCCCTCGGCGATCGAGTCCAGAAGCAGGCCGCGCAGTTGGCCCCGGTCGATCTCCGGCCGGCCGCCGTCGGCGGAAGGCCCCTGCTGCGCCAGGAGCGCGGCGGTGGCGAAGTCGAGCACGCGCCACGCGTCTCCTTCGGGGCGGGCGAGGGCGTGGAACCGGTCGAGGAGCCCCGCCGCGCGCAGGGCGGCCTGGCCGGTGTCGGCGTGCAGGTCGAGGGTGCCGCCCTGCGGGCGGGCGCCGGCGGATGCCTCGCGTTCGAAGACGGTGACGGAGCGACCGTGCTGCTGCAGGACCCGGGCGCAGGTGAGGCCGCCGAGGCCGGCGCCGACGATCGCGATGCGGGGACGGCGGGGATCACGGGGATTGCGGGCAGAGTTCATGGGAGTGCCCCTCGGGAGGTGGGTGGGCCGTTGGGAGGCCCGGCACCACCAAGAAAGCACACTCGCTAAATAAGCGCAACGACTAAACTTTTGCAGCGGATGCACTATGTCGGTATGGTGGGCACGTGACCGAACCGACCGGGCGCCGCGAGCGCAAGAAGGCCCAGACCCGCCAGTCCCTGGCCGACGCCGCACTCGACCTCTTCCTCGAACACGGCTACGACCAGGTCGGCGTCAAGGACGTCGCCGAGGCCGCCGACGTCTCGGTGACCACCCTGTTCAAGCACTTCTCCGGCAAGGAAGCCCTGGTCTTCGACCAGGAGGACGACATCGAAGCAGCACTCGTCGCCGCCGTACGCGAACGCACCCCCGGCACGTCGATCCCGCAGGCGCTGCGCGAGCACCTCCTGCTGACGCAGACCCAGTTCGCCGTCCACACCGCGGACCCGCGGTTCGCCGACTTCACGCGCATGGTGCAGGAGACCCCCGCGCTGCGCGACTACGCCCACCGCATGTGGACGCGCCACGAAACCGCCCTGGCACGAGCCATCGCCGAGGCCGTCAACGCCCCCGAGGACGACGTCAGCTGCGCCGCCCTCGCCCGTTTCGCCCTTGAGAGCCGCAGCCTCATCCTGCGGCACGCCGAACCGCGCCGAGCCGCCGACGAGGCCTTCGCCCTGCTCGAACACGGCTGGGCAGCCTCCCGCCCGGGCACCTGACCCGGCCACGCGGCCTCTCGCCCTATGCCGCGACGCCGAGTTCCTTGCCGGTCCGCCGGAGGAACTCGACGACCCGCGGCTCGCGGCGCCAAGGGGTGAGCGCGGTGTTGAACTCGCGGACGTAGTCCTTGGCCCGGCTGGACTGGACACGGGCGAGGATGTCGACGGCCTGGTGGCCGAACGCGAGGCCCTGGTCCAGTTCCTTGCTCTGGAGGTGGGCGGTTCCGACGATGGCCAGCCGCATCCCGACCGAGCGGGTGAACACCCCGGGCGGCATGGCGGCGGCCTGCGCGTTCCACGCGAGGGCGGCCTCGGGGTGCTTCAGGTCGCGGAAGATCTCGGCGGCGTCGGCCGAGAGCCGCGCGTGGTGGTAGAAGTCGATCCACGCCGGCTCCTCGGCGCCGTCGCGGGCCTGGTCGAGCAGGCTCTCGGAGGCGGCGAGCGCGGCGGAGGCGGCCCGGGCGTCGCCGTCCCGGGCGTGGGCCCGGGCCTCGATGAGCTTGGTGAACGCGAGCACCCTGGGGGCTGCCCGGCCCTTGGCCCGCTCGAAGGCGCCCTGGGTCATGTCGATGGCCTCGCCGGCGAATCCCCTCAGCAGGGTCTGCATGGCCATCGTGGTCAGGACATAGCAGCCGAGCTGGACGTCGCCGCCGGCCCGGGCCAGGCGGAGGGCCTGGATGAAGTGCCGTTGAGCGACCTCGTGTTGGCCGACGTCGAAGGCGGTCCAGCCCGCCAGGCGGGACAACTCGGCCGTCGCGGAGAACAGTTGGCGGCCGACCTCGTCGCCGAAGGAGCCGTTCAGGAGCGGGACCGCGCGTTCCCGGAGGCAGGCGGTGACGGAGTCGGCCTTCCAGTTCCCGCCGCCGTATCTGGAGTCCCAGCGCCGGGCCTCGTCTGCGGCGTCCCGCAGTTCGGCGAGGTCGGCGGCGCCGACCCGGCCGCGGCCGCGGTGGGCGGCGGTGTCGTCGGCGGGGGTGACCAGCCAGCGGGTGACCGGGGTGGTGAACGCGGAGACGGCGAAGCCCGCACCGGTGAGGAAGTCTCGGCGGTTCACGCTGCTCCAGAACGAAGTGGCCGTGCGCACGGCCTCGGCGGGGTCCCTCGGGAAATCCCACCCCATCGCGGCGTCCGGCGTCCCGGCATCGGCCATACCGATCTCGCCGAGTTCCACGGGCCGGCCGAGCCGCTCGCCGATCGCCCGGGCCAGCAGCTTCGGCACGGGCCAGTCCGGCACCATGCCGCGCGCCGTCCAGTTCACAACGGACGTGTGCGTGTAGGTCGTGGTCAGCCCGGCTTCGTGGGCGAGCTGGTTCACCCGGTGGGCCAGCGATTTGTGGCTGGCGCCCTCGCACTTGTCGATCATCCGGGCCAGTGCGTCGTTCGGCGGCTTGGTCCGGCGGGTGGTCGGCGCCACGGCGTCCCCCTCAGTCGGTCCCCGCGCGGGCACGGGGAAGTCGTACACGGCCGGCCACGAGAAGTCGCGTGTCCGGCACCCGAGGACGGATCACCGAGGGTAGGGCATCCGTCGCTCATGGTGAATCGGATGCACGATGTGTGAGCCCCCTTGCGAGCCCTCCCCGCACGGGCTGCCAGGCGGTTGCCTGGTGCTCCGGGCCTCCGCCGGGACCTGTGGAAACCTCCTCCCGTCGGGGCCACCACCGATTCACGCTCAGGGGTGACAACCGGATGCGCGGAATCGCAGGACCGGCCGGCGCGGACGCCGCCCGCCCCTTCGGAAGGACACGTTCGTGAAACTCACCGTGATCGGCTGCGGCTACCTCGGCGCGACCCACGCCGCCGCGATGGCCGAGCTCGGCCACCAGGTCCTCGGCATGGACACCGACACCGACAAGGTCGACGCGCTGAACAAGGGCCAGGCCCCGTTCGTCGAGCGCGGCCTGGACGACCTGCTCGCCGAGCACACCGCCACCGGACGGCTCCGCTTCACCGCCTCCTACGCGGAGGCCGCCGACTTCGCCGACGTCCACTTCCTGGGCGTCGGCACCCCGCAGCGGGACGGCAGCGGCGCCTACGACCTCACCCACCTCCACACCGCCGTCCGGCGCCTGGCCCCCCGGCTCGGCGACGGCGCGGTCATCATCGGCAAATCGACCGTCCCGGTCGGCACGGTCGCAGAGCTGCGGCAGACCCTGGACGAGCACCTCCGCGCCGGGGTGAGCGTCGGCCTGGCCTGGTCGCCGGAGTTCCTGCGCGAGTCGTTCGCCCTCCTGGACACCCTGGAGCCGAACCGGATCGTGCTCGGCGTCGAGGACGGTGACACCGGCAGCGAGGCCGCCTTCCGGCAGGTCTACGCCGACATCCTGGCCGCCGGCTCCCCGCTGATCGTCACCGGCATCGCGACGGCCGAGCTGATCAAGGGCGCCGCGAACGCCTTCCTCGCCACCAAGATCTCCTTCATCAACGCGATGGCCGAGCTCTGCGAGCTGGCCGGCGCCGACGTCCGGCAGATCGTCCTCGCCCTGGGCTACGACCACCGGATCGGCGCCGAGGGCATGCGGCCCGGCCTCGGGTTCGGCGGCGGCTGCCTGCCCAAGGACCTGGCCGGGTTCACCTACCGCGCCGAAGAGCTCGGCGCCGACACCGGCCTGCTCCGCCAGGTCGCGGCGATCAACCGGCGCCGGCGCGAGCACACCGTCGAACTCGCCCGCGAAGTCCTCGGCAACGCCGTGACCGGCCAGCGGATCGCGGTCTGGGGCGCCGCGTTCAAGGCCCACACCGACGACATCCGCGACTCCCCGGCCCTGGCCGTCGCCGACGCCCTCCAGCGGGCCGGCGCCGAGGTCACCGTCCACGACCCCGCCGCCATGGACAACGCCCGCAGGGCCTACCCCCGGCTCGACTACGCCGACGACCCCACCCAGGCCGTCACCGGCGCCGAACTGCTGCTGCACCTGACCGACTGGCCCCAGTACTCCGACGCCGACCCGGCCGGCCTCGCCCGACACATCGCCGTCCCCCAGGTCATCGACGCCCGCGGCACCCTCGACGCCGCTCGCTGGCGTGCGGCCGGCTGGACCTTCCGCGCCCTCGGCCGCCCCTGAGCAGCTCGGACGACCCGCACGGAGCCCCGGCAGCCACGTGTATCCCGTCCGACTCTCGCGAACCTGCCTTTTGAGCACGGCCGCAAGCACCGCCCCACCCCATGGCCATCACTCACAGCCGACGGCCATGGCGGGCCGACGCCGCACCCGGCAGGATGGGCCCGTGCCGAAGAACCCACCGAAATCGATGCAGCACCACCTGCGTCGGTGCCTGAAGGGCCACGCCCGTGAACGCCGGCCCCACGTGAACGCCGTCACGGTCCGCCTCCGAGCCGGATTCGCCTACGTAGCAGCCGAATTGCCCACCCAGGAGCCCCAGCCTCCGTGGTGCCGGTGCTTCACCACCGGACTGCCCACCGGTTCCCCCGAAGAGGCACTCGGCTGCGCCTGCGGTGTGCACCCGGGCGACCCCGCCGGTCCGCCCCCGTTCGACACGGCAGCCCGGACGACGCGGGCATGATTCCTCTCCCTGCGCTGCCCCCGGGGGCCACGTGGCGCGGCACCGGCACAGGTGTCTTCTACTACGCGGCCCGGGTCGAAGGGCACTGGTGGGTCCTGCGACTCAACGACTTTCCCGAGCATCCCCTCTACACCTTGTTCATCGACGCACGGGTCATCGGTGACGTGGCCGATGATCCGGCCGTCTGGCAGCAGTCGCCGCCTTCTGCGACGCTCCCCGTTCTCTCCGCGCCGGAGCGCACGGAGGTACTCCACCTCATGGCCGGTCTCGGCCCCTACGGCGCCGAGGCCGGCGCCCCGTGCACAAGCGACTGGTGCACCTGCAGCATCCTCACCGACGAATACGCGGCCCAGCTCAACACCCCTCCACCGACTTCTGCGGAGTAGCAGTAGGAGGATCGGCGGCCGCAGGCGCTGTGGGCCGGCGTCGAAGGGTCCGCCCCGGGGCCGGTGTCGTCCGTGCCGCCCGGGTCGGCTCTTCTCCGTGTCCTGACGGTCCGGGGCCAGCAGAGTGCCGGTGGACACGGGCGCCTATGATCGGCCGGGGGCGGATCCGCCCGTTCGCGCACCACCCGCCGGATGCCACCGTCGGGGCCGGCTCACGGGAACGGATCACGGGAACGGGCCACGGGGGCGGACCAAGGGGTGGGGCACGGAGGGCTTTCGGGTCCGGCTGCCGCCCTGCGGACGGGGCTCCCCCGCGGAGGGCCGCGGTACCGGCCTCGCCGTCCGACCCACGACACGCACCCCGGCCGGCCCACCGCACCGCCGACCCGAATGGAGACCGATGTCCGAGATAACCGCCGAGGAGCCGCGCCAGCGCACGGCCGACCCGACGGTCCTGATTCTGGCCGCGATGGCGGCGGTGATGGCCGCGCTCTCGGTCCGCATCCTGATGCTGGACAACGAGTCGACGGACTTCTACTACTTCCTCGGGCCCTGGTACCAGTACATCGCGAACAACGGCGGGTTCCACGCTCTCAGCGGCACCGGCTTCTCGGACTACAACGTCCCCTACCTGTACCTGATGGCCGCGCTCACCTACCTTCCGGTGGCCGCGCTGACGGGTATCAAGTGCGTCTCGATCCTGTTCGATCTGGCACTGGCGTACTACACGTTCCGCATCGTCTCCCTGCGGTCGCCGCAGCAGCCCTGGCGGGCCCTCGGCGCGGCGGTGATCGTCCTCTTCCTCCCCACGGTCGTGACCAACAGCGGCTGGTGGGGCCAGGCCGACGCGATCTTCACGACCTTCCTGGTCGGCGGCGTCTACCACATCCTGCGCGACCGGCCGTGGTGGGCCTGCTCGTTCTTCGGGATCGCGCTGGCGTTCAAGCTCCAGGCGGTCTTCCTGTTCCCGCTCCTGCTCGTCCTGGTGCTGGCGCGACGGATCCCGTGGCGAAGCCTGCTGGCTCTTCCGGCGGTGTACGTGGCGCTCGACATCCCCGCCGTCCTGCTCGGCTCCGACCCCTGGCAGCTGCTGACGGTGTACGCCCGGCAGCCGGACACGTACAAGGACCTCACGCTCAACGCGCCATCGGTCTACCAGTTCGTCTCGGTGCCGTTCGAGGAGCAGGACGCCGTACGGCACGCAGGTGTGCTGGTCGCGGGCGCGCTGGTGCTGGTGCTGATCGGGCTGGCGGTCTGGGCCATCCACCGCGCCGGCGGGGCGGCGGCGCTGAAGGCCGGGGACGGGCGGGAGGCACCGGCGGTACGGGAGGGGCGGCCCGAGCTCACGGACACGGGGATCCTGCTGCTGGCCGCCGTCTTCGCGATCGCGGTGCCGTTCCTGCTGCCGTCCATGCACGAGCGCTACTTCTACGTCGCGGACGTGATCAGCGTGATCATCGCCTTCCAGCTGCCCCGGCGGCTCTGGTACGTGCCGGTCCTGGTCCAGCTGTCGTCCTTCGGCAGCTACCTCAAGTTCATCGCCCCCAGCGTGTCGCCGTACCTGTCGATGCCGGCCCACGGCGCGCTGATGCTGCTGGCGCTGATAGCCGTACTCCGGGCCACCATCGGGGAGTTCCGGCGCTCGTGGACTCCGGGCGACCTCGAACCGGCCGCGGGGGCGGCGGCGCTGACCGCGTAGGTTCGCCGGATCGCCCGGTCACGCGGCTTCGGGCAGCGACCTTCCTCCCTCCCACGGCATGATGGCCACCTCTCGCGTCAACCACGCTTGACACGAGAGGTGGCCATCATGCCGTGGCGGCACGGGAGTTGACCACGGGCGCTCTACCCTTGGGGCCATGAAACAGCAGTACGTCACCATGGTCCTCGCAGGCCTCCTGATCGGAATCCTCGCGTTCGGCGCCGGCTGGTACACGGCCCGCGCCCGGGAGACCGCTCCGGCCCCGACCTACATCACGGTCACGCCGGAGCCGGTCACCGCGGGCACGATCTCCCCTCCCGCCTCGGAAAGTGTTCGGTAACCGATCAACATCGTGGCGTGATGCGCTGGCGGCGATCTTCGCGGCGGGGTGTCCGCGAAGATCACCGCCATGTGTGTCCCTTCGTGCAGACCTTCCTATGACTCGTCGTGGGCGGACGCCCAGTGGGCGGTGATCGAAGCGCCGCTGCCGGTGCGCGATCCGCGGCGGGGCCGCCGGCTGCTGTGATGCGGAAGGAACCGGCCAGCACTGGCCGCGCCTGGCGCCCACGCGGCGACGGCTCCCGCGATCTTCGACTCGCCGCACCAGGACGACGAGGCGATCGGGCTCGCCGGTTCGATCCTGGAGCACAAGGCCTCAGGGCGACCGGTCTATCTCGTGCTGGTGACCCGGGGCGAGAACGGCGGGCTCGCCCAGTACATGAATCAGGGCGCATGCCAGAGCCTGGGCAACAACTGCTCCGCCCCTGGGCACTACCACGCCCTCGGCTGGGCCGAGACCTGGCCGACCCCTGAGGTCGTCGTCGGCCGTACGGCCGAGTTCAAGCTCTCCGCCAAGGCCCTGGGCGTCGACAAGGTCATCAACTTCGACCTCTCCGACGAGGCGAGCGGCGACTTCGACGGCTTCGTGCAGAAGGTCATCGCCAAGGTCCGCTCGCTCGCCAAGCAGTACCCGGGCGCCTCGCACAAGTTCGCCGCGGGCCGACTCGACGGGAACCCCACGCACAAGGCATGCAGCGACGCCGCCTCCTCCTACGTCCTCGACATCCCGGACGCCCACATGGCGAAGAAGCGTGCCTCGATCCTCGCCTCCAACACATGGGACCCCAAGCGGAACCTCTACGCCCTCGGCTACCGCAGCGTGCCCGTCTGGATGGAACAGTCGCACTCCGACCCGCGGGAGTTCGTCCACACGCTCCCCTCGGACTACAAGCCGGGGCCGGTGGCGTAGCCGAGTAGCCGGTCGGGGCCACGAGCTCAGCCGGCGCGCGGTAGGGCTACTGACGAACGGCCCAGAAACGGTCGGCCATGTTGTCGAAGCCGACCGACGCGGACAGGGACTCCGGCGGCTCCTTCCAGAGCATCTGCCACTGGCCGTCGCCCGGGTCGTTGTCCACGATCACCTCCAGGCCGCGGGCGGTGTTGACCCAGCTGCTGGTCTGGTCGCGGAACCCGTAGTCGGCGAAGTACACCGGCCTGTCCTCGTGGAAGAGGTTGAACTGCAGCCTCCTACCGCCCCAGTTCTTGTCGGCGTAGAAGCAGTAGTAGGAGGGTTCGCTGGTCGGGGCCGGGCACTTCTTCCAGTCCGCGCCCCTGGCGGACCGACGGTGGTGGTCCCCGCTCCACGGCGGAGCCTGCGCCTCGCCCGGCAGCGGCAGGACCACCACCGCCCCGTCCGGGTACGTGATCTCGTTGGCGGCGGTCTGCTTACCGTCCTTGCTCGCGGTGAGTTGGGCGTCCACCGCCTGCTGCAGCAGGTCGCGGTCACCGCGGGCCAGGTTTCTGATGGCGGGCCGCGCGTCCTCACCCGTACTGGGCGCGGCTGCGGCCCGCGCCCCGAGGGGCGCAGCCAGGAGCACGAAGGCCACGACCCCACGAACGAGGAGACTGCGGACTTGAGAGTGCGTCATATTCCAACGGTAGCGATACGCATACGATATGTGATGCTCGCGTCTCGATCAGGGGGCGTGAAACGGCACGCACGCGCTGATCGATCGAAACCTGCGCCCGGGAGAGCACTTGCTGCTCACCGCGCCCGTCCGGGATCGTCCGGGATCGGGTCACGGAGCGGCCGGTGGTGGGCGGGCCGTCCGGCTGTGGACGTTCGGCCCCACCTCCCGTCGGCTGGTCCACGTCCGGATGCGGAACTTCCGTGTGGCATAGCCAATTTGGGTGAAGGTTTGCCCACCGGTCGACGGGAGGGCGACGGGGCGCCGTAGCCTCGGTGGCGACCCGTCGCCGCCGAGGTGCGCGATCCGTTCGGAGCCACGGGAATTCGTCGACTCGGAAAGGCCATCGACAGAAATGACACTCTCATCGGGCTCATCGGGCGGGACCGACGCGGCGGCCGGCGGGCCCTCCCGCCGGAAGCTCCTCAAGATCGGCATCGGCGTCGCCGTGGGGGCGGGGGCCATCGGCTCGGGTGCCCCAGCGGCGGTCGCCGGCGGTCCGAACGACCCTCCGAGCCCGACGGTCGCGACCAAGGTGAAGAACCTCAGCGGACCGGTCGAGACCGGGCCGTTCGCCTCGCCGTGGACCGACCTCGGCATCCCCGTGCTGTGTCCGGACGGCACCATGCTCTTCGTCTGCGGCGACACCTTCGACGGCGCCCAGGTGGGCGCCGCCGACTGGCGTGCCCCGGTCGGTCTGCGCTCCAGCAGCGCCGACCTGAACAACCTGCGCATCGACGGCAGCGTCGGCGGCAGCCACGCCAACAGCCTGGTCGACGAGCCGCACAACCCGGTCGGCGACAAGGCCACGACGGCGATCCCGTCCGACGTGTTCGTCGTCGACGGCGTGATGTACATGCACCTCATGCGCGGCGTCATCTACGACACCCACCACACCGACTTCTGGCGCTCCACCGACAACGGTGAGACCTGGCAGTACCTGTGCCAGTGGCCGGGCGACCTGTACGGCGGCCAGTTCCAGCAGAAGACGTACGCCGTGGCCGACGACGGCTACTGCTACGTCCTGTCCACGGTCTTCAACCGCGACGTGGAATCGGGAATGCTGCTGCACCGGGTACGGAAGGAGAGCCTCGGCAATCCGGACGCCTACGAGCCGTGGGGCTACGCCGACGGCGGGTGGCGGTGGAACGCGCCCGCCCCGACGACCGTCTTCGGCACCCGCAAGTGGGGCGAGATGTGCTTCCGCGCCATGGACGGCAAGTACGTCCTCACGTGGCTGAACATGGACCAGCTGTCGATCAGGGCGATGGTCTTCGCCCTTCCGACCTCGGACCTGACCACGACGCTGGAGCAGGCCATGATCCTCCCCTGCGCCCCGGGCCAGGAGGTCGCCAACCTCGTCGCCAGCCCGTACGGCGGTTTCGTCATCCCCGGCTCGACGTTCGGCAACTTCCACATCGTCGTCAGCCAGTGGTACGACCCGACGAACTACCGGATCATGCAGTACCGGATCAACATGCTGTCCTGAGCCCGCTCCGGCTTCGGGCCGATGCCGTCGGCCCGGCGTCGGCCCGGCGTCGGCCCGGAAATCATGTCGACCGCGCTCGCCTCGTCCGGTACGGTCGCGGGGTTGTTTTCGCTGCCGGGAGCCCGTGCGGTTCGCGTGCGGTCTCCCCTGCGGTTCCCCGGCTGAGAGCAGGTATTCGTCATGGCGTGTCGTATCGGTGAGCTGGTGCTCGGTTGCCGCGACCCCGAGGTGCTGGCGCGGTTCTGGTGCGAGGTCCTGGACTTCGTCGTACTCGGTCGCGAGGACGACGGCTCGATGGAGATCGGGCCGCGCGAAGGGTTCGGCGGTGCGCAACCGACGATCTTCCTCAGCCGTCGGGACGAGCCCGAGAAGGGCAAGTCCCGCCTGCACATCGACGTGAACCCCACCGACCGCGATCAGGACGCCGAGCTCGAACGCCTTCTGGCGCTCGGCGCGCGCCCGGCCGACATCGGCCAGACCGGGCAGGAGCAGTGGCATGTCCTGACCGACCCCGAAGGCAATGAGTTCTGCCTGCTCAAGGCTCGCATCGACCCGCTCTGATGCTCATCGGCCACGGCTCGGCGCCAGGTTCCGGACGCCCGGGGCCTGCCGCGAAGTCCGGTGCGGCGGGGGTGGCTTGATCGGTCTCGAATCTGACGTGGCGAAAGTCTTGTGCAGATTCGACAAGCTGACCAACCGCGTCTACTTCTGCACGGTGAACCCGAAGGAACGAACCAGCTGATTCCGCCGCCCGGTGGTTCGCTGCTCGCATGATGGCGTGGAGCCGCTGACGGGCCGCCAGGGGCGAGGCGCCCGGTTCGAGGTGTGTGCTGCTACTCGGTGCGGCTCCGGAGCTCGGCGAGGGTCTCCTCGACCAGCAGCCGCGCCTCGGCCACTGTTGCCGCCAGCAGTTCGGCGCTCTCTCCGGGCGCCCCCAACAGGTGGCGGACTCGCGGGCCGAAGCCGGCTGGCGCGGCCGGTAGCGTCTCGGCGGCGGCCAGCGCGCCCTTCTCGTTGAGGCACCAGCGCCGGTCGGCGGCGAACATCGCTTGCACCAGCACGCCAACGGCCCGGGAGAGGCAGAGCGAGACGTACAGCGTGTCCGCCCGTGCCGCGCCCTTCGCTGCGGCGCCGACCAGGAACTCCGCCTCCCAGGCTCCCGCCGTCAGGGCCTCTCGCAACGGCTCGGGGTAGGTCGCGGTCTCCTGTTGAAGGTCCGTCAGCTCGCGGGCTGGGTCGGCCAGGACCTGGCCGAGCGCCACCTCGCCCGCGTAGCAGGGCGACCAGAAGCCGAGGGGATGCCCCGCCTGCACGCCGACTTCGTACCGACCCTCGCGGCAGTCCGCCCACACCTGCTCGACCCGGTCCACGTCCCGCAGGATCCAGTCCACTGCCACGCCGTCGACTCGCAGCCACGCGCCGCCGTTCACCCACGGCCCCCAGCCGCCCGGGCCGGCCACCTCCACCTCGGAGCCGGCCAGCGCGCGCAACGCGGCGAGATCGAGCCCGCCACGGTAGTAGACGCCGAGGTCCCAGTCCGAATCCGGCCGGTGCTCTCCGCGGGCCCGGCTGCCGCCGAGCATGACTCCGACGACGCCCGGCACCTCGGCCAGGCGGTTGGCCATCTCCTCGATGATCGCTCGCACGGGGCGAGTCTGGCATTCACCAACGCGTCGGGCCAGCCGTTTCCGCCGGAGGCCATCGGATGCGAGGGCTTCGAGGGCGGGTGCCCCGGCGGCAGACGATCCACGCGCGTCTGGTGACGAGCGCGGGAGGGAACGGCCGATCCTCCGGAGCCATCGGGCGACGGAGCCGACACCCGTCCCCCGTGTCCTGCGACAGCGCTCCAACGCCCCGCTCGCCACCCCGAACGGACACGGTGAGTGTGGCCGAGCCACCCGAGCCGTGGGCCGGCTGTCAGGCGCAGCGGGCTTGCAGGTCCGCGGCGGAGTACCGCTTGCTGATCCTGCGCCCGGAGTCGTCGCGCAGGAAGAAGTACCACTGCTGATCCCTGTGGTGCCAGACCTTGTCCCGGACGGTGCCGCAGTGGGGGGTGCGGTTACGGTCATCGAGCACCACCTGCGCTCGTTGGCCGTCGTGGAAGGCGGGCGCGGGTATCTCGGCACCGCCCGGACTCAGCACGGCTGCGCGCGCCTGGTCGGTGAGCTGGTCCGCTTCCAGAGCCGAGTGAAGAACCGACCGGGCACACGACCGATCGTGGACGGTACCGAACGGAACCAGCTCATGGAGCTCGAAACGGCGGCTCGGCTCGGCACTGAGCCTGGCGGACGCGTGCAGGAGCATCGGCACCTCGGCCCAGCCCCCGGGCGGAAGCTCCCGATACACCTCACCCGAGGCACCCATGGCGGCCAGAACGTCGGGCGGGACCAGAGGATGACGGACGTAGGCCTCGACAACCGCCAGACGCAGGTGCGCGGCAGGGATTCGCCGGCACAAGGCCACCAGGTCGCCGGGTCTGGTGATCAGGTTGATGAACGTGTGGTCGACGAACCGCTGGGCATTGAGGTGCTGCTCGCCACGTGCGTGGATGATGTCGACGGCGTCGGCGAACGCTGCGGGGAAGAGGTCTTCGTACGCCCATAGCCGGTAGGCGTTCAGTCGGTCGGCGAGCAGCCGGAGGCGTTGCTGGGCCGACAACGACATCAATCCATGGACGTCGATGTCCACTCACCTTCTCCCATCGCGGTCCGTGCCGGCGCTCGCAGTGTAGGACACCCTTTCACCGCACGATCGGTGTCGGCAGCCAACACCTGAAGGAAGGCGGCACGTTCATCGAACGCGCGGCGGTCCTTGAGGTGCCGGTTTCCGGGGTCGTTGTGTCGGCGCCGGTGGTGGGGCTTGGTGCCGGAGCCGGCGGGTGGGCTCCGGCACCAAGCCCCCTTCCCCAGGGGGAAGTTGGCCGCAAAGTGGCGGCGTCAGACCTGGTAGCGGTCCGGGGCGAGGAGGTGCAGGTGTTCGGCGACCCAGTCGGAGGTGTGGCGCAGGCCCTCGTCCAGGCCGACCCGGGGCTGCCAGCCGGCCAGGTCGCGCGCCTTGCGGTTGTCAGAGAGCAGCCGTTCGACCTCGCTGCCGCCGGGGCGCAGCCGGGTCGGGTCGACGACGATGTCGGCGTCCCGGCCGGAGGCGACGATCAGGGCCTTGGCCAGGTCGCCGATGGACACCTCGCTGCCGGTGCCGAGGTTGACGGTCTCGCCGAGCGTGCGGTCGGCGCGGGCGATGGCCAGGAAGCCCTCCGCGGTGTCGGTGGCGTAGGTGAAGTCCCGGGTGGGGGTGGTCGAGCCGAGCCTGATCTCCCGTGCACCGGAGTGGAGTTGGGCCAGGATGGTGGGGATGACGGCGCGGGCGGACTGGCGCGGGCCGTAGGTGTTGAACGGGCGGACGACGGCGACCGGCAGTTCGAAGGCGTGCCAGTAGGAGAGTGCCATCATGTCCGCGCCGATCTTCGAGGCGGAGTACGGGGACTGCGGCTGGAGCGGGTGGTGCTCGTCGATGGGTGCGGTGATCGCGGTCCCGTACACCTCGCTGGTGGACGTGTGCACCAGGCGGGCGCCGTGCCGCAGGCAGGCGGCGGCGACGTTCTGGGTGCCCACGACGTTGGTCTGCACGTAGGCCTCGGGGGCCTGGTAGCTGTAGGGGATGCCGATGAGCGCGGCGAGGTGGAAGACGGTGTCGCAGCCGGCGACGGCGTCCAGGACCCGGCCGGCGTCGCGGACGTCTCCGGCGAGCATCTCGACGGGGCTGTCGGGGTCGGCCAGGTAGTGGGCGAGGTATCCGCGCTCGGCGTACGGCTTGTAGTGGACCAGGGCCCGGACGCGGGCGCCGCGGGCGACCAGCAGGTCGACGAGGGTGCTGCCGATGAAGCCTTCGGCGCCGGTGACCAGGACGGTCCGGCCGGTCCAGTCCTGGTGGGCGGCGGGGGTGTTCGGGTGGGCGGGGCGGTTCATGGTGGTCCTCCGGTGGTTCGGGGCGGGTGGTCGACGGTCAGCAGTCAGGTGGTCGGCGGTCAGGTGGTCGGCGGTCAGCGGTCGTACGGGCCGGGGAGGGGGGCCGGGACGGCGGGCGGCGCGGGCGCCGGGGTCCGGCCGATGACGCGCAGCACCTTGGCGGCCAGCAGGTCGGCGGCGCGCGCGTGGTCGCCCGGGTCGGCGGCCTGCGCCATCGCGGCGAGCCGGGCCGGGTCGGCGAGCAGCGGTTCCACCAGGGCGGCCAGCCGTTCGCCGGTGCACTCGTCGTCCGGCAGCAGCAGGCCGGCGCCGGCGTCGGAGAGGACGCGCGCGTTGTGGGTCTGGTGGTCGTGCGGCGCGTGCGGGTAGGGCACCAGCACGGCGGGCATCCGGAGGCTGGAGAGTTCGGCGACGGTGGCCGCGCCGGCCCTGCACACCATGAGGTCGGCGGCCGCGTAGGCGAGGTCCATCCGGTCCAGGTAGGCGACGGCGTGCGCCACCGGGTTGCCGTCCAGCGCGGCCCGGACCTGCGCCAGCGCGGCCGGGCCGGTCTTGATCAGCAGCCGCCGGTCGGTGCGGTGGCGCCAGCGTCCGGCCAGCTCGACGGCGGCCGCGGTCAGGCGGGCGGCGCCGAGGCTGCCGCCGTTGAAGACCAGCAGCCGGACGCCCTCCGGGACGGCGAAGTGCCGACGGGCCTCGGCCCGCAGCGCCGCCCGGTCGAGCTGGGCGACGGCGCCGACCAGCGGCATCCCGACGGTCTGCGCCGAGCGGCCGGCGGGCAGGTGCTCGCGGGTGCGGTCGAAGGCGAGCGCGATGTGCGGGGTGAGCCGGGCGGCGAAGCGGTTGGCCCGCCCGGGCACCGCGTTCGACTCGTGCACCACGCTCGGCAGCCCGGCCATCCTGGCGCCGACGATCACCGGCGCGCTCGGGTAGCCGCCCATGCCGACCGCGACCTGCGCGCCCTGGGCCCGCAGGATCTCCCGGCAGTCCCGGCCGGAGCGCAGCAGCGCCGCGGGCAGCAGGTAGCGGCGCGCGCCGAGGGAGGCGTCGAAGGGGATCATGTCGACGGTGTGCAGCCGGTAGCCGGCCTGCGGGATGAGGGTGGTCTCCAGTCCGCGTTCGGTGCCGACGAAGGAGATCACGGCCCGCGGGTCGGCTCTGCGCAGCGCCTCGGCCAGCGCGAGGCCCGGGTAGATGTGTCCGCCGGTGCCGCCGGCGCCGATCACCACCGACAGGGGGCGGGCCGGATCGTGGTTGGCATGGTTGCCGTGGTTGCCGTGTTCTGTCCGCATGCCGTCGAGCTTGCTGAGGCCGCCTAAGAGACTTCTCAGAGTCGTTCTGCGGGGCGAGGACGACGGACGCGCCCAGGCGCGACCGGCGGCACAGAGGTGGCAACGCCCGGCAGAGGGCCCCGTGGCCGCCGCGAGGACGAGCTAAGAGGCTTCTCAGATTCGTTCTGAGAGGGTTGTCCGCATGAGCAACGGGCAGAGAGTGCTGGTCGTCGACGACGATCCGGAGGTGCGGGCCGCCGTCGAGGACGGGCTGGCCGTCGAGGGCTACCAGGTGCGCGGCGCCGCCGACGGGCTGGCGGCGCTGAACGAGGTGTCCGGCTGGCAGCCCGACGCGATGGTCCTCGACCTGATGATGCCCGTCCTCGACGGGCTGGCCGTCTGCCGCCGGCTGCGGGCCCTGGGCGACCGGCTCCCGATCCTGGTGCTGACCGCGCGCGACTCGGTGAGCGACCGCGTCGACGGCCTCGACGCGGGAGCCGACGACTACCTGGTCAAGCCGTTCGCCCTGGACGAGCTGACCGCCCGGCTGCGCGCCCTGCTGCGGCGCAGCGCCCCGGCCGCCGAGGAGCCCGGCTACCGCTTCGCCGACCTGGAGGTCGACCCGGCCACCCGGACCGGGAGCAGGGCCGGACGGCCGGTGGAGTTCTCGCGCACCGAGTTCGCGCTGCTGGAGGTGCTGCTGCGCCACCCCGGCCAGGTGCTCCCGCGCGAGGTGATCATGGAGCGGGTGTGGGGCGCCGACTTCGGCCCCGACTCCAACTCCCTCGCCGTCTACGTCGGCTACCTGCGCCGCAAGCTGGAGGCCGGCGGCGAACCCCGGCTGGTGCACACGGTGCACGGGGTCGGCTACCGGCTGGACCGGGCTTGAGGGCGCACGCGCGCTGGCGG
This sequence comes from Kitasatospora sp. NPDC088779, assembly GCF_040685395.1. Classification (NCBI taxonomy): domain Bacteria; kingdom Bacillati; phylum Actinomycetota; class Actinomycetes; order Kitasatosporales; family Streptomycetaceae; genus Kitasatospora; species Kitasatospora sp. NPDC088779. The sequence continues at coordinate 47,044 of NZ_JBFBHW010000029.1, read as the reverse complement.
CGCCGGCGCCCGCTGCGCACCCGGCTGGCCCTCGCCTGCACGGCAGCGGTCGCCGTGGTGGCGCTCGGGATCAGCGCGGCCGCGTTCAGCATCGTCCGCTACGAGCTCAACCACCAGCTCGACCAGCACCTCACCCAGCAGGCCACCCTGGTGCAGCAGCAGCACCGCGACCAGGGGCCGCAGGTCGTCTACGGCGAGTGCAACTTCCTGGCCGCCCCGGCCTGCGCCCAGATCGTCTCCGCCGACCCCGGCAAGGCGCCGAACGAGCCGTACCTGCTGCCCGTCACGCCGACCACCCGCCAGGTCGCCGACCGGCAGCGGGCCGGCTACTTCACCGACCTCACCATCGGCGGCCACCCGGCCCGGATGCTCACCACCCCGATGATCGCGGCGCCGCCCGGCGCCCGGCAGGCCGTCCAGGTCGCGCTGCGCGCCGACAGCGTCCAGGAGGGAGTGCGTCAGGCCGGCGCGCTGATGGCGGCCGTCGCGGCGGCGGGCCTGCTGCTGGCCGCCGTACTCGGGCGCACCGTGGCCCGCACCGCCCTCGCCCCGGTCGCCCGGCTGACCCGCACCGCCGAACGGATCGCCGACACCCGGGACGCGGGGCTGCGGATCGAACTGCCGCCCGGGCGCCGCGAGGACGAACTGACCAGGCTGGCGGGCAGCTTCAACACCATGCTGGGCGAACTGGAGCAGTCCGTGGCCGCCCAGCGCAGGCTCGTCGCCGACGCCTCGCACGAGCTGCGCACCCCGCTGACGGCGCTGCGCACCAACGCCGAACTGCTGGCCCGCGCCGACCGGTTGACCGAGGGACAGCGGGAGCGGGCGGCGTCCGCACTGCACCGCCAGCTGCGCGAGGTGACCGGGATGGTGAACGACCTCATCGAGCTGGCCCGCGACGAGGAGCCGCAGCCGCTGCTCGAACAGGTCGCGGTCGGCCGGCTCGTCGGGCACTGCGTCGACACCGCGCGCGGCCACTGGCCGGCGATCGCCTTCGCCCTCGACGACGACGCGGAGGGTGCCGCGGGCCACGGCGCCGCCGAGCGCACCGTCCCCGGCGTGCCGGCCCGGCTGGCCCGGCTGGTCTCCAACCTCCTCGACAACGCGGCCAAGTTCAGCCCGCCGGGCGCCACGGTCGAGGTCCGGCTCACCGCCGGGCTGGAACTGACCGTCCGCGACCACGGCCCCGGCATCGCGCCCGAGGACCTGCCGTACGTCTTCGACCGCTTCTACCGGGCCTCCGCCGCCCGCGCCCTGCCCGGCTCCGGGCTCGGGCTCGCCATGGCGCGGCAGATCGCCCACGCGCACGGCGCCACCCTCACCGCCGAGGCCGCCCCCGGCGGCGGGGCGCTGTTCCGCCTGCGGCTGCCGGGCTGAGCGGGCCGCGACGGTTCGGCGGCGCGGCGGCCAGGCGGCCCGGAGGAGGAGCGGCGGCGCGGCCCCATCGGCGGCTGGTCCGCGCCGCCGGTCTTAGCGGACCTCCACCGTCACCGGATCCGAGGTCCTCTCGCGAACGGGGTGGCGGTCGTCCAGGCCGGTCAGGCCGAACAGCACCGCGCGGTATTCCAGGACGCCGCCGTGTGCTGCCTTGACCTGCGCGGCGACCTCCGCTTCGGTGCCCGTCTCGACCACGGCGCCGCAGGTCATCCGCTCCCACGTCGACCCGCTGCCGCGGCCCTCCAGGCACACCTGCACGTAGGCGGCGCCGTCGTCGTCCCCGTGCCCCGTGACCGTGAAGGTCGTGCCGACCCGCGCCGTGTGCGGAGCCACGACCTCCACCTCGCCCTTGGCGAACGCGGGCCCGGCGGCCAGGGCCACCGAGGCCAGACCCAGCGCACCGATCACGGCGGCCCGGCCGCCCCACGCCTTCGTCCCGGTCCTCTTCGTCCTGCTCATGAACCAACCTCCTCTGGAACTCCCCCACATGGGGGGACCGCGCCTTGCGCAGGCGCCCGGGTGTGCCCACCGATTATCGGGGCCGGCCGCCGCCCCGGCCGGGTTGCGACGCGGCCCGGCATGGTCGGGACGGGACGGTGGACTGCGGGATCGTCGGGCGGGTCGCTTCGGGAGTGGGCGGCTGCCGGGCCGGCACCACGGAGGGGCTGACCGTGGCCCCGGTTCTGCCCTTTCGTCCCTCGTCCAATCGCTCCCGCCGCCCCTAGACTCGGCGGGCGGGGGCGGCTGGAAGGACGGGGAGGGCGTGCGCGAGACACGGAGAACCGCGGAGCGGCAGACGGCGGCGCCGGCCGCCGCCGAGCGCGGGGCGCGCCTCACGGGCCTGGCCGCGCTTCAGCGGCGGGTGGGGAACGCGGCGGTGACACGCCAGGTGCAGCGCCAGAAGGGCGGCCTGGACGAGCACTACGCCACGAGGCCCACCGAGCACCCCGAGTGGGGGCCGTACCAGGAGCTGACGAAGGCCGCGGGCATCCCCCAACCCCAGGCCGACGCCGCCTGGCAACTGCTGCTCGGCGGGGTCGACTCGCAGGGCACGCTGAACGACGAGGCCATGGCGAAGACGAGCGACCGCCAGGAGCAGCGCGAGCTCCGGGCGTCGAACTCCTGGTACCAGGAGTTCGTCAAGCTCGTGGCCGAGCACCTGGAGATCGAGACGCCCACCATGGCCCTGTGGGCGGGCGGCATCGAGACCAGTGACTACGCGTACCGGAAGGGCCACACGCCCCTGGGGCGGACCCGGATCGGCAGTGTGCTCAACGTCCTGGAGCTGCACCCGGACTGGAAGCTGACGGGGCCGATGTGGAGCGTCCTGTCCAAGGCCTTCGTGTCCCGCGCGACCGGCCCCGTGCACATCTTCGTACGGGCCTACGCTCCGGAGAGCATCCTCATCAGGCTGGAGGTCCCGGAACTACGGCTGGTCCAGCGGCTGAACCCGGACGTGAAGCTGATCTGGCACCCCGTGTACACCGCTCCCGGCGGGCAGATGAGGGAGATCTCGAAGGACTGCCGACTCGTCGACAACGCGGAGTACGACGGGCGGGACAAGTGCGTGAGCGCCCTCATCCAGTACCTCAGGATGTTCCACGACGACGGCAACACCGAGGCCGCCCCCGCCCACCAGAGCATGGAGCGGCTGCTCGTCGCGAACGGCCACAAGGACGGCGTCTGAGACTGCCTCCCGGGCAGGCGGGCCCTGCCTGCCCGGGCGGTGCGGCTACCGGACGACCACGGCGTCGGGGACGCGGTTCGGCCCGCCGGGGGTGAGGGCACCCGCCGGGGCGAGAGCATGGCGCGGGCGCCCTGCGCGGGTGAGCCGTCAACTGTCGGGCGGACAAAGCCCATCGGTTTCTGGGACAGGATCGGGATACTTCCCGCACCTGCCTGTGAACGACCCCCGCCTACGGTGATCACACCCGGTGAACCTCACCGGTCGAACGACATCGGGAGACCTCATGCGCACGCGCCGCCTCGCCCTCACCGCCGCCGCCGTCGCGGCGCTCGCCGCCACCGCGACGGCCTGCGGGCCGGACAACAGCGACACGGGCTCCACCGCCGCCAGCCCCGCGGCCACCGCCGCCGCGCCCACCAGGGCCGCAACCGCATCCACCGGGGCCTCGCCGACGAAAGCCGCCGCCGCGCCCACGTCGCCCTCGACGCCGAAGTCGTCCTCCACGCCGAAGTCGCCCGACGCGGCCTCCTCCCCCGCCGCCGACAAGACCGGCTACGGCCAGGCCTGCGGCGCCAACGACCTGGTCCTCGGCGCGAAGGCCGAATCCCAGGCCGGCGGCTACCTCCTGATCACGGCCAAGGCCAAGCCGGGCATCACCTGCACGCTCCCCGGCACCCACCCCACCATCGCGTTCGGCTCGCGCGGCATCGAGGCCGCCAACGCCGAGCAGGCCACCGGCGAACCGATCACCCTGAGCGGCGCCAAGGTCGCGTACGCGGGCATCATGACGAAGACCACCAAGGACAACCAGGCGGTCCAGTTCACCGACGTCATCGTGGGCATCGGCAACGCCGACCCCAACCCGGCCAGCATCCCCGTCGGCGACACGCCGGTCGACAAGCCGATCGTCACCAACTGGCACACCGTCGCGAAGGACGCCGTCCCCGGCCTCTGACGGCGATTCACCGACGGGGCGCGGACCGGCCGTACGACGGCGACCGCCGTACGGGCCTGCGCTGGTTCAGCCCAGGAAGTCGACGCGGTCGATGAGGCCTTCGCGCACCCGGTAGGCCACCAGGACGCGGACCGGCTCGTCGGCCAGGCCGTGGGCGACTTCGTGGTCGACCACCCAGTCGCCTTCGCTGAGCCGCCCCACGATCTCCGCCCGGCAGCGGCCCTTGGCGAACTGTCCGGCGTACCTGTCGCGCAGAGCCTGCCGACCCTGAAGTCGGGTGCCGTCGGCCCGGTGGATCGTGACGTCCTCGGCATAGGTGGCGACGAAGGCGTCGATGTCGTGGCTGTTGTAGGCGGCGAGCTGCTGCTCGACCACCTCGCGCGGTTCGGTCATGTGATTGGTCGTCCCTTCCTCGGTGTACGAATTACGTATTACGGGTTCAGCCGGGCTCAGGCCGCGAGACGGCGGGTGGCGAGTTCGGCGTAGAGCGCGGCCCCGTCGGGGAGCACCGCGTCGTCGAACTCCGCGTAGGGCGAGTGGTTGACCGGCAGGTCGTCGGGGTCGGTCCCCTTCGGGGCGGCGCCGAGCCACACGAACGATCCCGGCACGGCGTCCAGGACCCGGGAGAAGTCCTCCGACCCGGTCATCGGGTTCGGCATCGACTGGAAGCGCTCCTCGCCGAAGACCTCCCGGACGGTGTCCGCCAGGAAGTCGGTCTCGGCCCCGTCGGTCACGGTCACCGGGTACTGGGGAAGGTACTCGACCTCGGCCCGCAGGCCGTGGGCGGCCGCGATGGCCCTGACCAGCTCCACCGTGGTGTCGGCGGCCTTGGACTGCGCCTCGGCGGAGAAGGTGCGCACGGTCGCCTCGAAGTAGGCGGTCTCGGGGATGATGTTGCGCTGGGTACCGGCCTGGATCAGCCCGACGGTGACCACCACCGGATCGAACACGTCGAAGCGGCGGGTCACCATGGTCTGCAGGGCGGTGACCATCTCGCAGGCCGCCGGGATGGGGTCCTTGGCCCGGTGCGGTACCGAGCCGTGGCCGCCCGCACCGTGGACGGTGACGTTCAGCGCAGTGGAAGCGGCCATGATCGGCCCGCGCCGGGAGCCGAACTCCCCGTGCCGCATGGCCGACGACACGTGCAGGGCGTAGGCGGCGACCGGGCGCCTGCCTGCCGCGTCGAGGACGCCCTCGGCCAGCATGGCTCCGGCTCCGTCCCACCCCTCCTCGCCCGGCTGGAACATGAAGACCACGTCGCCGTGGAGCTGTTCCCGCCGTGCGGCCAGCAGGTGTGCGGCACCCGCGAGCATGGTGGTGTGCAGATCGTGTCCGCAGGCGTGCATGGCCCCGTTGTCGGCGGCGAACGGCAGCGGGGCCTTCTCGGCGACCGGCAGGCCGTCCATGTCGCCGCGCAGCAGCACCGCCGGCCCCGGTCGGCCGCCGCGCAGCACCGCGGTGACCGAGCTCAGCGCGGAGCCCTGGCTCACCTCCAGCGGCAGTCCGTCCAGGGCCCGCAGCACCCGCTCCTGGGTGCGCGGCAGGGTCAGTCCCAGCTCCGGGAACCGGTGCAGGTCGTGGCGCAGCCGGACCAGGTCCGGGGCCAGAGCGAGAGCGTCGTCGTGCAGGGACACGGGCACCTCCGTCGATCCCGCGCGTGGCGGGAACTTGTGCAGAGCGATCTTGTTCCGTGATTCTGGATCTCTCGGCGGGATTTTCCCGCGATTTCGCAGGATCACGCCACCAGGAGGCCCTTCGATGAACGAATCCACCGGCAGCCGGCCGTGACCGGCGCCGAGGTGACGGTGGACGAGCTGGACCTCGCCCTGGTGAACGCGCTGCAACTGCGGCCCCGCGCACCCTGGTCCCTGCTCGGCCAGACGCTCGGGATCAGCCCGGTCACCGCCGCCCGCCGCTGGCACCGGCTCTCGCAGGCCGGGATCGCCTGGGTGACCGCCTACGGCCTGCCGCACCCCGAGGACCGCGGGTGCGTCGCCTACCTCGACCTCGACTGCGCTCCCGACCGGCTCCGGCAGATCGCCGACGAACTGGCCGAGGACCCGCACGTGATGAGCATCGAGCACCTCGCCCAGGGCTGCGACCTCGTCGTCACCGTGGCCTTCACCGACCTGGCGATGGTCTCCCGGTACACCGCCGAACGGCTCGGCCCACTCCCCGGGGTCAACGCCGTCCGCGTCCACCTGGCGACCGGCTTCTACGCCGAGGGGATCCGCTGGCGACTGGACTCGCTGGACCCCGCCCAGCGCGTGGAACTGCACGACGATCACCCGGCGGGCTACGGGACGCCGTCCGGCGCACGAGCTGAAGTCCGGCAAGAAGACCGGGAGTTGCTCATCAGACTGGGCGTCGACGGCCGCCTCGGCCAAGCCGAGCTGGCCGCCGCCACCGGGCTCAGCCCGTCCACGCTGCGCCGGCGCCTCGACCGGCTGGCCGCCTCCGACGCGATCCGCTTCCGCTGCGAGATCGCCGCCCGCGACGCCGGCCGGCCGGTCCTGGCGACCTTCCGGGCCAACCTCCCCCCGGACCGGCTCGACGAGGTCGGACCCCAGCTCGCCAGACTCCCCGAGGTCCGGCTGTGCGTGTCCGTCACCGGCCCTCACAACCTCCTGCTCTCCGTCTGGCAGCGCTCCCTCGCCGACGTCCAGCGGCTGGAAACCGCTCTCGCCCGCAGGTTCCCCGACCTGCGGGTGGCCGAGCGCCGCGTGTCGCTGCGCACCGTGAAGCGGATGGGCCGGATCCTCGACGCGGACGGACGCGCGGTCCGCGCCGTTCCGCTGGACATCTGGCGGGACCCGGTCCCGGTCTCCTGACGGCCGTTCAGCCGTTCAGTCGTTCGGACCGGTCGGCGCCGCAACGCGCCGTCGCCAGGAGCCGCCAGGAGCCGCGGGCCGCCTCGCGCAGGCCCGGCGGCCCGCCCGCGTGTTCCGGCCATTTCCGGGTGTAGGCGCCCGTACCGGTCGCCCTGGTGGGCAGGATGGCCGACGGCCCGCGCCACTGCCCGGCTCCGGGCCCCGCAGACCGATCGGAAGGCAGGGACCAACCATGCCCAGGAGCGCACGGCGACGCACGGCGGCGGCGACCGTCTGCGCCGCACTCATCGGCGCAGTCGGCCTCCTCGCACCATCCGCCCAGGCCCAGGCCCAGGCACGGACCCAGGCACCGGCCCCGGTACAGGCACCGGCGACCGCGTCGTCGACGGCGGACCGGCCCCGGGACACCACCACGCCCCCGGGCACCGAGGGGCAGTCCACCACGGTCACCCGTCCCGACGGCACCCAGGCACGGTTCGCGGTCTTCTCGACCGACTACGCCACCGGACAGACCATCTGGTACCAGACGCAGTCCGCCCCCGGCGGCCCGTTCGGCGCCTGGAACCAGGTCAACGGCATGAACCTCAACTTCCAGAACCAGGTGCTCACCGCCGCCGCGGACGCCGACGGCGCCCTGGAGGTGTTCACCATCGGGTACCAGTCGTCGGTCCTGGTCCGGATGCACCAGGCCGGCCCGGACGGGCCGTGGTCGGCACCCGAGCCCTTCGGCCCCGCCGGGGCGGGCGTGCCGAGGTTCTTCGGGGCGCCGGTGGCCTTCCAGCGGGCGGACGGCACGCTGGCCTTCTTCGAGGTCTACCAGGGCTCAAGCAGCCCGCAGTTGTACGTCAACGAGCAGAGCGCCCCCGGTGTCTGGGGCTCCTGGACCGCCCTGGGATCCGGTCCGCTGCCGTCCGGGGTCGCCACCCCCTCCTCCGTCACCGAGTCGGCCGACGGGACGTTGACCGTGGTCGCGCACATGTGGAACGCCTCCTCGTGGTTCGCCCAGACCTCCGAGCAGGCCCCGGGCGGCGCCTGGGGCCCCTGGCGCGACTGCCGACCCGGCAACTGCACCACCGGCTGACCTCGCCGCCCACACCCCGGAAGCCCCGCGAGGCGGCCGGGAGGCCGAGCGCACCGCCCGGCGGCGCCACCCCGCCGACCTGCCCGGCGCCCGGGCCCGAGCCGCCCGAGGCGCTGGCGCAGACTGGGAGGCGGACCACACCCGACCGACCGGAGGACGACACCCATGGCCGACCGGCCCCTGACGCTGATGGCAGTGCACGCCCACCCCGACGACGAGGCCACCTCGACCGGCGGCGTCCTCGCCCGCTACGCCGCCGAGGGCATCCGCACCGTCCTCGTCACCTGTACCGACGGCGCCTGCGGCGACGGCCCCGGCGGCGCCAAGCCGGGCGAGGAGGGCCACGACCCCGCCGCCGTCGCCGAACTGCGCCGCCAGGAACTCGAAGCCAGCTGCCGGGTCCTCGGGGTCGACCACCTCGAACTGCTCGGCTACGGCGACTCCGGGATGATGGGCTGGCCCGCCAACGACGCCCCGGGATCGTTCTGGAGCACCCCCGTCGCCGACGGCGCTGCCCGGCTCGCCGACCTGATGCTCCACTACCGGCCCGACGTCGTCGTGACCTACGACGAGAACGGCTTCTACGGCCACCCCGACCACATCCAGGCCAACCGCATCACCATGGCCGCCCTCACCCAGGCCGCCCTGACGCCCAAGGTGTACTGGACCACGGCGCCGCACTCGATGATGCAGCGCTTCGGCGAGCTCATGCGCGAGTTCGGCGCCGACGGGAACGACGGGGGCGACGGGGACAACCCGGAGCCCACCGGGGAGGCCGTGGAGCTGCCCCCGATCGGGCTGCCCGACGAGGAGATCACCACCTGGGTGGACGCCACCGCCTTCGGCGGGCAGAAGTACGACGCGCTGCTCGCGCACGCCAGCCAGGGCGAGAACATCTTCTTCCTGAAGATGGGCCGGGAGCGGTTCACCGAGCTGATGGGCGTGGAGACGTTCGTCCGGGTCCTCGACACCACCGGCGCGGCGCTGCCCGAGAAGGACCTGTTCACCGGCCTGCGCTGAGCCGCAGGCTGAGCCGCAGGGCAGGCCCGGGCCCCGGACGAAACGATGCAGGCCACGCCCGGAAGGGCGTGGCCGCTTCCACTCGGGGGCAGTCGGCAAGGGCCCAGACCTGGACCGGAGCCCTGGCTGCCGGTACCCGTGCCCGCGCCGGTGACCGAACCGGTGCGGGCCGTCGGATCAGCGGGTGGTGTAGCCGCCGTTGGCGAACACGGTCTGCCCGTTGATCCACCAGCCGTCGGTGAGCAGGAACTTCACGAGCGGGGCGATGTCCTCGATCCTGGTGAGCTCCCCGTTCATGGAGGACGACTTGTGGTAGGCGACGGAGTCGTCGGTCTCGGCCGGGTAGAAGAACGAGGTGTCCATCGGGCCGGGGGCGACGTTGTTGACGGAGATGTTGCGGCCGAACAGTTCCTTGGACAGGGCGCGGGTGAAGTGCTCGACGGGGGACTTGCTACCGGCGTAGACGGAGTACAGGCCGGTGTAGGCGGCCAGCAGCGAGGTCACGATCGTGACGATCTTCCCGCCGTCCTCCAGACGCTTGGCCGCCTCGCGCATCATGAAGTACGCCGCCTTGGTGTTGACGGCGAACATCCTGTCGAACTCTTCCTCCGTGGTCTCCGTCATGGGCTTCTTGATGACCATGCCGGCCGTGTTGACCATGCAATCGACCTTGCCGAAGGCACGCACCGCGGTGTCGAACAGCGTCTCCACCTCGGCGACCCCGCTCAGGTCGCCCTGATGGACGATGGCGTCGCCGCCGAGCTTCTTCACGTCGGCCGCCGTCTGCTCGGCTTTGTCGCGGGAGGAATCGCTGTTGTAGTGCACAACGATCCTGGCACCGTCCCGGGCGCACTCCTTGGCGATGAGGCTGCCGAGGTTCTTCGATGCGCCTGCGATGACGACGACCTTGTCCTTGAGCGTATGGCCGGGCATGGAACTCTCCTCATCGGGAGCCGGAGGAAGGGGAGGGAAGGGGGGAAGCCGGGCAGGCCCGCCGGCCCGGACGGGTGTGCCTGGCGTCTCGCCGCCACCACCACGCTCACGCTATGGCGGCGTGCCGGGGCCCGCATGTCGAGGTCCCGCGGCTTGCGCCCGTGGCGATCGGAACTCACCACCGCGCACGGGGGAAAGGCCCACGGCTTGGTGCCGGCCCGCATCACGCCACGGGCGGGTGTCCCTGCCACGCCCAGGAACACCGGGGTGCCGCCCCGCCCACCCCCGCTCCCCCAGAGTTAGGAATCACGCCGGGCTGTCCACGAGCATCCGATTCGTCGCCCCCGGCCTCAGCGAAACCGGCGAAAGGCACGACATGACCAGCAGCGCTCCCGGCGGCACCCTCACCCTGGCCCCCGACCTCACCCTCAGCCGGATGGGCTACGGCGCCATGCAGTTGGCCGGCCCCGGCGTCCTCGGTCCCCCCAAGGACCGCGACCAGGCCTTGGCGGTCCTGCGCGAAGCCGTCGAGCTGGGCATCACCCACATCGACACCAGCGACTACTACGGGCCGTTCGTCGTCAACGCACTCATCAAGGAAGCCCTGCACCCCTACCCGGCCGGACTGCACATCGTCACCAAGGTCGGCGCCCGCCGCAACGAGACCGGCGACTGGATCCCCTCGCAGGAACCCGCGGACCTCAAGGCCCAGGTCCACGACAACCTCCGGCACCTCGGCCTGGAGGCCCTGGACGTCGTCAACCTGCGCCTGGACTCGGTGGAAAACATCTCCGACGCGCCCATCGCCGAGCGGTTCGGCGCCTTGGCCGACCTGCGCCGTCAGGGGCTGATCCGCCACCTGGGCATCAGCGGCGTCTCCGACGCCCAGCTCACCGAGGCGCAGGCCATCGCCCCGGTCGTCACCGTGCAGAACCTCTACAACCTGGCCAACCGGCAGGACGACACACTCGTGGACCGCTGCGCGGACCAGAACATCGCCTTCGCCTCGTTCTTCCCCTTGGGCGGCTTCAGCCCGCTCCAGTCCCAGGTGCTCAACGATGTCGCCGCCCGCCTCGACGCCTCCCCGCAACAGGTCGCACTGGCCTGGCTGTTGCAGCGCTCGGCCACCACCGTCCTGATCCCCGGCACCTCCTCCATCGCCCACCTGCGCGAGAACACCGCCGCAGCCGACCTGGTGCTGCCCGCCGACGCGGTCGCCGAACTCGACACCATCGGCTCGGCGAGAGCGCGGTAGTCCTCACCGTGGTCCTCAACCTCGACCATGGCCGGGCGCCCGTGTCCTGCGGCGGTTCCCTCACCGCCCGCCCGGATCCGGGTCCCGCCGCGGTTGCGCCCGTCCGGGTGGCCTTCCGCGCTTCCGGCTCCCCTCCGTTCGCATGCGGCGCTAGGTTGCTGGGCGACCCGCTGGCCCGCTTCCCGGAGGACACCGATGGCCATCCCCGCTCTGGACCACTCGACGACCCGCTATTCCCTCCCCCACGCCTACTGGATGGCGCAGGCCGCCGGACTGGCCGTGCTGGACCGGGCCGGCATCGAGGACAAGGCCCACGCCTGGGGCTTCGACGAGGTGCGGCACTTCGAGTCGACGCACCAGATGCCGTTCCTGATCGAGGACACCCAGGCCTACACGATGGCCAGCGACCGCATGATCGTCACCGGTTTCCGGGGCACCGAGGTCCTGAAGATCTACGACTGGCTCACCGACGTCAGCACCCCGCCCGTTCCCGGACCGGCGAACAAGGGCTTCGTCCACTACGGATTCCACCAGGCCCTGCGGTCCGTCTACCCCGAGATCCGCGACACCATCCAGGGACTGCGCACCAACGGGCAGAGCGTCTGGTTCACCGGCCACAGCCTCGGCGGCGCCCTCGCCATGCTGGCCGGCGTCTGCTGGTACTTCGAGGAGCCTCGCCAACTCCCCGACGGCGTCTACACCTTCGGCCAGCCCCGCACCTGTGAACGCCTTCTCGCCGCCGCCCACAACACGGCTTTCCGGGACCGCTGCTACCGCTTCGTCAACAACAACGACATCGTCCCCCAGCTCCCGCCCGAGCCGGCCTTCACCCACGTCAGCGCACTCCGCTACTTCGACGCCGACGGAGGGCTCCACGAGGCCATGCCGCTCATCGCCGGGTTGAAGGACCGGGCGAAGGGCTACCGCCAGGACATGTTCGCCCCCGAGACCGACGGCATCAAGGACCACCACCTGCGCAACTACCTCGCCGCGTTCGAGAAGAACCTCGCCACAACCGCCTGATCGCAGGACACCCCGGGGCCGGCCGGGTGGCCCCGGCGCGACCAGGTGGCTCAACAGCGGTCGCGCCGCTTCACCCTGCTGGGACGTCAAGGAGAAGTCCAACGGCTCCGCCGTACCGGTCGGTGCGGTGCTGACGTTGCCGGAGCTGGATTCCGTCTCCGACACTGCACACCCGGCGCACGCGGATACCGGGGTCACCGCCCGTGCTCCGTCTGGAGCAAGCGGCTGCTGACGGGATCTGCCCGACTCCCCCGCATGGCGGCGTCGATACGGCCGCCGCACCGGTGCCCCGCCACGCCTGTTGACGAGTCAGCCCGCTGTCGTTTTCGGATCAGTAGTCCAGGACGCGCTGGAGATAGGCGGTCCTGGCCGCGATGGCGAGTTGCGAGACGGCCGCCTGCGGCGCGGCGGTGGCGAAGGCGTGCCAGGCTCCCGGCCACACGTGCAATTCGACCGGGACTCCGGACCGGGACAGCCGCGCGGCGTAGTCGATGGTCTCGTCCCGGAAGGTGTCGACCTGGCCGGTGTCGATGTAGGTGGCGGGCAGCCCGCTCAGGTCTGCCGCGCGGGCCGGAGCCGCGTAGGGCGAGACCTCGGGCCCGCCCCTGGCCTGCCCGAGCAGGCAGGTCCATGCCGTCAGGTTGGCCCGGCTGTCCCAGAATCCCTCGCGGTCGAGTTCCTGGCTGGACGCTGTCTGACAGCGGTCGTCGAGCATCGGCGCCTGCAGCATCTGGTGGGCCAGGGCCGGGCCGCCGCGGTCCCGAGCCAGCAGCGCCGTCGCCGCTGCGAGCCCACCGCCCGCGCTCGTGCCCCAGATGATCAGCCGTTCGGGGTCGATGGACAACTCGTCGGCGTTGGCCGCGACCCACGCCAGCCCGGCATAGCAGTCCTCGACGGGTGCGGGATGGGGATGCTCGGGAGCCAGCCGGTACTCCACCGAGATTCCGACGATGCCGAGGACGTCCACCCACTCGGCGAGCACGTGGGAGAGCTCCCACTTGTTGCCGGAGATCATGCCGCCACCGTGGGTGTGGTAGACGCACGGGCGTGAGCCCGCGCCGCGGGTAGGACGCATGATGAGCAGCGAGATCTCCGGTGCCCCGGCGGGGCCGGGCACCGTGCGTTCCTCGATCTCGACGGCCCCGTCCCGGCGCAGCGCGGCCGCGTCGGCCCCGCCGGGCACCGTCGCGTTCATTTCCCGGTAAGCGGGGATATCGGCCGGCCCGAGCCAGCCGAGTTCCCGCACCTCTTGCGGATAGGTGGCCAGGATTGCGGCCAACTCGGGGTCGAACGGTGGTCGGGAGTACATGCTCGGGTCCTTCCTTCAGTGGTTCGCCGCCCCAGTGTCCTGGCCGGTCGCCGCCCGATCCACCGCCGGATGGCTCACGTCATCCGCCATGTGGCGGATATGGTCCAGTGGTGGAAGAACTGCTCCAACGGCTCTCGGCACTGGATCCCGCCGCCGGGGACGCGGTGCGCGCCATCGCCTACTTCGACACCCTCGTCGAGCAGCGGGCCGGCCTCGATGCCTTCGTCAGGGCCGGGGCCATCCTCTCGGGCTGCACGGCGGGGCTGGCCGATCCCGACCGTCACGTCCTGGTGCGCATCCATCCCGACGGCCACCGGCTGGAACCGGCCGCGGACGTTCCCTCCTGGCCCGGCACCGCACTACGCGGTACGACCGCAGGCCGGGTCTGGCTCGAACGCACCGGCATGTCGCTGCCCACCGACGCCATCGTTCTCGAACGCCTCGCGGCCGGGGCGGGCATCGTCCTGGACCGAACCCGCGGCCGGGCCGCCACACACGACCCGGCCAGCGTGGAAGTGCTGCTCTCACCGGAGGCCACACCCGCAGCCCGCGCGCAGGGCGTGCGCAGACTCGCCCTTCCCGCAGCGAGATTCAGGGTCGCGGCCCTGCTGGGAAACCCGGATGATCCAACGATCAACCGGTGGAGCACTCGCCTCGGACGCGTGACCGCCGCCATCGTCGTCGACACCACGACCGAGCCCACCGCGAGCCTTGGACCCGGCATCGGGACCGAGCACGGGCCAAGAGCCGGGCTGGGCCCCGCCGTGGAAGCCGGTGGGCTGCCGCGATCATGGCACGGAGCGCTGACGGCGCTGCGGCTGACAGCCGAGACCCACGGTCCGCGCCACCTCAACTACGACGCGCTGGGCGGCCTGGCCCTCGTGGCCGAGCATGTCTCCCCGCACAACGCGTTGATCGAGGATGTGCGCGCGCTGCGTGCGGCGGAAAGAGCCGGCACCGGCGCGCTGGAAACCCTGGCCGCCCTCGAAGCCCACGACAGCCTGCGCCAGGCAGCCGCCGCGTTGCATCTGCACCACTCCACACTCCAGGCGCGCCTGCCCAAGCTGACCGCCGCCCTCGGCTTCGCCCCCGACACCCCGCAAGGACGCACACGCCTCCACCTCGCCCTGGCCCTCCACCGACTCAACCTCAACGGTCCCCTTCCCTAGCCCCCTTCCCTAGCCACCGAGCAGCAGTCGCAGTCCTCGGGGGGGGCGGTCACGTCGAAGACCATGAGGGCGCTCTCCGCTAGATCTAGATAAGGAGTACATCGGCCATCTGGCCGACCTGGCCAGCCGGTTCGACCCGCACACCAGCGGCAGGCACTCGCCGCGTCGCTGCCCGCACTCCTCAGGACGGCCCGGCTCGCCACCCGACCGACCGACACGCCGACGGCACCACTTCCTCCTCCCCGGAAAGGAACCACGCCATGACCGCCCCGCACGCCTTCCCCCTGGAACCCGCCCCGATCCACGTGCCCGACGAGGTCCTCGACGACCTGCGCACCCGTCTCACACTGACCCGTGCCCCGCTGGACGAGGGGAACGAGGACTGGTCCTACGGCGTCCCGGACAGCTACCTCCGTGAGCTGGTCGCCTACTGGCGGGACGGCTACGACTGGCGCAAGGCCGAGGCCGCCGTCAACGCCCACGAGCACTACCGGGTGAGCGTCAGCGGTGTCCCGGTGCACTTCATGCGCAAGCCCGGCCGCGGCCCCCGCCCGATCCCGTTGATCCTCACCCACGGCTGGCCGTGGACGTTCTGGCACTGGTCGAAGGTGATCGGCCCGCTCGCCGACCCGGCCGCGTACGGCGGCGACCCCGCCGACGCGTTCGACGTCATCGTGCCGTCCCTGCCCGGCTTCGGCTTCCCCGGCCCGCTCACCGGCTTTCCCGACGTCAACTTCTGGAAGGTCTCCGACCTCTGGCACACCCTGATGACCGAGACCCTGGGATACGAGAAGTACGCCGCCGGGGGCTGCGACATCGGCGGGATCGTCTCCAGCCAGCTCGGCCACAAGTACGCCGACGAGCTGTACGGCATCCACATCGGCTCCGGGCTGCCGCTCGACTTCTTCACCGGCCCCCGCGCCTGGGACTTCGCCCGGAACCGGCCCCTCACCGACGACCAGCCCGCCGACGTCCGCGCCCGCACCATCGAGCTGGACCACCGCTCGGCGTCCCACCTCGCCGTGCACACGCTCGACGGCGCCACCCTGGCCCACGGGCTGAGCGACTCCCCCGCCGGGCTGCTCGCCTGGCTGCTGGAGCGCTGGAACGCCTGGAGCGACAACGGCGGAGACGTCGAATCCGTCTTCACCAAGGACGACCTGCTCACCCACGCCACGATCTACTGGGTGAACAACTCCATCGCCACGTCGATGCGTTACTACGCCAATGCCAACCGCTACCCCTGGACCCCCGCCCACGACCGCACCCCGGTCGTCCAGGCCCCGGTCGGCCTCACCCTCGTCACGTACGAGAACCCACCCGGTATCCACACCGCCGACGAACGCGTCCTGGCGTTCAAGACCGGCCCGCAGGCCGGCTGGTTCAACCACGTCAACGTCAACGCCCACGACCGCGGCGGCCACTTCATCCCCTGGGAGAACCCCGACGCCTGGGTGGGCGACCTGCGCCGCACCTTCCACGACCGCAGGCCCTGAACAGCCCTGCCGGCTGGCCCGGCGACAGGCCGGACGAACGCTGCCCGGCGGGGGTGGTGCGGGCCGGTCGGCCCGCACCACCCACCGCACCGTCCGCCTGAGCCGCCCCCTACCGGGACCCCGCGCGAGGTCGACGGCGGGATCACGGGTGCTGGAAGGCGACCTCCGGGTCGGCCGGTGACGGGCCGTCGAGCAGCGGCTGCGGGATGCCGCGCAGGTGCAGGTCGAAGAAGGCCCCGACGTAGGCGCGGGTGATCTCCTCCGCGCGCTGTGCCGGGATCGGCACGGCGGGGTCGGTCACGCCCAGCTGTGCGGCGAGGACGGGCAGGTCGGTGAAGCTGGAGTGGTCGGAGCCGGCGATGGTCAGCCACCGCTTCCAGCCGTCCAGGCGCGCCCAGTCGCGGTCCCAGCTGGTGTCCGCGCCGCCCGGGCTGTGGTTGGCCAGGGTGCCGAACATGAGGAAGGGGCGGCCCTGGAGGCCGGTGGCGGGAACCGGCGCGAAGAAGGTGCCGTCCATGTTCACCCCGGCTCGTACCCGGTCGTCACCGGCCATGGTCGCGGCGGCGGCGTCACCGCCGATGGAGTGCCCGGCCATGCCGATCCGTTGCGGGTCGATCACGCCGGCGTACCGCCACGGCGAATGACGGTCGGTCAACTGATCGACGACGAAGGAGAGATCCTCGGCCCGGCTCCGGGCTATCGCCTCCAGGCCGTCGAGGGTGGGCGTCTGGTCGCAGACGACGCAGGTGCGGGTCCGTCCGTCGGGGAAGGTCACACCGGTGGACTCGTAGGTGTGGTCGACCAGCGCGACGACGTACCCGCGACTGGCCAGGTCCTCGGCGAGGCCGGTGAGGGTGGCGCGCGGCAGCGTGAGGCCGGGCGAGAGCACCAGCAGGGGGAACCTGCCGCGCTCCGGTCGGGCGTCGGCGTGCGCGTAGGTGCGGGTGCCGCCGAGTGTCTCGGCCGGGACGGCGCCGCCCGGAGCCGTCTGCTGCAGCAGCAGCCGGGCCTCCTCGGTGGTCATGTAGGGGGCCGGTCCGCCGGTCCCGGGCCGGGCCGGGTAGTACGTCGACACCATCAGTTCCCGGGCACCCGCGGCCGGCACCCAGGGATCCCGGCGGTGCTGGTCGACGAGGTGCAGGGTGCTGCGTCCGATCGCGTGCGGGCCCGTCGGGCGGGGCAGCTCCAGGTGGACGCCGTACCTGTCCGAGGCCGCGGAGGGGGCTGCGACGGAGGGCCCGGCTGCGGCGAACGCCGTACCCGCCCCGATGATCGGCAGCGGCAGGACGAGCGTGAGCGCGGCGGCCAGGGCAGCACGACGGATTCTGGTCATGCCGGCAACGCTAGTTCGCGGGCGTAGCAGTTGACATCCCCTCAGAGGAGGACGGGGAAGGGGATGAGGCATCCCAGCGGAGGAGGGCCGGGCATCCCAGCGGAGGAGGCGGACGGGCCGGCGCAGCAGGCCGGACGGGGCGAGGCGGCGGGCCGTTCCGTCCCCCGCGCGGAACGGCCCGCCGACGGCTCCCGCTACTTCAGCAGGAAGTCGTACACCGCCTGCCGTCCGGCCGGGTTCGCCGCCCGGTTCTGCACCGAGTGCGCCGCCCCGGGCACGATCACGATCTGCGGGTCGTGCGCCAACTTCGCCTGCTGGTACAGCACTTCGTACGGCGTGGCCAGGTCCCGGTCGCCGCCGAGCAGCAGCACCGGCACGTCCGGCAGCCTGCGGTGCTCCGACGGCGCCGGCGGCACCCGCTCGCGCGGCCAGTCGAGGCAGACCAGGAGGCTGCCGAGCCCGGTCGCGGTCGCCGGGTCGTACGGCCAGGTCTGCTCGGCCGTCAACCGCTGCCGGGTGCGCTCCAGCGCCGCCGCGCGGCCCGCGACGGGCGTGTCGGTGGTGCCCCACGGGAAGCGCGAGTCGGCGCACAGGGCGGCGGAGTGCAGCCCCTGGCTGAGCTCCTCGGCCGGGGCGGCGTCGACCTGCTGGTGGACCAAGTCGAAGAAGTCCTGGAGCTTCGCGGGCTGCCCTGCGGCGGCCTCGTGCAGGATCTCCGGGACACCGCCGTAGTCCGGGTCGATGAACTCGTAGCCGGTGAGCGCACTCAGGACCTGCGCCCCGTTGCCGTACCGCCGAACCGTGGCCGCGAGGTCGGCGGCCGGGTCGGTGGTGCAGCCGGTGGCCCGGCAGGCGGCCCGCAGGACCCGGGCACTCGCGGGCAGCGCGGCCAGGTCGAGGGGGTCGAAACCCTGTTGCGGCGCCACCGAGTCGAGCACCAGCCGGGCCACGCGCGCCGGGTGGGCGAGCGCGTACCGCTCGGCGACGATGGTGCCGTACGAGACGCCGTCCAGGGTGAGGCGCCGGTCGCCGAGCGCGCGGCGCAGCAGGTCGATGTCGGCGACGGTGTCCGCGGTGCTGTAGTGGCGGGCGTCGGGGCCGAGGGCGGCGGCACAGTCGGTGATCGACTGCTTGCGCGGCGCGGCGAGGTCGGAGGAGCCCATGTCCTCCTGGAGGCCCCGGCACTGGAGCGCGCCCCGGCCGGTGCCGCGCTGGTCGTACATCACCAGGCGGTAGTCCCTGAGGACGGGTTCCAGCTTGCCCGCGATCCGCTTGATCGCCGGGACGCCGGGCTGGCCGGGACCGCCGGTGAGGAAGAGCAGGTCGCCCTTGGGGGCCGTGGTGTTGCCGGTGACGGCCACCTGGAGGTCGAGGGTGCCGGGGGTGGCGCCGCTGTGGTCGAACGGGACGGTGAGGGTCCCGCAGGTGAACTCCGGTGCGTCCGGGCAGGGCGCCTGGCCGGTGATCCCGCCGGCGCGGGCCGGTCCGGCCGTGGCGGCGAAGCCGACTGCGGGGGTGGCCAGGGTGGTCCCGGCGGCCACCGCGGCGGCGCCCAGCAGAGCGGCGATACGGCCGCGCTTGCTCGTCATGTTCGTCCTTCCGCTCGCGCCGCGCCCGGGCCGACGCGGTCACGGAAGCAGCCTGCGCCCCGCGGCACTTCGATGGCGAGCGTCCGGGCGGGATTCGACCTGGAAGGCGGACGGAACCATGTCTGCTACGCCCCCCACACCCTCGTGCTGCGCCACGACGGCACGCCTCGCCGACGTCCTCAAGAACGGGTGAGGAGTTCGGTGAGGTCCGCCAGCGCGGCGTCCCACCCGTGGGCCAGCACCACGCCGGCGGGGTTCAGGACCACCTCGTCGACTCCGGCCGTCCCGTAGGCGGCGAACTCGGTCGCCAGCTGGGCCAGCGAGCCGTAGAGGAAGACGCCGGACTCGACGAGTTCGCGGGCTCCGGCCACCGGGTCGCGGGTGTCCAGGTGCAGGCCCGCGCGGCGGAGCATGTCGGCGTAGTGCGGCGCGCCCAGGTGCCGGCCGGCGCCGTGCTGGGCCAGCACCATCGGGTGGCGGCCCGGCCGGGCGACGGCGGCGTGCACCACGGTCACCACTCTCGGCGGGGCCGCCACCCGGCCCGTCGTCGCTGCGCCTTCGGCCAGGGCGGGGACGAGGACCTCGGCCACGTACCGGGGCGGGGTCATCCAGGTGATCGCGACGTCCGCGACCCGCCCGGCCGCGCGGGCCATGGCGGGTCGCAGGACGCCCGCGCCCAGCTCGACCGCCGGCGGGGGCTCCCCGTGCGGGAGCCGGAGCCCGGGCGCGGCGGAACCGGGGCCCGGTGCGGGAGGCCCGGCCGACCGGCCGTCCAGCAGCGCGCGGACGGCGCCGACGTAGTCCGCCACGGCCTCGGCCGGCCGGGCGTAGGGGGCGCCCAACAGGCGACCGACGAGCGAGGGTTCGCCCGCGCCGTAGCCGATCACCGGCCGGTGTCCGGTGAGCACGGCCAGGGACTGGGCCTGGGCGGCCGCCTCGAAGGGGTGTCGCAGAGCAGTCAGCGTGACCGAGAGCCCGACCGGGATCCGCTGCCCCGTACCGGCCAGCCAGGCCAGCGCCTGGTGGCTCTCCACCGCCAGGGACTGCCCGAGCCAGAGCCGGTCGGCCGCGCCGGCGCCCACCAGCGAGGCCAGCGCCGTCAGCGCGGTGAGGTCGGCCCGGTCGCGGAGGGCGTGCGGGAAGAGGACGGAGATCCGCATGCCGCTCAGCCGTTCCGCGAGGGGTCGGCGGGGTCGGTGGCCGCGTCGCGCAGCGATCGGGCGACGGAGGCGGCGAGCGCCGGTCCGCCTGATCCGGCCGGGCCGTCCGGGCCGTCCGGGGCGGCCGCGTGTCGCAGTACTCCTTCGGCCACCGCCGCCGCCCGGTGCTGGCCGAAGCTCCGGCCGCGCCACCCGGCCCTGGTGTCGCCGGGCTCGTCGGCGGTGGCGATGCCCGGCCCCAGGGGGCGGGCGAAGACCGAGGTCTGCGTGCCGAGGCCGGGCAGGCCGCGCAGCGCCGCCGCCAAGGCCGTCAACTCGTCGGCGTGGGAGCGGGGGAGGTAGAGCACGACCGCGTCGCGACGCGGGTACGACCAGGGCCGGGACAGCACCTTGGCCCGGTATCGCAGCGAGCGGGCGGCCAGCTCCCGGAGCAGCGCCGCCCAGAGCGCGGGCGCGGCGGTGGGGTCCTCGACGTGCAGGTAGAGCCGCCGCAGCGACTCGCCCTCGTGCGGCCCGCCGTGCGGCCCGTCCACCAGCAGGAAGCCGGGCGACAGCGCGGGACGGACGGCAGGCAGCTCGACGGTCACGGACGTGTCCGCCGGTCGCGGGTCGTCGCTCCGGACGGCGGCGGCCGGGACGCGGACCGTCACGCCGCCCAGCTCGACCGTGAACTCCGTGGCGGCGCCCCCGGTTCCGGTCCCGGACTCAGCTCCGGCCCCGGCTCCGGCTGCGGCCCCGGCTCCGGTCGGGACGGCGGCGCGCAGGCGGGCGGGGGCGAGCGTGTCCGCGTGCGGTGTCGCCGAGATCAGCTGCCGCTCGAACTCCACGTCACGGCGGGGCAGTCGGGTGGCGGTGCTGGATCGGTCGAGGCGCGACCGGTCGAGGCCGGCGTGCCACTGCTCGTAGAGCGCCGTGCCCAGGGCGATCCGCAGGCCGCGCGGCGAGTCGGCGCTGATGCGGTGGCCGTCCACCGTGACGGCCTGCGGGTACTCGGTGAGATCGATGCCGGTGAGTGCGGCCGCGAGCTGCTCGGACACGTACGTCATGACACCACCAGCCCGATCGCCTCGATGAACCGGTCCGGGGCGAGCAGTGCCCCGCGTCCCACACCGGCGATGCCGCGCTGAACCGCGCTCAGGGTGGGCCGGACGCTCGCGGTGGCCATGGTGCGGTCGAAGAGGTGCCAGCCGGCGTACCCGACCACCCGCTCGGCGAGTTCGGGATCGAGCCGGTCGGCGTGCTGCCGGTAGCCCTGCCAGAAGGCGCCGATCACCGGGAGGACGGCGGCCAGTTCGCGCTCTCCGCTGCGCATGAGGGTGCCGTGGGCGTCGGCGGCTCGGCCGCCGTCGGCGTCAGCGTCAGTGAGGTCGGGGTCGGGGTCGGGATCGGTGGCGTCGACCTCCGCATCGACCTCGTCGGTGTCGACGCCGGTGAACATCCGACTCGCCGCGCGGTACAGCCACTGCCCGACGAAGCCGCCGAGGTCGATCGCCGGGTCGGCGAGCTGGAACTCCTCCCAGTCGGTCAGCTGGAGCGTGCCGTCGCAGAGCAGGAACTGGTCCAGCCGCAGGTCGCCGTGGACCGGGAGGTGGTCGGCGGCGGCCGAGCGGGCGTCCAACGCGCGCAGGGCGCCGTGCAGTCGGCGGTCCTGCTGGAGCAGGCCCCAGAGGGCCAGTTCGGCGCCGCTGCTCGCGGTGTACTCGGCCACGGTCAGCGCGGCCAGCCGGTGGCCGGTGCGCGTGCCGGGGCGGGGCTTGGGCCGGACGTCGGCCGTCGGGAAGCCGTGCAGCTCGGCGAGCGCCCGGCCGGCCCGCCGGGCGAGTCCGGTGTCGAAGCCGTCCTCGTCGGCGAGGGTGTTCCCGGTGACGGCATCCACCAGCAGGTCGAAGACCAGCACCAACCGCTTCCGATCGCCGCCGAGCAGCGCCGGCGACTCCCAGGAGAGTGCGCCGGCCCCGGTCCGGGCCGACTCGAAGGCGCAGGAGCGGTCATAGCGGTCGGTTCCGTCGGGGGCCTGGCCGTCGAGCCGTTTGATGAAGACGCCGGTGCCGTCCGTGGTGCGTCCCGCCCACGAGTCGTTGCGGCCGAGATGGCTCACCAGGCTGTCCGGGTCCAGCGGGGCGAAGCCCAACGCGGCCAGTGCCACCGGCACTTCGGGCGCGTACTCGAAGAGGCCCGGGGTGCGGCCGGGGCCGGCCCGGTCGGCTGCCGGCGTTGCCGGTGGAGTCGAGACTGTCGCTGCCATGGCGGCCACGCTAGGGATCCCGGCCGGCGGTCACCACAGGCAGGATCCTGTCATGCCCGAGCGGGCAAGGGGTCAGGATGCCCCACTTTCCTGCTACTGGGCACTGGCATCGAACGCCTGATCTGCTGGGGGCGGTCGAGGAACCCGCTCCTCGACCGAAATCCGAAGCCGAATCCGGGCCCGATCCGGGCCCGAATCCGACGAGTCGAGAGGATGACCATGAGCTCTGCTGACCTGATGGGCGGCTACGCCGCCTACACCACCCCGAACGCGGCGATCGAGGAGCTCGCCAGCACCGGCATCACGGCCGAGTTGGAGTTCACCCCGGTCCTCACGGTCACCCCGTGGACCGAGGCGATCTCCCTGGTGGTGGTCTCCATCGCCACCCAGCTGTGATCCGCTCGCAGACCTGATTTCCCTTCCATCTCAAGGGAGTTCGACATGAGTACTGCTGACCTGATGGGCGGCTACGCCGCCTACACCACGCCGAACGCCGCGATCGCGGAGCTCGCCAGCACCGGCGTCGCCGGCGTCCCGGCGGAGCTGGAGGTCACCCCGACCGTCTCGCTCGTCGTCCTCTCGCTCGTCACGATCACCATCATCGGCTGACGGACTCGTCGAGCGTCACGTCGTCCGGGCCCCGCGGCACGCTGCGGGCGGGGCCCGGCCGGCGGCCGGAGCGGTGCACCCAGCCGGCGACGCCGACCCGCGAGGAGCACTGCAACCGCCGCATCGTCTCGCGGAGGTGGTTGACCACCGTCCACTCCGAGATGCCCAGGCGGCGCGCGATCTGATGGTTGCTCAGTCCGTCGGCCACCAGGAGCGATACCTCCAGTTGGCGGCTGGTCAGTTGCCGCCCCGGCGGCGCCTCGGCGGAGTCCGGCTCGGCGAGGGGGAGGGCGAGGGAGAAGGAGCAGAGCAGGTCCAGGAGCGCGGTGGCCGCGCCGGTTGCCAGCGCGTGGGCGAACTCGTCCTCGGCGAGCCGGCGGCGGATGCCGGGCAGCAGCCGAGCGGTGGCCAGGTCGGGATCCGCGGGGTCGCCGGGAATGCCGGCTCGCCCCGGATGAAAGCTGCCCAGCAGCCGGGCGGCGTCGGTCGCCCGCGCCGGTGCGGGGCGCAGCGGACTCGCGACCAGGCCGACCAGCGCACCGAGCGTGGCGACTGCGCCGAGTGGGCGCAGGTGGGCCAGCCCCTCGACGTAGTGGGCGCGGGACGCGGACGGATCGCCGCCGGCGGCGGCGATCAGGCCCAGGTGCAGCAGGGCCGTGCCGACCAGCAGCACGTCCCCACGGCGCCGGGCCGCGGTCAGCACCCGGCCCGCCAGTGCGGCGCCGCGCCCGGTCCGGCCGACCCGAAGCTCGACCAGGGCGGCCTCCAACTCGACGCGCAGGGCCGCCGGTTCGTCGTCGGCCGCACGGAGGAGCGCTGCTGCCCCGGTGAGGGCGGCGAGCGCTCGGTCGGGGTCCCGGTCGCATCCGGTCAGGCCCCGCAGCCGCAGGAGTCGGGCCGCCGTGGAGGGTTCATCGGGCGTGGTCCGGGATCGGTCGGGCACGGATGAGGCCGCCCCGGCCTCATCCAGCAGGGCACTCGCCAACTCGTGGTCGCCGTCGAGCAGTCGGGCCTCGGCGCGGATCAGCGCGAGCCGGACCCGCGCTCGCCCGCCGGTGATGCCGGTGATGCCGGTGGGATCGGCGGGATCGGTGGGACTGGTGACGCCGAGCGGCACGGCGGCCCGGTCGGCCCAGTCCGGGCCGAGGCCGACGACTCGGGCGTGGGCGAGCAACTGCTCCATCAGGTCGAGGGCTTCGACAGTGAACCCGTGCCGGGTCAGCGTGTCGACCGCCAGCCGGAGGTTGGCCTCCTCGACGCGCAGGGCGAGCAGGGATGTCGTCTGGTCGCCGGCGGCCAGCCGCCGGGCGGCCCCGGCGGCGAGCCGGGCGTAGTAGCGCGCATGGCGGAGCGTGAGGACGACGAGCGGGCCGCCGGCAGGCCGGATCTCGGGCAGGTCGCCGAACGGCACGTACAGTCGCGTCTCGGCCGCACCGTCCAATCGGCCGGACGGCCGGTCCTCCAGCGTCAGCGACTGCCGATCGAGCAGGGCCTCCAGCGCCGCCGGGAAGGCGCTCGGCGCGATCCCGGACACCGCCCGGAGCGCCTCGGGCCCGAACCCGCCGGCGAACAGGGGTGTGCAGGACATCAGCCGCGCCGCGTCGGCGCCGAGCGGGCCGCACCGTCCTGGTGGTCGCCCTGCCTCCCGTTTTACCTCCCGTCCCGGCAACCGGTCCGGCGACCGTCCCGGCGCCCGGTCCGCCGGCGGGCCAGGCGGCTCGGCATAGGCGGCCACCAGGCGGCCTCCCTCCGCCCCGCCGAGTGCGGCCAGCACGGTGCCGACGCCCTCCAGCGCCGCCACCCGGGCCGCGAGCACCAACGCCCCTGGCAGGCCCCGGAGTTCCACGCAGATCCGGCCCACGGTCTGCTGGTTCCGGGAGGTCACCGTGAAGCCCGGGCTCCAGGCCCGCCGGGCAGCCGTGAAGGCCTGTACCGCGGGGGTACGGCAGAAGGCATCCAGGTCGGTCGGTGACCAGTCCACCGGAACGGCCAGCGGGTCCACCCGGTACGCCACGCCGGCGCCGACGGGTGACAGCCGACCGGTGGCGAGCAGCTTCGCCCCACGCGGGGCACAGCGGGCCAGCAGCGCCGGGTAGTCGTCCGGCTCGACCTGATCAGCCGTCAGCAGCTCGGCTGGTCCCGGAGTTCCGGCCGCCCCGCCCGCCGCCCGGTACTGCTCGGCGACCGCGAAAGCCAGCCGGGTCTTGCCGCTGCCCGGTAGGCCGTGCAGCAGCACGCCGGGTACGACGGGGTCGGCGAGCAGCCGCAGCAGCTCGGCCGTCTCACGCGCTCGCCCGAACAGTTCACCCGTGAAGGCCCGGTGGTCCGCAGGTTCCCGCTGGGGGACGCCGGACTCGAACAAGATGGTCATGGACGGCTCCAGAGCTGACTCCGCCCGCCTACACAGCGCGGGCGCGCCGGCGGGATCGTCCGTACTGATCCTGGACGGCGGCGCCGACCGGCGGTATCCCAGACTTCTGGGACGCCGCCGGTTCAGCATCGGCACGCGGCCAGGCTCAACCCCTCGCCCGGACCGGTCTGCCGTTCGGTTCCGGACTCACCGCAGCCCCCGGTGCCGACGGTGGTGGCCCGCGTGGTGGTGGTGCCGGTTGCGCCGTCGCCACCGCCGTCGACCGGCTCCCGCCGCCGAGGCTCCGGCCGCCGACGCTCCGGTGGACCGGGCCGAGTCGGCGAAGGCGTCGTCCGACTCCCGGCCGGAGCCTTCCGATCCTGCGGGCAGCACGTCGATCCGGCCCATCTGGCCGTGCGAGGAGTGCACCATGTGGTGGCAGTGGTAGACGTACTCGCCCGGATATTCGCCCCAGGTCATGGCGATCCGGACGCTCTCCCCCGGGTGGACCGTGACGGTGTCCTTCAGCCCGGCCTCGGCCGGGCCGACCGGCACCCCGTCACGGTCCAGCACGCGGAACTGCACCAGGTGGGTGTGGAAGGAGTGGGGGGCGTGGAAGACCCCGGCCGGCGGGCGGGTGAGGTGGTTGCGGATCGTCCAGATCTCGCTGCTGCCGACGGTGGTCCGCACGTCGGTCCGTTTCGGGTCGTACTTGCGCCCGTTGATCCTGGCGTCCGGGAAGGTCGTCAGCGCGAACTCCCGGTGCACCGTCGCCTTCGGGATCGGCGGCAGGGTGGCCAGGACGTCCGGAATCCGGCTCCGGTCCTCGGCCGTCCGGGTGATGTCGAAGCGCAGCACCTCGGTCCGCTCGCTCTCCAGCGCGGCCGTGTTCTCCAGCACCACCGATCCGCCGACCGGGTAGCGGGCGAAGTCGACCACGATCTCGGCGCGCTCCGCGCCGGTCAGGGTCAGCTCGTGCACCGTCACCGGCGCGGCGAGCAGTCCGCCGTCCGAGGCGATCTGGGTGAACGGCTGGCCGTCGGCGAGACGCAGCGACACATGGCGGTTGGGCGAGACGTTGAAGACCCGCAGCCGGTACTTGCGCGCGGCCACCTGGAAGTAGGGCCGCTCCTTGCCGTTGACCAGCATGTGCGGGCACGCGTACGGGTCGGTGTAGACCAGCCTGCCGTCGGTCTCGATCCGGGCGTCCCGGATCAGCAGCGGGATGTCGAACTCGCCGTTCGGCAGCGGCAGGCCGCTCTCGTGCGGGTCGCTGAGCAGGTAGGCGCCGGCCAGGCCGCGGTAGACGTTCTCGGCCTCCAGCTCGTGCGCGTGGTCGTGGTACCAGAGCGAGGCGGCCACCTGCGAGTTGGGGTAGCGGTACTCGCGGGTCTCGCCGGGCTTGACGAGGTCCATCGGCAGGCCGTCGTAGCGCGAGTGCACATGGCCGCCGTGCAGGTGGACGGAGGTGTGCACGCGCAGGTCGTTGGTCTGCTGGACCACCACCTCCCGGCCCCTGACCGCCCGGATGGTCGGACCGGGGAAGCAGCCGCCGAAGGTCCGGACGGTGGTCAGCAGCCCCTTGACGATCTCCGCCTGGGTGTCGGCCATCCGTAGCCGGTACAGGTCCGAGGAGTCCGTCCGCGACACCGGGCTCAGCACCGGGGGCACCGGCATGGCGTGCTCGAAGGGGGTGATCCGGGCGGCCGACCGCTTCGCCTCCGACCTGGGCGGCGCGGCTTGCGGGGCCGGGGCGGCCGGCGCGGCCGACAACGCCAGGGACGAGACCCGGGCCCCGCCCGGTGCGCGGTCCCAGGGGAAGAGGACCGCCGGACCGCCTATCGCGGCGGCTTTCAAAAGGTCTCGTCGGTTCAGCATTCCCGGTCTTTCCGTCCAGGGCCGGACGGTCGGTGCGCCGCCGGGCCAGTGGTCGCCGGTCGTGGCTTCCGGCGGCCCTGCTCGGTGGCCGCCGCGCCACGACGGCGCGGGCCGGGCCTGTCGGACCGTAGCGTCGACGCGACGTTCCGTCACTGCCCGTTGGCTCAGTATCGGCGAGCTTCGCGCGCTCCGCAGCGCGACCGCACCTGCCCGGGCCCCGGTCGGCACTGGCGTCGGGCCCGGAACGACTGACGCGGGGGCCGGGCACCTGGTGGGCACCGGAGCGGCCGGCCGGCACTGGCGTCGGGCCGACCGGCCCCGGCCGCCGTTCAGGATTCGGGCGACGCCCAGGTGCCCAGGGACATCTCGGCGGTGATCCCCGGGCCGAACCCGGCCAGCAGCCCCTGGTGGCCGTCGAGGGCCGACTTCTCGTCGAACATCCGGGCCAGGGCGTCGAGCACGACCGCACTGGCGATGTTGCCGTACTGGGTGAGGGTGGCCCGGCTGAAGCGGAACGCCTCGGGCGGCACCTCCAGGAAGCGGCTGAGGTCGTCCAGGATCCGTGGGCCACCGGCGTGGACGATGTAGAAGTCCAGCGTGCCCACGTCCCACTGGTGCTGCTCCGCCACCGCGCGCAGGGCCGGGCTGAGCGGCTCCATCGTCCCCGGCACCCTCTTGTCCAGCTGGAAGTGGAATCCGGTGGGGCGGACCGCGTAGGAGATCCACTCCTCGGTGTCCGGGATGAGGTACGAGCCGTTGCGTTCCAGCCGCATTCCGGTCCCGCCCTCGCCCCGGACCACGGCGGCGGCGATCCCGTCGCCGAACAGGCCGTTGGACAGCAACGAGCCCACGCCCAGGTCCGTGGGCTGGTAGCACAGCGAGCAGAACTCGCAGGCCACGATCAGCACGTTGGCGCCCGGGTAGGCCGAACAGAAGTCATGGGCCCGGTTCACCGCCGCGCCGCCGGCCGCACACCCCAGTTGGGCGATCGGCAGCTGCCGGGTCTCCGGCCGGAAGCCCAGCCTGTTGATCAGCCACGCCGTGAGCGACGGCATCATGAAACCGGTGCACGACACATAGACGATCAAGTCGATCTGGGACGGCTCCACTTGGGCCTGTTCGAGGGCCCTGAGCACCACCGCCGGGACGCGGGCCTTCGACTCCGTCGCGAAGACGGCGCTCCGTTCGTCCCACCCCGGGTGCTTCAGCACCACCTCGATGGGTTGGATCAGGTGCCGCTTGCGCACTCCGGTGTTCTTGATGAGACGCAGCGCCAGTTCGAGCTGTGGGTGGTCGGGGTGGAGCCTGCGCGCCAGCTCGATGGTCTCCTCGTTGGTGATGACGTGCTCGGGTACGTCTATCGCCGGTTTGCACAGAACTGCCACGGCACTTCCTCCAGACGAGCGGTGTTCCCGGTGCGACCCTGGCGGGGCGGGATTTCACCACTCGACGGCAGCCGCTGCGAGCCGGACGCGCGGAGGGCGCGGGCGGCGGGACGCACCGGGCGGGACCCAACTCAGTGGCCGACGAGCCGACCGGGCGAGGATCGGATGATCGCGGTACGGGCGGTCGTGCTGGTCGCAAGTTGGTTCAGGCCACCTAGCCCAATTTACGGAAGGCGGGCCCGTCCCGCATGTCGGCCCGCACACCCCGGGGTGTGCGGGCCGACGTGCGCGGTGTTGCCGGCGGCGGGTGGCGGCGGGCGGGCGCCGGAGCGTGGGGGCACCGTCACCAGGTGACCGGCAGCGCCAGCGGATAGCGCCAGATGGACGTGGTGTTCCACGCCAGCTCCGCGGCCGGCTTCGCCAGCGCGATCCTGGGGAAGCGCTCCAGCAGGGTCCCGAGGGCGACTTCGAGTTCGGTGATGGCCAGCGGCGCGCCGAGGCAGTGGTGCGCGCCCCAGCCGAAGGTCATGTGGGAGGGGCTGGTCCGCTCCAGGTCCAGCTCGTCGGGCCGGTCGAACCGGCGGCCGTCCCGGTTGGCCGTCAGGTAGGAGACGTGCACGATGTCCCCCGCCGGGATCGTCACCCCGCTCAGCTCCACGTCCTCAAGGGCCACCCGGGGGATGCCGACGCCCTTGCGGAAGGGGATGAAGCGCAGCAGCTCCTGGAGCGTCCGGGAGAGCGTCTCGGGCCGCTCGCGCAGTGCGGCGAGCACGTCGGGGCGGCTGAGGATGGTGTACGAGAGGTTGCCGAGCTCGTACGTCGTGGTGTCCTGGCCCGTGATCAGCAGGACCATGGCCATCACGGTGAGTTCCTTCTCGTCGAGGACCTCGTCGCCGTCGCGGGCCGTGGCCAGCACGCTGATCAGGTCGTCGCCGGGGTTCCTGCGCCGTTCGGCGGTCAGCTCGGCGAAGTACGCCCGCAGGTCGGCCTTGGCCCGTACCGCGTTCGGCTTGTTGGCCAGGCTCACGTCCATCATCGTCCGGGCGTTGGCGCGCAGCCGGGCGCTGTCGGCCTCGGGGATCTCCAGGACCTCGCAGATCGTGATCAGCGGGAGCGGGTGGGCCAGGTGCTCCATGAGGTCGGCCGGGGGCCCCTGGTCCCGCATGCGGTCCAGCAGCCCGTTCACCACGTGCTGGGTGCGGTCCCTCATCCGCTCGATGTGGTCGGGGGTGAAGCCCTTGGACACCAGGCTGCGCAGGCGGGCGCTGGCGGGAGGGTCCATGACGTTGATCGCCTCGGCCTGGACGATCGGCTCGGGGGTCATCCGCGGGAAGTCCCGGCCGACGATGGCGTGGCGGCTGAACCGCCGGTCGGTGGTGACCGTGCGCACGTCGTCGTACCCCGTGACGAGCCAGGCCTCCCCCTCGCCGTAGGGGAGGCGGATGCGGCTGACCGGTGCGTCGTTCATGAGCTGCCGGAGCGTCGGGTCGAACTCTAGGGTCTCGGCGAAGTCGAACGGGCAGTTCCGTGCGCTGGAGTCGGTGGACATGCGGACCTCCAGGTCTGGGCCGCGCGGGCCGGATGGGGGGAGGCGGACGGAATGCACCGGTACCCGATCGGTCGGCCGCACACACCGACGGACGGGCGAGAGCGCCGGTAATTCATCCGGTCTGATCAGCGGCTCGGCTCCGCCCGCGCCGGGGCCTGCCACCGGTCCGCTGGTCCGTGGCAGGCCCCGACCCCGGATGCCTCAGCCCTTCCCGGCGGCCCGGTTCTCCCCGGTGGCCCGATGCCCGTGCCGGAAGAGCGGGGCGCGGGTGTCGAAGGGCACGTCCTCGCGGGAGGAGGCGACGGCGGCGTCCGAGCGGGGGAGGTCGAACGGGAGCGTCGCGGTCATCGGAGCCCGGCCGAGCGCGGCGTCCAGCACGACCTCGTCCGCGGCGCCGAACTCGCCGATCAGCAGCACCGCGTGCGGGGCGAGCGGGGTGAGCACGGCGGGCCGCTCCAGCTGGGCGGCGAACACCGTGGGCACGGTGGCGGCCAGCGCGGTGAGGCGGTCGACCTCGGCCGACTCGAACTCCAGCGAGCCGCTGTGGAAGTGCTGCTCCAGCAGCCCTTCGCGCCGCTCGTACGGGGTGGCGAGGCGGATCACGGCCAGCTCGGCCCGCTCCGGCTCCTCGACGAGGGTGCCGTACCCGGCGGCGACGGCGGGGTCGACGCCCTCGACGTACAGCCGGGTGGCGGTGCGCGGCTCGCCGGCCAGGTGGACCACCGAGCGGCGCTGGACCTCGCGGCCGAGCGCCCGGCCCTCCGGGGTGCCGACCAGGTCGGCGGCGGCCTCCGGGTCGACGTACGGGTCGGCGAAGAGGCCGAGGCGGAACTTGTCGCGCAGGATGCGGCGGACCGACTCGTCGAGCCGGGCCTCGGTGACGGCGCCGGAACGGACGGCGGCCAGGATCAGCTCCGGGTCCGTCTCGCCGCCGAGCTGGTCGGCGCCCGCGTCCAGGGTGAGCACGACCTGCTCGGCGACGGACAGCTCCTCGACGCCCCAGTGCCGCGGGGGCAGCGTGACCACTCCGGGGACGTCCATGCCGGTGATGGCGTTGAAGTCGGTGCAGACCACGCCGTCGAAGCCGTAGCGCCCGCGCAGCAGGCCGGTGATGACGTCCCGGTTGAAGTTGGCGCCGACCTCGGCGAGGCCGCTGCCGGAGGGGATCGCGTAGGCGGGCATGATCTGCGCGGTGCCCGCGGCGAAGGCGGCCTCGAAGGGGCGCAGGTGGGTCTCGAACTCGCCGCCGGGGTAGACCAGTCGGCGGCCGGCGGCGAAGTGGGAGTCCTCGCCGGCGGCCTGCGGGCCGCCGCCGGGGAAGTGCTTGGTCATGCAGGCGACGCTGTCCGGGCCGATCGGCCCGCCCTGGAGACCCTCGATGTAGGCGGTGATCATCCGCGAGGCGCGCTCCGGGTCCTCCCCGAAGGTGCCGCTGATCCGGGCCCAGCGGGGCTCGGTGGCGAGGTCGGCCATCGGGTGGATGGCGACCCGGATGCCGACGGCGCACAGCTCGCGGCGGATCAGGTCGGCGTAGCGCCGCACCAGGTCGGGGTCGTCGGTGGCGGCGAGTCCGATCGGCTCGGGGCCGGTGCTGAAGCCGCCACCGGTGTGGGCGGTGGCCGGGTTGGCGGTGAAGCCGTGCCGGGGGTCGGAGGAGAGGGTGACGGGGATGCCCAGCCGGCCGACCGCGGCGAGGTCCTGGACGTGGTTGTTCCACTCGGCCATCGCGCGCGGGTCGGGGACGGCCATCATGGCGAAGTGGGTGAGGCCGCGCTCGGTGATCAGGCGGGCGCCGGAGGGGAACGGGCCCTGGTCGCCGGGGAGCATCCGGCCGTGCAGCATCAGCGCGGCCTTCTCCTGCAAGGTCATCCGGGTGAGGAGGTCCTCGACCCGCTCCTCGACGGGCAGCCGCGGGTCCTCGTAGGGCTCCATGGTGCCGTTGTGGTTGAGGTCGCGGAAGGGCGTGCCGTCGGTGTGCCGCAGCAGGGTCAGCATGCCGTCACCTCGGCGGTGTTCGACGCGGCGGTACGGGCCTCGGTGCTGGCGGCGGTACCGGCCTCGGTGCTGGCGGCGGCGCGGGCGGCGGCCTTGGCGCGGAAGCCGTCCAGGGTCTCGGCGGTGACCCCGCAGGCGGTCAGGAAGCCCTCGGCGCCGCCGTGCTTGGCGCGGACCAGGTCGAGGAAGGTGCTCATCGCCCCGGCGGGCGCCTCCAGCAGCGGGGCGGGGACGACCAGCCGGCCGGCCTCGACCTCGTTGAGGGCGGCGCGGTTGCGGTCGGCGAGGCCGGCCCAGATCTGCTCGATCGCCTCGTTGGTGCGGGCGTAGTCGGCGACGATCTCCTCGGCGGGCACCCCGAGCAGCTCCAGCAGCAGCGCGGTGAGCAGCCCGGTGCGGTCCTTGCCGGCCGCGCAGTGCACCAGCACGCCGCCCGGGCGGACGGTGGCCTCGGCGGCGGCGGCCAGCCCCTGCGGCGCGGACTCGGCCATCAGCAGGTAGAAGGCGCCGAGGTCCTCGGCGGTGGTCATGGCCCGCATGGCCTGCGCCAGTTCGTCGTTGGTCGGCTCGATCCGGGCGAGGACGACGGCGATGCCGGCGGCCTCGGCGGCGGCCCAGTCCTCGGGGCGGCTCTCGGACTCGCCCCGGAGGTCGACGATGGTGGTGATGCCGTGCTCGCGCAGCTGGGCGACGACGGCCTCGTCGGCGGCGGGGAAGGGCTGGGCGGAGCGGAACAGGGTGCCGGGGCGGATCCACCGGCTCGCGGGGTCGGCGAGCGCTGCGGGGTCGCGGAAGTTGACCAGGGACATGCGGGGGGCCTTTCAGGAAGTGCGAAGCAGGTGGTGAAGGTGTGCGGCGGGCCGCACGAGGGGGAGAGAAAGGGCAGGGCCGGCGGCGAAAGGGCGCGCGGTGCCGTCCGGACGGCCGGCGGCATCGCCCAGTGGTGACGGGGTGTAGGGGTGACGGGGTGACGGGGTGTAGGGGTGTCGGCTCGGGTCAGCCGGTGGTGTCGAGCACGTCCCGGTAGGCCTTGTGCCAGTCGGCCACCGTGCCGGTCTCGGACGCGATCAGGACGTGGTGGCGCACCATGCCGCCGAACTGCGCGCCGAGCGCGGTCGGACGCAGGTCGGTGGCCGGGTCCACGCCGAGCCGCTCGGCCGCGATGGTGACGGTGCGTTCGGTGAAGCTGTCGATCACGACCACGGCGTAGTTGTGCACGGAACCCTGCACCTCGATCAGGCTCCGGCGCAGCCGGCGGCGGCGCTCGGTGTGCTCGACGGGCTCTTCCAGCCGGCCGCCGGTGGCGGTCAGCGCGTGGTCGAGCGCGGCCCAGAGCGGGAGTTCGGCGGGGGCGGCGGCGAAGGCGTCGAGGATGGCCTGGCCGAAGTCCCAGCCGAACAGCAGAGCCTCCTTGGCCGGGTAGTAGCGGAAGAACGTGCGGTGGGCGATGTCGGCGCGGCGGCAGATCTGGTCCACGGTGGTGCGCTCGAACCCCTGCTCCTCGAAGAGGTCGAGCGCCGCGGTGCGGATGGTGTCGCGGGTGCGCGCCTTCTTGCGGTCGCGCATGCCCTGCTCCGCCGCGGTGTCCGTCCCCTGCATGGTTCTTCCGTTTCCTCTCGGTGAGTTGAGTGTGGATGGGGCCGCCGAGGGGGCGGCTGTCAGTACCGAATCACGTCCGACCGTGCTCGCTCAAGGCGAGCGCCGACTCTTCCGGGTTCCGTCATCTGAAATTTGCACAACTGCCTTTTGGCAGTACTGCCACTTCCGGAATGGTGTGGGGCGTCGGCGGTCGCACTCCCCCAGGCCGCCCCCACTCCCCCGAACCGAGGAACCATGAAGCGGCACACCCACCTCCTGGTAGCGGCGGCCTGCACGGCCGCGCTCACCCTCACCGCCTGCTCCGCCTCCGACGACGCGGTCTCCGGCTCCGGCGCCGGGAACACCGGCGCGGCGAACGACGGGCCTGCCGTGGACGGCGGCACGCTCAAGATCGGCCTGGACCGGCCGTTCGCCAAGCTCGACCCGGCCGACGGCACCCTGACCTCGATGCCGATGATGGTCCTCGCCAACGCCCTGTACGACCCGCTGATGGTCAACGGCGACAACGGCGCCGTCCAGCCCTACCTCGCCAAGTCCTTCACCCCCAACGCGGACGCCACGGTCTGGACCCTCGACCTGCACGAGGGCGTGAAGTTCGGCGACGGCAAGCCGCTGGACGCCCAGGCCGTCGCCGACCACGTCACCCGGCTCGCCAAGCCGGAGAGCAAGTGCGCCTGCGCCATCGACGCAGCCACCATCGGCGCCACCACCGTCTCCGGCCCGACCACCCTCACCTTCACCCTCAAGGCGCCCGACGCCGCCTTCCCGAACATATTCACCCGCTCCCTCGGCTACGTCTCCGAGGCCCCGGCCGGCGACTCCCCCGCCGTCGGCTCCGGCCCGTACACCGTGGAGAGCGTGCAACCCGGAGTCTCCGTCACCCTCACCCGCAACCCCGCGTACTGGGGCGCCAAGGGCCACGCCGACAAGCTCGTCTACCGGGTGCTCACCGACACCGACAGCCGCTACCAGTCGCTGCGCTCCGGCGACACCGACCTGATCTGGACCGAGACGCCCGGCCAGCTCAAGCAGGCCGCCGCCGACGGGCTGCGCAGCGCCACCGGGCCCGGCGGCACCACCACCATGGTCTTCAACACCGCGTCGACGCCCTTCGACGACGTGCGGGTCCGCCGGGCCGTGCAGTACGCGATCGACCGCGAGGCCCTGGAGAAGGTCGTCTCCCTCGACCAGGGCAAGGTCTCGGACGGCCCGATCGGCTCCCGCTCCCCGTACCGCACCGCCGCCGGGTACCCGGCCCA
This sequence comes from Kitasatospora sp. NPDC088779, assembly GCF_040685395.1. Lineage (NCBI taxonomy): Bacteria > Bacillati > Actinomycetota > Actinomycetes > Kitasatosporales > Streptomycetaceae > Kitasatospora > Kitasatospora sp. NPDC088779. The sequence continues at coordinate 11,897 of NZ_JBFBHW010000029.1, read as the reverse complement.
CGACCCGGCCAAGGCCCGGGACCTGCTCGCCGAGTCCGGCCACCCCGACCTCGCCTTCGACTACCTCGTCGACAGCCGCCCCGAGGGCCAGCAGCGCGCCACCGTGATCCAGCAGATGCTCGGTGAGGCCGGGATCAAGGTGACCATCAAGCCTCTCGACGCCGCGGGCCTGGGCACCGCGATGCTCCAGCGCAAGTTCCAGGTGATCGACTTCCCCACCAGCATGTTCGGCGACACCGACACCGCGCTCACCAATCTCTACCTGTCCAACTCGCCCTACAACTTCATGAGTTGGTCCGACCCGGAGACCTCGAAGGCGATCGCCGAGGGCCGCGCCTCGACCGACCCCGCCAAGCGTGCGGCCGCCTACCAGCAGGCCGCCCGGCGGGTCGTCGGCGAGGTGCCGATGGCCTTCCTCACCGAGAACACCGTCGGCTTCCTCGCCGGCGCCAAGGTCGGCGGACTGCCCGACCTGTCCAAGCGCACCGTCCTCAACGTCTCCCCCGCCCCCCTGTGGGTGAAGCGGTGACCCCCCGCACCAGCACCGCGCTGCGCCACGGCGGGCGGCTCGGCCGCGCCGCGGCCGTGCTGCTGCTGGTCACCGTCGCCGCCCTGTACCTGCCCCACCTGATGCCGGGCTCCCCCGCCGTCGCCGCCCTCGGCCCCACCGCCACCCCCGAACAGATCTCCGCCTACGAGGCCGGGCTCGGCCTGGACCGCAATCTGTTCGCCGCCACCTGGCAGTGGATCGCCGACGCCCTGCACGGCGACCTCGGCCACTCGCTGTCCACCGGAGCCGCCGTCACCACCGAACTCGCCGACCGCATCCCCGTCACCCTCGAACTCTTCCTCGCCGCCCAGCTGGTGGCGCTCGCCCTGGCCGTGCCCGTCGCCCTGCTCTCCGCCTGGCGGCCCGGCGGCACCTTCGACCGGATCGCCACCGCCGGCACCTTCGGCTGGCTCGCCGTCCCCGGCTTCGCCCTCGGCCTGCTGCTCATCTGGCTCGCCGCCGTCCAACTGCGCATCCTGCCCGCCACCGGCTGGACCCCGTTCACCGAGGACCCGGCCGAGAACCTGCGCCACCTGGTGCTGCCCGCCCTCACCCTCGGCCTCACCGAGGCCGCCGTGTTCACCCGCACCCTGCGCGGACAACTGCTCGACACCCTCGACCAGCCGTACATCGCCGCCGCCCGCAGCCGCGGCATGGGCACCACCCGGCTGCTGCTGCGCCGCGCCCTGCGACCGTCCAGCCTGCCGCTGGTCACCCTGGTCGGCATCGGCATCGGCACCTCGCTGGGCGGCTCGGTGCTGGTCGAGTCGCTGTTCGCGGTGCCCGGCGTCGGCAGCCTGGCCGCCGGGGCCATCTCCGGCCGGGACTTCCCCGTCGTCCAGGCCGTGGTGGTGGTCAGCGCCGTCGGCGTGGTCGCGGCCACCTTCGCGGTCGACCTGCTGTACCGCACGATCGACCCGAGGATCGCCCATGAGCACCGCTGAGACCCCAGTCGTGACCGTCGAGACGGTCGCGGCGCGCACCGCCCGCCGCCGGCCCCCCGCCGGCGTGCTCGCCGCCGGGGCCTGGCTGGCCGTCGTCGCCCTCGCCGCCCTGCTGCTGCCCCTGCTGCCCGGCTTCGACCCGCTGCACGGCGACTTCGCCCACCCCGCCGCCGCCCCCGGCCCCGGCCACTGGCTGGGCACCGACAGCGCCGGACGGGACGTCCTGCAACGCACCGTCGCCGGCGCCCGCGCCTCCTTCACCGTCGCCGCCCTCACCATCCTGGTCGGCCTACTCGGCGGCGGAACGCTCGGCCTCGCCGCCGGCTGGTTCCGCGGCCCGCTCGACAAGGCGATCGGCTTCGCGACCGACCTGCTGATGTCCGTGCCCAGCCTGATCCTGGTGATGATCGCGGTCTCGCTGCGCGGCCCCAGCCTCACCGTGATCGGCACGCTGATCGGGCTGTTCACCGTCCCGCACTTCACCCGGGTGGTGCGCGCCGTCGTGCTCTCGCTCAGCGAACGCGGCTTCGTCCAGGCCGCCCGCATGCTCGGCACCGCCCCGCTGCGCGTCCTGCGCCGCGAGATCGTCCCGCACGTCGCGCCGGCCGCCCTCACCTTCGCCTTCACCGCCACCACCGTCGCCATCGTCGCCGAGGGCTCGCTCAGCTTCCTCGGCTTCGGGCTGCGCCCGCCGGAGCCCTCCTGGGGCGGCATCATCGCCGAGGGGCGCACGGCCCTCGGCAGCGCGCCGTGGATCTCGCTGGCGCCCGCGGCCGTGCTCTGCCTGACCGTCCTCGCCCTCAACTACCTCGGGGAGCACCTGCGTTCGGGTGGTCCCGCCGGCCCGAAGGGAGCGCGCGGATGACCTCCGCCCCCGACCTCGACGAACCCGCCCTGGACGTCCCCGCCCTCGACGTCCCGGTGCTCGACGTCCGCTCGCTGGACACCGTCCTGCACACCCCCGACGGCCGTGCCCTGCACGTCCTGCACGGCGTCAGCCTCACCATCGCGGCCGGCGAGTGCCTCGGCGTGGTCGGCGAGTCCGGCTCCGGCAAGTCCGTGCTCGCCCGCGCCGTCCTCGGCGTCGAGTCCCGCACCACCAGGGCCGTCGCCACCGGCGAGATCCGGCTGAACGGCGAGGACCTGCTCGCCGCCTCCCGCACCCGCCGCGCCGAACTGCTCGGCACCGGCATCGCCATGGTCCACCAGGACCCGATGACCTCGCTCAACCCGGTGGTCCGGATCGCCGACCAGGTCACCGAGTCCCTCACCAACCGGCGCCGGCTCTCCCGGCGCGAACGGCTGCGCACCGCCACCGAGTTGCTCGCCGCCGTCGACGTCCCCGACCCCGCCCGGCGGGCCCGCGCCCACCCGCACGAGCTCTCCGGCGGCCTGCGCCAGCGCGTCGGCATCGCCGCCGCCCTGGCCGGCGAACCCGCCCTGCTGCTCGCCGACGAACCCACCACCGCCCTCGACGTCACCGTCCAGCGCACCGTCCTGGACCTGCTCGACCAGCACCGGCGCAGCCGCGGCCTCGCCACCCTGCTGATCACCCACGACATCGGCCTGCTGTACGGGCGGGCCCGCCGGATCGCCGTCATGTACGGCGGCCGGATCGTGGAGACCGGCCCCACCGAGGCCGTCACCCGCCACCCCCGGCACCCCTACACCGCGGCCCTGCTGCGCTCCGTACCCCGGGTCACCGGCCCGCTGCGCCGCACCCTGCCCGCGATCCCCGGCTCGCCGCCCGACCTCACCCGGCCCACCCCCGGCTGCCCCTTCGCCCCGCGCTGCGAACTGGCGACGGACCTGTGCACCACGACCGCGCCGCCCACCCACACCGCGGCGGACGGCCATACCGCCGCCTGCCACTTCCCGCTCACCGCGCCGCCTGACGCGCCGTCGCCCTCGCCCTCGCCCTCACCCGACGAACTGGAGCCCGCGGCATGACCACCGCCCCCGACGCCGCTGCCCCCGAAGCCGTCGCTCCCGGCGCCGCCGCTCCCGGAACGGCCGTCCTGGAGGCCACCGGCCTCAGCGTCGTCCACCGCACCCGCTCCGGCCCGCTGCACGCCGTCAGCGGCGTCGACCTGGCCCTCCACCCGCGCCGCACCCTCGCCCTGGTCGGCGAGTCCGGCTCCGGCAAGAGCAGCATCGCCAAGGCCCTGCTGCGGCTGCCCCCACCCACCACCGGCACCGTCACCCTCGACGGCACCGACCTCGCCACCCTCTCCCCGCGCGCCCTGCGGGCCGTCCGGCCCCGCCTCCAGCTGGTGTTCCAGGACCCGCTCTCCTCCCTCAACCCGCACCGCCGGGTCCGCGACCTGGTCGCCGAACCCCTCGACGCCCACCCCGACCCGGCCCGCGACCGCGAGCAGGTCGTCACCGAGCAGCTGTCGGCCGTCGGCCTCCCGCCCGCCCTGTTCGGCGACCGCCGCCCCCACCAGCTCTCCGGCGGGCAGGCCCAACGGGTCGCCATCGCCCGGGCCCTGGCCGCCGGACCGCGCGTCCTGATCGCCGACGAGGCGGTCTCCGCCCTCGACGTCTCGGCCCAGGCCACCGTGCTCAACCTGCTGCGCGGGCTCACCGAGGAACGCGGACTGGCCGGCCTCTTCATCTCCCACGACCTCGGCGTGGTCCGCGCGGTGAGCGACGAGGTGGCTGTGCTCCAACTCGGCCGCATCTGCGAACGCGGCCCCACCGAGGCCGTCCTCGCCGCCCCGGCCCACCCCTACACCGCCGCCCTGCTCGCCGCCGTCCCCGAACCCGGCCGCCCGCTGCGCGACACCGGCCTCCTCCCCACCGACCCGCCCTCCCCCCTCGCCCCGCCCAGCGGCTGCCGCTTCCGCACCCGCTGCCCCCTGGCCGACACCCGCTGCGCCACCGAGGAACCGCAGCTGCGGGAGGTGGCACCAGGCCGCGCGGTGGCCTGCCACCGACCACTGATCGGCGCTGCCACAGCGTCCTGACCAGCCGGACGCACCACGGGCCCCCGGGCCGGGAGCCCCACTCCCACCCCAGGGGCCCTTCCCGTTCCGGCCGCGGACGGGCGGGCGCCACGGCGGCGACGGGAAGGGTTCAAGCGCAGTGCCCGACTCGGAGCACCCGCAGGTCATCGGCACCACGGAGGCCCGACGGGACGGCGCCCCCGTCGGGCTTTCACCTGGCAGGGGCACGGCCCTCGCGCGCCGTTCGCGCCCCTTCACGCCGGTGACGATTCGCGTACGCAGCCTTACCGTTGGTTGCGATCACGGGTCGCACCTGGCGACCCGGCGTACCGGAGGTCCCATCATGCGACGCCTCGTCACGACGATCGGTACCCTCATCGCCGCAGGGACGCTGGCCGTGGCCGTCCCCACGTCCGCCCAGGCCGCCACGGGCACCCTGACGTTCTACAACGTGATCTTCCCCGGCGGGTCGGGCAGCGGCCCGGGCGTGCCGTACCTCGACCCGGCCCCCGGCTGCTACGACGTACCGAGGGAGGCACAGGGGCCCCTGTCAGGCGTGAACAACGCGACGGACAGCACGGTCCGCTTCTACTGGGGCGAGGACTGCACCGGCGGGTCGCTGTTCAGCGTGTCGGCCGGCCGTTCGGTCAGGTTCAACTCGCACCCGCGCTCCTTCATGGTCGAGAGCTGACCGCAGACCCGATCGCAGCCACACCGATCCCAGGTGGCCGAAGGACGGGCGACCCGGCCAGCGGCTATTGGGGGTCCGGCCAAGGCGCCCGCGAAACCCACCCGGGGCCATCCCGGTCTCGCTCGTCGTCGAGTAGTCGCGGGGATTTTGAACGGCGGGCGACCGCAGGCCACTTCGGCCTGTCGGCCGCCCGCCGTTCGCCGTTCGCGTTCGCGCCCACGGCGGCGCTACGACCGCGATGGCGCTACGACAGCGGCAGCGCCCGCCTGAGCGCACCGAAGGCCGCGTCCAGCAGGGCGCGATGATCGGGGTCGACCGCCGCCGCACTCTCCCCCGCCAGCATCCGGCCCGCAGAGGTGAGGCAGCCGGTGCGATAGGCGGCGACGGCGAGCGCGGCGGTCAGCCGGGGCTGCGGGTCCGGCGAGGTCTGCGCGATCACCCCGGCCAGCGCGCCCTCCAGCTCCTCGACGCCTTCGCGGGCCCGCGCCCGCAGCGACGGGGAGTCCACCACGACCTGCCAGAAGGCCGTGAAGCGATCCCGCAGAGCCGCCAACGGGTAGCCCTCGTCGATGAGTTCGAGAATCAGGCGATGCAGCGCGGCGAGTGGGGACTCGGCGGCCGGGCGGTCGCGCACCGCGCTCGTGAACAGCTCGACAGCCTCCGGGATCCGGTCCAGGAAGAGGTCCTCCTTGCGCGGGAAGTAGTTGAAGACCGTCATGGTCGAGACCTCCGCCGCCTCGGCCACCTCGGCGACGGTGACCTGGTCGAACCCGCGCGCCAGGAACAGGGTGGTGGCCACGCCGGAGATCCGCTGCCGGGTCTGCACCTTCTTGCGCTGACGCATCGTGAGGTTCCGGGACTGCGGTTCGTCGCCGGCGTCTGGGGTCCTGGCTACATCCATGACCGAAATTATACCCACCACAGATTTTTAGTGACTACAGTGAAGTCATGAACACGGACATGAACACGGACATGAGCACAGACGCAGGCACCGACGTAGGCACGGACGCAGGCACGGACTACGACGTGGTGGTGGCGGGCGGCGGGCCGGTCGGGCTGATGCTGGCCTGCGAGATCCGGCTCGCCGGAACCTCGGTGCTGGTCATCGAACGACTCACCGAGGTGGACCAGACGGTCAAGGCGGGCGCCATCAACACGCCCAGCGTGGAGGCCTTCTACCGGCGCGGGCTGCTCCCGGCGCTCGAAGAGATCCACGCGCAGGCAATGGAGAAGTTCGCCCAGTTCACCCGGCAGCGCCGCCCGGGCGGGCCGCCCACCAACGGCGAAGTGCCCGCCGACAGCGCAGTGCCCACGCGGGCGCCGCAGCGGATCGCCGGGCACTTCGCCGGAATCATGCTGAGCTTCGACCGCTTCGACCCCGCCGACGACCCCGACTTCGCCGACCGCGGCCCCGTCGACAAGGCCGCCCTCGTCCCGCAGGCCGCCCTGGAGCACGTGCTCGGCGAGCGAGCGGCCGAGCTGGGCGTCGAGCTGCGCCGGGGCGTGGAGTTGACCGGCTTCGACACCGACGAGCACGGGGTGACCGTGCACACCGACGGCGGTGCGCCGATCCGAACCGGCTGGCTGGTCGGGTGCGACGGCGGCCGCAGCACGGTGCGCCGGCTCGCCGGGTTCGACTTCCCCGGCACGGCCCCGGAGATCACCGGCCACCAGGCGATAGTGGAGATGACCGGCTCCGAGGCCCTGGGCGCCGGCTGGAACCGGACCTCGGTCGGGACGTACGTGCACGGGCCGGTGCCGGGCCGGATCCTCACCGTGGAGTTCGACGGTCCGCCCGCGGACCGCCAGTCGCCGGTCACCACCGAGGAGTTGCAGGCCAGCCTGCGCAACGTCAGCGGCGTGGACGTGACGATCACCAAGGTGCACAGCGCGACCCGCTTCACGGACAACGCCCGCCAGGCGAGCACCTACCGCGCGGGCCGGGTGCTGCTGGCCGGCGACGCGGCGCACGTGCACTCCCCGTTCGGCGGCCAGGGGCTCAACCTCGGCATCGGCGACGCGATCAACCTCGGCTGGAAGCTCGCCGCCACCGTGCAGGGCTGGGCGCCGGAGGGCCTGCTGGACAGCTACACCGCCGAGCGGCACCCGATCGGCGCCTGGGTCCTGGACTGGACGAGGGCGCAGGTCGCGCTGATGCGGCCCGAGCCGGGCAGCGGCGCGCTGCGCAACGTCGTCGCCCAGCTGGCCGACACCGCGGCCGGGACGACCTACTTCGTCAAGCAGCTCTCCGGCGTGTGGCAGCGCTACGACCTGCCCGGCGAACACCCGCTGGTGGGCCGCAGCGCACCGGACCTCGCACTCGCCGACGGCAGCAAACTGGCCGACCACCTGCACGACGGCCGCGCGCTGCTGCTGGACCTCACCGACGACCCCGAGCTGCGCGCCCGCGCCGACGGCCACCGCGACCGGTTGCGGATCGTGACTTCCCCCTGCCCCGAACAGCCCACGCCGGCCGCCCTGCTGGTCCGCCCGGACGGCTTCGTCGCCTGGGCGGGCGACAGCGGTGAGGCCCCGGACGGGCTCGGCGAGGCGCTCGACAGGTGGCTCGGCGCAGCTCAGGACTGAGCTCAGGGCCGGCGCAGGACGGCGGCTGCCAGGGCGAGCGCCGGGTCAGGGTGTCGATCGCCCGGTCGAGTTCGGCGGCCTGCTGCTGGTGGCTGCCGTCGGTGACGCAGTCCTGGAAGGAAAGGTCTTCGTCCAGGACCTCCGCAAGCACATCCCCTTCACCATCACCCGCACGTGACCACCACCGCCCCGCCCACCCCGAGGGCCGCCAGGCCGGTCGCACCGCGCCCAGCGGCCTCCGGCACACCAACGGCGGACACCACCGCACCCCACTTCCCACACGGCCGCATCGCAGACGCGGCGCTCCCATCTCTCCCCCCCGGCCCCCGCACATCCGCGCGACACTCACAGGTGATCTATCGTCACTTTGTGTAGGCCTCCAGGCGTACGATGTCGGGGGTTTGGGCATGGTCAGCGCCGGGGCCGTCACGGTCCCTGCGGTTCGCGTCCACTGCGGGCCGCGAGAAGGTGCCGGTCCAGCGAAGAGGAGCTTCCATGACGGGTCAGACGCCCGACGCCGCGCAGCAGCAGGTGCAGTTCCCCATCACCGAGTCGTTCACCGGCACAGCCCCGGAGAATGAGCACTGGCAGTTGCTGGGTAGCGCGCGGCTGAACGAGGGCGCCCTGGAGCTGACGCCGAACACCCCCTCGAAGGCGGGTACGGCGTTCCTGGACCAACCGTTCTCCTCCTCGCTCGGGGTGAGCATCGACTTCGACTACTCCTGTGAGGGCGGCGGGGCCCAGGGTCTCGGGGACGGGTTCAGCCTCTACCTGATCGACGGGAGCCGTACCACGCAGCCCGGGGCCCGCGGCGGGGCGCTGGGCTACTCCTACATCAAGGACGGCTCGGTCAACCTTCCCGGCGTCACTGCCGGCTATGTGGGCGTCGGCTTCGACAACTTCGGGAACTTCGCCGCCCCCTCATGCGGCCCCGGCGGTCCCGGCCGCAGCCCCGACACTGTGGGTGTGCGCGGCTCCGGGGACCTGCTCACGGGCTTCGCCTGGCTGGCCGGTGTCGAGGTGCCGGGTGGGTTCCGGGGCGGCTGGGGGGTGGGGGCCCATCTGCAGGTGACCGTCATCGGCGGGCGCCTGACGGTGCGGCGCTCCAGCACCTCGGACCCCAACGGCGCGGTGCTGATCGACAATCTCGACCTGGCCGCCGGCCCGGGCCAGGTGCAGATGCCCGCGACGTTCAAGCTCGGGTTCGGCGCCGGCACCGGCGGGGCCACCGCCGCCCACCGCATCCGCAACCTCACCGTCGCCCTGCCCGTCGCCATGCCGCTGGAGATGAGCGGCCCGCTGACCGCCAAGGCCGGCCATCGGATCTCCTACACCATCGGCGTCCAGAACCACGGGCCCAACGACGCCCCCGACGCCGTCGTGCGCGGCGACGTCCCCGTCCAGTTGCTCGACGTGGAGGTGACATGCCGCGGGGAGAACGGCGCGGTGTGCGGCCCGGGAACCGCTACCGACGGCGAACTCCACCAGCCGCTCAGCCTGCCCAAGGGCAGCAAGGCGGTGATCACCTTGAGGGGCACCGTCGACCCTCACCACGAAGGCGACTTCACCGCCACGAGCCGGATCACCTCCGCCACCCGCGCCAATACCGCGGCCCAGCAGTCCGGCCAGGTCACCACCACTGCCGAACTGCCGCTGATCACCGTCGGCCAGAAGATCGCCGGGCAGTGGGACCAGACCTGGCCCGAGGACGCCAAGGGTTGGCTCGTCAGCTACAACCTCACCCTGGCCGCCAACGAACACCGCGTGACAGCCTGGGAGATCGCCTTCGACGTCCCCGCGCGCACCCGCGTCAACCCCCAGCAGACCCAGTGGTACCGGGTCATCAAGGACGGCCTGGAGGGAACGGTCGTCCTTGGGTCCCCCAACGACGGCTCCCACACCATCGACCCCGGCACCCCGCTGCCCGTCGACGTCCAGATCCTCTACCCCTCCCAGTCCGACGCCGGCGACGGCCGCCTCCGCGGCCTCTACGCCGTCGAGGTCGAGAACCCCTAACCCCGCAGAAGCAGCACCCGGACCGGATCCGCCTCGCAGCAGTGCATCCGCCCGCGAGGCGGATCCGGCACAGCTACCCGCAGCCCGACCTGCCGGTCACGCCCGTGCGAGCCGCCATTTGCACCCGGCGCTCTGCGCCAACGCGCGGTGGATTCGCCCGCCGACGCAGTCCTCCACCACTGGGGGCGGGTGGGGCTGCCGTAAGGCAGCCCCACCCGCCCGGGCCTCTGCTACATCTGGCCCTGGTCCATCAAGCCGCCGGCGCGCGTCCGTGCCTGCGTTCCGAGTGCCTGGTCGGCGGTATCCGCAATGGGGTCGGAGCCGTCGTCCTGCGGGTCTGCGACCCTGTGGACGACCAGTTCGGGCTGCTCGTCGACGTACTCTTCGGGCTCGGGCATGGGGTTCTCCTTCTTCGGGGCGTCAAGCACCTGGACCAACGAGCCGTCCGCCACCTGATGACGCCTACCGGAGGCAACTGGCTGGCAGCCGGTCTGTGCGGACTGACGGCGACCGTCCCTCGGAGAGCCCGATCGCTCTCGCGCTCCGCCGGGCGATGGCCCGCTCCTCGGCGTGAACGAGAGGCATTGACAGCCCGGCGGCCTCCAGAAGTCGGTGGAATCCGGGGACCGCGCCCGTGCTACTTGCCGACCGCGTAGACGATCACCCTGCACTGCCGCTGCACGATGGCAGCGCGGCCAGAGGTGGTGGTTGTCAGTGCTTGATGTCGATCTTCCCCTGTCCGCCCATGGCGCCGACGCCCATCTCCGCTCCGCCACCGACAAACGAACCGATGTACTCGCCGTCCAGGCCCCACAGGTTGATGTTGAACATGGCCGCGGTGGTGGTCGCCTCGAAGCGGGTGGTCCAGCCCGCGTAGTCGGACAGGTGGCCGTTGGTCCACAGGGTGCCCCAGACGTCTCCGCCTCCGACGCTCAGGCCGCCTCCGGCACCGGTGATCTCGTACTCGACGCCCTTCTCGTCGGTGAAGTCCCCGGAGAAACCGCCCCCGAGGACCGAGAAGGAGTGCACGGACCCGGAGTAGGAGAACTTCTTGGGGACGATCACCGCTTGCCCGGCGATCAGGTCGGGGTCGATAGCCCGCCGGGCTGTGATCAGGTCGAGGTGGGACTCGGCGGCCCGGCTGTAGTGCTCGGCCAGTTGCGGGTGGGCGGTGTCGTGAATGCTCATGGCGAGGGGTCCTCAATTCGTTTCACGGACGGCCCGGGCGCAGGTGCGCACGGCGGCTTGATCGTCCCAGCCCGCCCCGGACCCCGCTGCACCGAAAGGTGTGAACAGGCCATCGAACAGGCAAGGTTGGCTTCCGAATCACCCAGTCGACTTGCCCCACGCGGTTCCCACCCAGCCGGCACGGGAGGGGACGTTCAAGGGGCCGTGACAGCACTGTCCTCGCCCGGCGCGTCCGACGCGTCGGGGCTCAACCCGAACGTCCGCGCGCACCGCGGGTGGGAGATGGGCCAGTCGGCGGCTTCCTCGACTGTGCGCAGGGTGCGGGTGGCCTTGTCGGGGTCGGGGTGGCTGTTCCATCCGCAGTCGTGACCGTCAGAGACCTCGACCTGGTGGATTCCGTACTCGCGGGCGGTGTTGAGGGTGCCGGTGTTGTGGGCGACGGCGGAGCGGGCGGCGAGGGCGGCTTCGGCCCAGGCCCGGACGGGCATGCGGGCGCCGTTGCGGTAGACGACCCGGTCGAGGCGGTAGGCGGCGGCGAGCCGGTCGGCGAGGGAACGGGCTGCGGTCGTGGCGCCGGCTCGGTCGGCGGTGAGGAGGGGGAGGTCGTGGCGGACGGCGACACCGCCGCCCCCTCCGGCATGCACCGGGCTCGAAATGAACTTCCGAGGGGGCGTCGCGCAGGGCGTACAGGTCGGCGATGGCGGCCAGTTCCGCGAAGCGGGCCAGTAGCCGACGGACGGCCCGGCCGTCACCGCCGGGCACGGCCTTGGTGATCGTTTCGACCAGGGCCTCCCGTCCCGCCCTCCGGGCCGTCTCCGGTCCGACGGGCACCAGGTCTTCGACTTCTGCCTCCCCGCGCGGTGCGGCTCGCTGCTTCGGGCGCGCGGCGGCGGCTCGGGGGGTTGCCGCCGCCGCGCAGCGGAAGGTTACCTCACCCCAGAGCGTCGCAAAATCTGTGTGCGCCGGAGTAGACA